>PANO01000060.1 GCA_002707655.1 Deltaproteobacteria bacterium
TGTCCACGCCGCTGGCAAAGCCGGTGAGCTTGCCGTTCTTGCCAAGCACACGATGACAGGGGACGATGATGGAGATGGGGTTGCGCCCGTTAGCGTGTCCCACCGCTCTTGCAAAGCGGGCATCCCCCAAACGCTCGGCCTGTTGCTGATAGCTGCGGGTTTCGCCATAGGGAATCTCTCGCAGTGCCTGCCATGCCTGCTGCTGAAACGTGGTGCCTTCGGGAGCCAACGGCAGATCGAACTCAAAGCGCTTGCCGCCGAAATACTCCTCAAGCTGACGTTGCGCCTCAGCCAGCACTTCGGTTTCCTGTTCCACAATCCGTAAACCCTTGCGCTCCAGTGCTTTGGAATCAAACGGTTGATACGAGAGGGTTTCAAAATCGATTCGGCAGATGTGATTGTTGCGGGCGACCATCACCATTTGCCCCAAAGGGGAATCGAAACGCTGGAGGACAAGGAGTTTTTCAGGCATCGCTCAAGCGGCACTGGCTTGGGGCTTGCCGAGGATTTCGGCAATGGTGTGATCCTTCTCTTTCCAGATTTGCAGTAGCCACTTCCGCACCCGAGGACTGGCCCCTGGGTCTTCAGACTCGGCAGACCCCGGAACAGGCAGCAACCGGGCCTGTATCACCGCCTGTGGAATTCTGCCTGCAAACAGGTCGATGACGGTGGGACATTCCGGATTGTCTGGGTACACGATGGTCAAGTCCAAGACGGCATCTAGCGAATCCCCAAGCAGGCCAATCACGGTTGCCACTCCCGCAATCTTTGGCTTGAGCAAATGCGTGTACGGCGAGCTTTGTTTTGCGTGCTTGGCAGAGGTGAAGCGTGTTCCTTCCGAAAAATTCAGCAGGGTGCTGGGCATTCCTTTCATGCGTTCACAGTTTTTACGCACGGTTTCCAAATTACGTTCTCGCAGTTCCGGACTTTTCGCAAGTTGCTTTGCGGTGTAGCGTTTCATGAACGGAAAATCCATCGCCCAGCACGCCTGCCCAAGAAACGGCACCCAGATCAGGGATTGTTTGATGAAGATGCGTCGTCCGGGGATCCGGCGAGCGAGTGCGTATTCCAGAACAGGCATGTCCACCCAGGTCTGGTGATTTGCCAAAACGAGATAGCTGCGGTTCCGGGACAAACCTTCCGGCAGGTCCAGCACAATTTTGGTGGAGTGGCTCCAGTCGAGGAATCGGCTGTTGACGGTGGACCACGTTGCTCCCATTTCCACAAACCATGCAGTCCAGAAGTGTCGCCACGCCGGAAAAGGCAGCATCAGTTTAAGAGGAGAGAGGGCCACCATGATGCCAGAAAACACCATCGTGTTGAGGATGATCAGCGTAATCATGAACATTGCCCGAATCATCTGGAAAGCAGAGAGCAGCATCGAAATGGGCGGAGTGGCGCGTGTTCGGGGGCGTTCAACGCCCCGCAAGGCAGGGAAGTGAGCCGCCGCCTAGGAAACTTCGGCAGCGTCGCTGCTTTTGTCTGAGAGCAGCCCCAGTGCCTGAGCGGCCCAACCCAAGGCGACGAAGGTGATCGGAATACCCGGAACGGCGGCGATGACCCCAATCCACGGGAAGATGAACAGATAGAAGACTTCTTCAGGAATCATGGAACGTGCTAAGCTGAAGTTGCAATTGTAACCAACCAAGACAGTGTTTTACCATAAGCCCTCACGGAACACAAGCCGCCCTTCTGCAACATGGAATCGGGACCGCTTCGGTTTTCTGCTGCTGGCTGTTGTATTGCTGCTGCTGAGTTCATGCTACCCCAAGTCTGTGGACTACGAATTCGGCTGGACCACTGAGACTGTGAGCGGTGCTGTCGTGGATCAGCAAGGCAACCTGCCCGACACGGACACCTTCATTATCATCAAGGAGTATTACGGGCAGTTTGTCGAGTTTGACGGAGCTTCTCCCCTCTACACCCCCAGAGCTAGACTGGTGCGTCCTGATGCCAACGGGCACTTCCGGATCATGTTCGATCTCAAAGCCTCACGTCTCGAACTCGCGTTTGTCGCATCCGGCTTTGAGATGCAGCGCTTCCGCTTCAATCGTCAGTTTGGCGTCGGCGAGTTGCACTACGATGCCACTCTGGAAGCAACACCCGCATGGCGTGAGCATTTTCTGCTGCAAGTTGGCCCGTTTCTCGAAAACTTCATCATCGAGCAACGCTACCAAATGCCCGACCTTCAGCAACTCCACCTCGGCGACTGGCTGGCGGCCGAACGGCTCAAGCTGCACCGCAGTTCCGATTCATAAAACTTTGCGCGGCGCTTTCGGTATTTTTCCTGCCGGGTTGCGCAATGCTCCTAACGGTTGCAATCGTCCGGAGTTTTCGGGAGCACCCAATCTGGGGTTTGTGGAGGCTCGTTTTCTCCGGACATTCCCCAGTCTGCCATTCCTGCGGCTAAATCACCGACCTCGTCCACCTGCAAGCACGGTTCGGATTGCATCTCTTCTCCCGGCAGGTTGAACCTTGGCACCGAAAGCTCCTGAGCCAAGGTGTACACATAATCCGGAGCCTCCGCTTCCAAACCAAACTGAAGCTGTTGGGACGACGATTCTGGAGTCTGCGGGACAGAAGCGGGCTGAGAAGTCGGAGTTGGCTCCGAACCGCCCTGCCGCAGGGTGTGCAACAGGTGCCGCATCCGCTTGGGGCGGTCCAAGAGGGAGCGGACCAGTGCCCGATGTCGCTTCAGGAGGCGTGGCCCTTCCTGATGAAAGAGGGAAAACCAGCGGAGGTTTTTGGGGGAATGCACCACCGCCTTTCCGGAAAATAGGGGCTGGTGGCTTTCCGGCATGTCCTCGTGATGTTCCACAACCGCGCATCCGGGGAAGCACTGCTCTGGCTTTGCGTAGCGTTCCTGCAACTGCTGCTTCAGTCGGAAGGCCTCCGGATGTCCCCCCAAAGCCCGCGTCAGATGCTCGGTGCGGTGCCCCTCCTGCCACGTCTCCACCAAGTGCGCTTCACAGTCGCCTTCACGTTGGCAGATGGGACAGGTCAGCCGATGCGACTGGTAGAGGATACGAGGTTGCGGGGTCATTCCGATTGACCAAAAAACAGATGCGCTCCAAGCCTAAAGCTTCCGGAACGCCGAAACTTACAGCGGCTCTGCCGCCAAGAGATGGGGACGGGGACGGGTGATGCGAACGGGCAGCAGTTCGCCAGCGCGAGCCGTTTCAGCAGCCACGGCAACCGCATAGTTCCCACGGGTGCGGCCCATCCAGCATCCGGGTTCGCGGGGGTGTCGTCCTTCGATCAGTACTTCCTGTTCGGAACCCACCAGCGCCGCCTGCTTGGTGTGCGAGATTTTCTCCTGAACCTCCAGCAAAATCCGCAGGCGTTCACGCCGCACGTCATCCGGAAGTTGGTTGTCATACTGTGCCGCCGGGGTTCCCGGACGTGGAGAGTACTTGAAGGTGTACATCAGGTCAAACTCAACCTCGCGGACCATCTCCAAAGTGTCCTCAAAATCCGCAGCGGTTTCGCCCGGAAAACCGACGATGAGGTCGGTGGAAAGCGCGGCTTCCGGAACCCGACACCGCAGCATCACGACCTTTTCCAGAAACTGCTCCCGGGTGTACCAGCGACGCATGCTGCGCAGAATCGTATTCGAACCGGATTGCAAGGGTAGGTGCATTTGCTCGCAAACCGTGCGCAGATCCCGGATAGCATCCGCCAGTTCCTCGTGAAAATCCTTGGGGTGCGGCGATGTGAAGCGCACCCGCTCCAGCCCGGAGATTTGATCCAACTCCTCCAGCAGTTTCACAAAACTGACGCCGTTCGCCTTGTACGAGTTTACGTTTTGCCCGAGCAGACAGATTTCCTTGGTTCCGGAATCCACCAGCCGCTTCGCTTCATCGAGGATGTTGCTCGCCTCACGACTCACCTCCAGCCCCCGTGTGATTGGAACGATGCAGAAGGAGCAGAAGTTGTTGCAGCCCTTGGTGATCGCCAAGTGCGATTTGAGTCCGGGCTTAAAGGCTTCGAAGGTGTAGCCGGGCACGAAATTGCGCACCTTCTGGCGGTGTGCCTTGCGCTCGGTACGCACCACCCGCTGCCCCTGCTCAACCTTTGCGAGCAGTTCCGGCAGGTCGTAGAGGTTGTCGGTGCCAAAAACAAGATCAACGTTGCGGGCACGTTGCAGAATGGCTTTGCCCTCCTGCTGTGCCACACAGCCCCCCACGCCAATGCGGAGGTTCGGTTTCTGTGCCTGCAACTTCCGTAGTTTTCCAAGCTGGCTGAAGACCTTGTGTTCGGCCTTTTCTCGCACGGAGCAGGTGTTCAACAAGATCAGGTCCGCCTCTTCCGGATGCTCCGTGAAAACGTAGTCCTGCTTGAGGACACCAAGCATCTTGTCGGTGTCATACTCGTTCATCTGGCAGCCCCAGGTCTGGATATGAACCTTCCGGATCGGTGCAGGTGCCGTTTCTAAAATCTCGGTGTCGGACATCAGGCAGCGATGGGTTGCATGGACTCCAAGTCAAGTTCCTGCTCCGCTAACTGACACGCTGCGGCCAGCAGGTTCTTCGGAAATTCCGCATGGTGGGTGGCCCCCTCCCACCGCCACTGGGTTTCCTCCAGTTGCAGCCCGTGGGCCGTGGGTTTCACATATTCGTACCAGCGGTTGCGAAGCTGAAGTTGCAGGGAGGCTACCTGATAGTGGAGGCCATCCCGCTGAAAACTGCGCTTCGGCTGAGCCTCCGCCTCTGTAGATTCAACGGACTTGAGGAGTAATCGGAAGTCGAATTTTCCCCACATGAAGCTCAGGCGCAGTTGCCCGGAAGCGCTCCCGGTTTTGAGGATGGTGTAGTTCTGTCGGTTGATCGTGTGTTGTTTCACGTTGCTGTCTCGGATAAGTTCCTCGCTGTCAAAAACCCTCACATTGAGGGCGCACCAAATTCCTTGAAGGCCATCAAAAAATTGGGGCTGGGGCTGAGTTGCAGAGGCTGGAAGCCCTTTTCCAGCTTCCGCCAAGTTTCGCTGAGAATGCGCAACTGCGTTCCTTTCCGGCGGACGTACAATTCCTTCCAGCCCAAATCCTTGGTTCCCGTGGATTCGTAGTGCTGCATAAACCGTATATGATAAATGCTTTCATATTCAAAGATCGAGACATTGCTGATCTGGATGCTCCGATCTTGGTTCGCCTGATTCACCTCACGCTTGTGGGCAGTCCAGCCTTCATAATCCCAGCGCTTGTTCCGGAAATCCTCAGAATAGAGCTTCAAGTAGGCTTCCGTCTGATTCGATTCCCATGCCGTCCGCCACTGCTCCAAGAAGTTGAAGAGGTACTGCTGCACCAAGCTGAGTTGCTTGTCCGTGACGAGCCGGAAGGATTTACTGATGATGACTGGAGTGACACGAGCTGCAATTTGTGGAGCCAGTCGGGCGAAGTCCCAGTTGTTCACCGAAATGCAGCCACGGGTGGCTACGGGTTGCCATTTGCCCGAACCATGGATCCAAATGCCGCCCCCATTCTTTTTGAGAAGCTGATCGAGGTGATTCGGATAGTTGAGAACGAAGGCGCCTGCCCCATAAATCTGTGCGTCTGCGCCATAGGTCTTGATCAGTTCGGTGCCTGTCCACTCCCGGACAGTCCAGAACACCCCGTTTGGNGTGCGNAGGTCGCCTTCTNNGAACTTGTCNCCGNTNTTCNGCCCNGCNGTGCANGAGTACTGCGCNACNTTTTCCCACTTGCTTCCGTAGCGGTAAATTCGCAGATCNCATCCCGATTTCTCCACGACGACTACTGTGGCTCCGGGGTAGTCGTAGAAAACCAGGGAACTGGGCCGTAGCGTTGCAGCAAACCTCTGCGCAGGGTTGACCCCAATTAGGAGCAGCAGGACGAGGATTCGCAGGGTGGGCATNGGNAGTCCGGAATCGGCGCGTCAGCGCTGCTTGCGGTACTGCCGGATGATCCAGAAGGAAATGGANCCGACCATGGTGATCGGCAGCAGCATGAGCAGCGCGGTTGTCAGATAGAAGGCCTCCCGATTCTCAACCCCTGAGAAACAGGTGGCGCATGCAAAGACACTGTTNGANNAAAATAGAGAAATGCTGGCAACAACGCAAGTCCAGAGCGCACGGTAGCGGAGTCGAGTTTCAGGGCACACTTGCGGTTTCATGCCAGATAAACGAGGACGTAGAGGATCGGCCACACGCCAACCACGAAGTACCACAGCATCCGGACCGCCGAAGCCCCTCCTTGCGTGAGGGGCCGTTCCTGAGCGGGGTTCATCCGCATCCATGTATAAGCCAGAGCAATCAGCGCCCCAAGCACATGCACCCCGTGGGCACCAATGATGAGGTAAAACAATCCTCCATAAGTGCTGGAAGTCATCGTCAATCCGAACCCAAGCATCTGCACCCACTCGTAGCCTTGAAACACCAAGAAGAAGGTGCCCAGCACTACTGCAATCCCCAAGGTTCGGCGAGCCGTTTCTAGGCCAGCCCAAAACTGTCGTCCGGCAAGATATGCGGCCACTCCACTGGATAACAGGACTGCGGTGTTAAATGCCGTAGACCAGATCGGTAGTCGGGGCTGTCCCCACGGAGGCCACTCGTCAAGTCCGGAGCGGATGATCAGGTAGGCGCTGACCAACGAGGCAAAGAACATCACCTCTGTCACGATGAAAAGTAGCATTCCGAATTGCCGACTGTCGATCAACAGACGCTGCGGTGCAGGCGCCGAGTCGTAAGACTCCGCTGTGATCAACAGCGTGGAGAGTGCCTTCCGGTTCACTTGACTCTCTGCTCGATCGTGCAGGACTGGTTCGCGATGCAATCCTGCCACTGGATGATGCCATCCACGTTGGCCCCATCGGTTTTCACAATGTCGGAGGCGACTCCGAAGAAGAACACTCCGAGGAAGACGAAGGCGATGGTCAGCAAAAACCAGATGATTTGCTTCTCGAACTTCAGGTGCATGAAGTTCGCTGCCACCATCAGGGTCTTGATGATCGCGATGCCAAAGGCGGTGGCGACCGTCAACCACGGAATCTCCAGCATTGGGCCAAGGATGCTGACGGTGAGCAAGACTAGGAGGATGACCCAGATCTTGACATAGTTGGGATGGGCGTGAGCAGCGTCTGACATGGTTCTAGCGGCTGTGGGTTTCGCTCAGAAATTTGCGATGTAGAGGAGGGGAAACAAGAAGATCCAAACAATATCAACAAAGTGCCAGTAGAGTCCGATCAACTCGACCCGCTGGAGGTTGCGACCCTTCAGCACATCCATTGAGATCATTGCCATGATGATCATGCCACCGAACACATGCAGTGCGTGCAATCCGGTTGCCGTGAAGTAGAACGACCAAAAAACGTTGCTGAAGATCGTGATCGGTTCATGTGTCGCAGGTGTGTGGTACCACTCCGGAAAAATCTTTGAGGTGTACTCGTAAGTCTTCACCAGCGCGAACACCAAGCCACCGAAGATCGTAAACCAAATGTATTTAAAACACTTCTTGAGTTCTTTCCGTTCGGCAGCAGCATGGGCCAGCACGATGGTCAGGCTAGAGGTCAACAGCACAAAGGTGTTGAACGCACCCGCCGGGGTGTTGGTCATTGAAGCCTCCTCAAACCCCGGAGCCCCATTGAACTTGTAGAGCACAAAGCACATGATCAAGCCCCCGAAAATGAACACCTCGGAGGTGAGTACCCACCAAACGGCCAGCCGTCCGGTGGGGATGCCTGTTGCAGTTCTGCGCGTGGCGATGGGACTGTGCATCATGAGAGTCTTCTTGGGCAAAGGTTCAGCGAGGGAAACCCCTCACCTAGTTTCAGTGTTTAATTTAATTTCGACCCGGCATATGTTGAGGCCAGTAGTCCTCCCGGTTGCCGGGTACGCTGTACTCGTAGGGTCCGCGGTAGACGCTGGGCAGTTCCTTGAAATTGCCGTGCGGTGGTGGAGAAGGGACAATCCACTCCAGCGTGTTTGCCTTCCAAGGGTTCGGTTCTGCCTTTCTGCCCCGGAACATGCTGCCGAAGAAGTTGATCAGGAAAGGGATCTGAAAGAGCAGCATGATCACTAGGGATATGGTGGCGAACACGCGCAACCCCTGAAGNTCCGGAGAAGCGAGATCTGGGAAGTGCNGGTAATTGTAAATGCGGCGGTGCTGCCCGGCCATGCCAAGCAGAAAGAGGGGGAGGAAGATNCCGTTGAACGGGATCAGCGTTCCCCAGAAATGAACCTTTCCCCAAAACTCGTTGAGATGCCGACCGAACATTTTCGGGAACCAGTAGTAGAGCGCTCCGAACATGCCAATGATTGTGATCGGGAAGAAGGTGTAGTGGAAGTGGGCGACCACGAAGTAGCTGTCGTGGAAGTAGATGTCCAGTCCGCTGGCTCCNAGNTANANNCCNGTCACGCCNCCGAGCAGGAAGGTCATCAGGAAGCCAAGCGCCCAGAGCATCGGCACNGTGAAGCGGATCGAGCCGCCGTAGAGCGTGGCGATGTAGCAGAAGAGTACCTCGGCGATTGGGATGGAGATGAGCACTGTGGTCACCACGAAGACATTTGCCATGCGCGGATCAATTCCAGCGATGAACTGGTGGTGTGCCCAAACCACGAAAGCCAAACCACCGGTGGCGATGGTGGTGTAGAGGATCGTTCGGTAGCCCCAGAGTTTCTTGCGGGAGAAGGTCGTGATGATGTCCGCGACAAGGCCAAGGGTCGGGAAGAGCACCACATAAACCTCCGGATGCCCGAAGAACCAGAAGAGGTGCTGCCAGAGGACCGGGTCGCCTCCCCCCGCGGGCAGGAAGAAGGCCGTGCCGATGCGCTGGTCCATGAAGAGCATGATCGCCCCCGCAACCAACGGGCCGACCGAGGCCATAAACATGATGACCGCGATGTTGATCATCCAGATGACGATGGGGATGTCCATCATCTTCATGCCCGGAGCGCGGGCGTTCATGGTGGTGGTGACAAAGTTGATNCCACCGAGCAGGAAGGCGATGATTTCTAGTGTGACCGCAACGATCCACAGCGAAGAACCCCAGTTCGTGAGGTTGTATTCCGGAACCGAAGAAAGCGGGGGATAGGCCGTCCACGCGCCACCAAACCCTCCGCCCTTCACNAAAAAGGAGATGATCAGCACCACGGTACTGACAAAGAAAATTTGGTAGGAAAGCCGGTTGATGCGCGGAAACACCATGTCGTCGCACCCGATCATGAGCGGAATCAGGTAGTTGCCGAAGCCTGCGACCAGCACGGGCATCGCCACCCAGAAGATCATGATCGTGCCGTGGTTGGTGATGAGCATGTTGTAAACNTGGGGAGTCACCTGCCCAAAGAGCGGCACGTCCATGTCCGGAAAGGCGAGCTGCATCCGGAAGGCGTAGGCGAAGTAGCCCCCGACAGCGGCCATGAACATGCCGGTGAATATGTACTGGAACCCGATCATCTTGTGATCGGTGGGGAAGACGTACTTCTCTAGGAAGCCCATCTCGTGGTGTTCCTCGTGCGCGTGTTCTTGCGCGGTAGCAGGGGCGGTTTCGCTCATGGGGTTCTCCGTCTCAAGTGCGGATGCAGGTTTAGAAGCTTTTGGCCAACAAAGTTGCGTAGGAGTCCGGGTCTGAAACCTTGACGGTTCCCGGTATAGGGGTCGGAGCCTCCTTCAGGCGACGCAGGTAGTCACTCTCGTAAGTGCCGTTACGGATCGACTCCATCGTCTGTTGGTAGCTCTCCGGGGTGTGGACGGTGATGGCCGCGCTCATGATGCCGTGGCCGTGGCCACACATTTCAGCGCACTGGATGTCGTAAGTGCCCGTCAGNGTCGGTTCAAACCAACCTGCAATCGTCCTTCCCGGAATAATGTCCTGCCGGAGCCGGAAGGCCGGAACCGCGAAGTTGTGCAGCACGTCGCGGGATTGCAGCTCAAAGTGGTAAACCTTATTCACTTCCACATGCAGGTCGTTGACGGTCTTGATGTCATCCTCGGTATCGAGCTTTCCATCTGGACCCGAGTGGGTGAAGGCCCAACTCCACTGCTGGCCGATCACCCGGATCGCATCGTCCTTGGGCGGCATGGTTTGCTTTATCTGTACCCAGACCAAGATGGCACCGGCGATCAGCACCACATCGAAAACGATGATGATGTTGTGCGGCCAGTGGATCCACCTCTTTTCGTGATGCTGCTCTCCGGTGATATACTTCGCCGCAACCCCTTCTCGGTAGCGGAACTTGAGGAGCAGGTACACCAACACCGCGAAGGTCAGCAGGAACCAGAACCCCACCATGTAGGTGATCAAGTCGAAGAGCCAGTCGATTTCACCACCGTAGCTCGACGCGTTTTTCACAAAATATTCAAGCATGTTCCGCCTAGAGACTCAGATTCAGGATGCGCAGCATGGGCTGCGCAGGTTCATAAGACAAACAGAATAACAGACAGCATGAAAAGGACCGCACCCGAAAACACGACCCAAAACACTTTCGAGGTCAAGACCTCTGCTTCGTTTTGCTCACTCATTCAACAACTCCGTACAGTTAGAGCAGAATTCGGTCCAGAATGACCACAATACATAGTACCGGAAAATAAATAATTGTCATCAAAAACACTCTCCGTGCATTTACGTAGGTCCGGCTCCAGAAAAACCACACGGCATACCCCAAGACACCAAATCCGAGCAGGGTTGAGCCGACCAAGTAAATCAAACCCGCCTGCCCCGCCCAGTAGATCGAAACACTCGCCAGCAGCAGCAGCACGCAGTTGATCAAAGTGTACCATGCCGTGCGCCGTCCATGCGGATCATTGTGGGAGAGCATCCGGAAGCCGCCGCGTGTGTAGTCCTCGCGGTACATCCACGCGATGGCAAAGAAGTGGGGCAGTTGCCAGAAGTAGAGCAGTAAGAAGATCGGAAGTGCGGACCAACTCAACTCTCCGGTCGCGGCAGTCCAGCCCATCACAGGCGGCAAGGCACCAGTCACGGCACCCACCCATGTGTTTGCAGGAGTGAGAGATTTGAGGGGTGTGTACGCAAGAATGTAGGAAAGCAACGTCACCAACCCCAGTAGCGCGGTCANCAGGTTCACGCTCCACACCAAGAGCAACAGTCCGGAAACGGCCAGACTCATTCCCAGCCAGAAGGCTTCCTCCAGTGCAATGCGTCCTTCAGGCAGGGGACGGTTGCGGGTGCGGTGCATGAGCGCATCGCGCTTCACCTCCCAGCACTGATTGAAAACATGGGCTGCGGCGCCCACCAATCCCGTACCGATCACCATGCCCAAAATCAGCAGGGGATTGTGCTGCACGGGTTCGGCCAAGGCGTAGCCGATGCAGGTGCTCACCAGCACCATAACCAGCAGTCGCGGCTTGGTCAGCACCACAAAGTCAGCCAACCGACTGNGCTNGGCGGCAGNGACCTGGGCCAAATGAGTGNTTTTTTCGGACATCCCTTCGTGTATAAAGAAAGAATCTAACCGTGCTATCGCACCATAGACTCCAATCATGTAGCAAGATAAAACACTAAAATCCAGCATGGGGTTGTCGTGTGAGGCGATTTCCCGCATAATTTGAGGACTCCCACTTCGGGCAATTTTGCAACCCCTTTCCGTTTCACCGGATGTACGCGATTCTTCTTGCTGGCGGCAGCGGCACTCGCCTCTGGCCTTACAGCCGCACCATGAGTCCCAAACAGTTCCTTGCCTTGGGAGCCACGCACGAGTCACTTTTTCAAGAAACCTGTCAGCGTCTCGCCCCGCTCGTTCCTCCGGAAAACCTCTGGGTGATCGGTTCCCAGTCCCACGAGCATGAGTTNCGACTCCAGTTGGCACAGATNGTTTCAGGGTTTCCNGACGACCATGTTTTGCTGGAACCCGTTGGCCGCAACACCGCTCCGGCGGTACTGTGGGGGGCNCTCCAGATTCCGGAGGATCAGCAGGACGAACCGCTGCTGGTGGTCTCTGCCGATCATCTCATTGGAAATCCGGAAGGTTTTGTGGAGGCGGTTCGCAGCGCAGTCCCACTGGCGGAAGAGGGCTGGCTGATCACATTTGGCATCCGCCCCGACCACCCGGAAACCGGCTACGGCTACATCCAGTCGGGAGCCCCTCTTTCAGTGGGGTTCCGGGTTTCCCGCTTCGTCGAGAAGCCGGATGCCGAAACCGCCCAACGGCTGGCAAACTCCCCGGACTACACCTGGAATGCGGGCATCTTTCTCGCCACCGCCGCCACCTTTCTCCAAGAATTCCGGCAACACGCGCCAAAGCTTTTCGAGGCATTTGAACCGTTACGACCACACGCGGGAAAATCACCCACCCCAGAAGCAGTTGCACAGGTGTTTGCAGCCACTGCAAGCATTTCGATTGACTACGCGGTGATGGAAAAATCGCAGCGCGTCGCNGTACTGCCTGTGGACATTGCTTGGAGCGACCTCGGCAGTTGGGAAAGCTTGCATCAAGTTTCCGAGAAGGACACGAACGGCAATGTGCTGCGGGGCAACGTCATTTGCCGGGACACGCGCAATTCACTGATCATCAGCAGCAAGAAGCTGGTCACGAGCATCGGCGTGGAAAATCTTGTCATCNTCGAAACCGAGGACGCCCTCTTGGTCTGCGACCTGCGGCGCACTCAGGATGTGAAGCAGTTGGTCGAAACGCTCAAGGAGGAAGATCGGCACGAGTATCGCTTCCACACCGAACGCATTGACGAGGCTTCCCATGTCTGATCCTGCCGACGATTTTGCCAAGCATCCCGGACCTGCATGGCACNATCCAAACCTNCCGTGGAAACAGTTTCAGCGTTTGGCCGACTCGGGAACAATGCGGGCCATGGACCAACACGCCATCGAGGCACTGGGAATTCCGGGGCTCATCCTCATGGAAAACGCCGCCCGCAGCGTGGCCGATCTTGTGGAAGCCGAAATCCTGCGGGAACGTCCGGAAGCAAGGGTGGTGGTCTGCTGTGGACGGGGCAACAACGGTGGGGACGGTTTTGCGGTTGCACGACTGCTCGTCAATCGGGGCTTTCACGTTTCCGTGATTGACGCAGGCGAGGCCAAAACCGATGACGCCCGCACCAACCAGCACCTCTGGTCTCATTTCGGCGAGAGTGTATCCTTTCCGAGTCCAGAAGCCATACGCTGGCTGGAGCGAGCCGACGTGATCCTCGACGCGATTTTTGGCATTGGTTTGGAGCGAAAAATCGAAGGTGCCCATCACGAATGGATTGAGACGATCAATGCCAACTCCCGTGCCCTCCGTGTTGCGCTCGATGTGCCGTCCGGCATCAATTCCGACGACAGCCGCCTGCACGGAGTCGCGGTGCGCTGCCATCACACGGTCTGCTTCCAGATCGGCAAACCAGGATGCTTCCAACAGCCCGGAGCCGAGTTTTGCGGGAAAATCACGATTCCGGATATTTCCATCCCACCGCACTGGTCAGAGCAGGGTCCCAGAATATGGCAACTCACTCGGCAGGCGATCTCAAGTTTGCTCCCCGACGTTCCGGACGATTCGCACAAGGGTTATTTCGGACACCTGCTCACGGTTTGCGGCTCGGCAGGCATGGGCGGGGCTGCAACTCTTGCCGCCACCGCTGCCCTCAAATCCGGGACTGGCCTCGTCTCCGCCTTTGTGCCCGAACGTTTCCGGGATGGTTTGCCCAGCCAGCCGCCCGAAGTGATGACGCTCTCCTCGCCGGGTTCTCCAGATTTTCTCACGCCGGAACACACGGATGCCGCCCTAAGCCATGCCACTTCACGCAATGCGGTTGTGTTGGGTTGTGGTCTTGGCAATCACTCCGAAACCGGGGAGTTCGTCCGGACGTTTGTCATGNAAACCGAGGCGCCACTGTTGGTGGATGCCGACGGTTTGAACCACTTGAGNGGACAGGATTTGGTGGAATGCTCCGGACCAACGGTGATCACTCCGCACCCCAAGGAGTTGTCAAGGTTGTGCGGACAGAGCGTTGCTGAAATTCAGGCGTCCCGGATCGCCACTACCCGCCGCTGGGCGCAAGCGTGGGGAGTTGTGCTGGTGCTGAAGGGATCACGCACCGTGGTCGCCGCTCCGGATGGCGCCGTCTTCCTCAATCCCACAGGCAATGCAGGGCTCGCCACCGCTGGGTCTGGAGATGTCCTCAGCGGCATGATCGGCGGCTTGCTTGCGCGGGGCTGCTCGCCCCTCGCCGCCGCCCTTGTCGGGGTCTACCTCCACGGACTCGCCGCCGATCAGCTTGTTCAAGAGGGGCTACCCCCTACGGCGCTGACGGCCTCCGACCTCTTCCGGGGCATTGGGCTGGCTCAAAACNANTTACTCAGAACTGCCGTCNGAAAAACGAGAGCCGAAGGAAGGACAGTAGAATTCCGCTCATCACCAAGGCTCCGCCGGAAAGCTCGAACCACCGCAACACNCGTCCGAACAAGAGGTACTCCAGCAACAGCGTCAGCACCGGAGCGAAGGTGCCGACAGTCATGGCCTTGGCAATGCTGANGTCGCGCAGGGCGTAGGTGTAGGCGACGCGCCCAAGGAAAGGTCCGAAAAACGCTGCCAGTCCCAGCCAACCCCAGGTGGCCAAGGGCATCGCCTGCACCTGCCCCAGCACTCCCGGAACCACGCTGAGGACCGCCAGTGCGATCATCAGGCGGCAGACGTTGAGCGCCTGCGGGTCGATTTGGCTGATGATAAGCTTTGAGAGCACCTGCATCAGCGCGAAGCTGAAGGCCGTGATCAACGCCCAAAGCACGAAGCCCCCGGAGCCGTCCTCGATGCTGAGGGAGTCGTGACGCATCAGGGTGATGCCCAGCAGCATGATGCCGACCGCCACCCACACCTTGGGGGCCACGACCTCGCGCAGCAATCCCCAGCCCAACAGCAAAGCCAGCACGATCTCGATACGGCTGACAATGATCACCAGCGTGGGCGAACCGCCTTGCAGGGCGGTGCAGACCGCGAAGTTTCCCAACACTCCGGACAAGGAAATAGCGATGAGCAACAGCGCCACCTTTGGTGAAAATCGCGTGTTGCGCCGCAACGCCCATGCGCCGGGCGCGGAAAACAGCAAGGCCCAGATAAACACGCCATACACCGCCGTGAGCGGCTCGAGTGTGTTGAGGGCGTGTTGATAGGGCAGGGCAAAGCATCCACCTCCGATCAGGGCCAGTCCCATGAAGGCCAGCCCTCTCGTGGACTTGGAGGACCGTAATGTCGTGAAGTTCATGCAGAAAAGGGGGGTTTAGGCATAGAGAGTCTTGGGTTGTTGAGTGGGGATTTCAAAAATTCAGGGGCCGTATTTTTCCAATCGCATTGCACCTGACCTGAAAAATCTGGAGAATCAAACCGTATTTGCTGACGGAAAAATTCTCTATGAAACGCCTCAAGCGTCCCCTCGCCATTGCACTCATGATCGTTGGCGCGGTCTTGACGGGTTATTTTCTCCTTGAAGGTCGCTTTGATCCGGAAAAACAAAAAGCCATTCAAGTAGCCACGGAAAAATTTATGCAGCAAAATCAAGAACTTTTGGAAAGCAACCCCCAGCAAGTAGGCGTGATCGTCACCGACAGTGGCCTGCAATATCGCATCCTTCAGGAGGGCACAGGTGCCCAACCCACCGCCGCCTCGACTGTGTTGGTCCACTATCGGGGCCTGTTGGTGGAGGGGTCCGAGTTCGACAGTTCCTACCGACGCGGCAAGCCGATCAGTTTCCCGGTGAACGGGTTGATTTCGGGCTGGACAGAAGCCCTGCAACTCATGCGGGAGGGCGCAAAATGGGAGCTGGTCGTCCCGCCACACCTCGCTTATGGCGAGCAGGGAGTGCCTGATCTCATTCCACCCAACGCCGTTCTGCGCTTCGAGGTGGAACTGCTGCAGGTCAACTGACCCGCAGTTCCGGAACTTCTGCGGACGAGTCCTTTCCCGGACGTTGGAGCACTTTGAGGGTGTTGATGATTTCCTGAAAAATCTGGCGTAGCATGACCTCGCTGATCGGCCCTTCGTTGAGTTCCACCAGCCGGGCGAACAACTCCCGCTCCCGCTCCGGAACCAGCACCGCTGCCTGTGTGCGGCGCTTGATTTTTCCAATTTCCACCACACATCGTGCCCGGCGGTTGATCAGTGCCAGCAGATCTGCATCAATCTCGTTTATCTGCGCTCTTAGTTCGTCCAAGCTCATGATTTCCTCCAAAAGCATCAGGATGACCAGAACTTGAACAAAATGCAACTCGCAGTCTGAAGTCCCGATTTTCCGGATTCGCTTGAGTTTCCAAGCAAATTTGCTAAATTGATCTGTTTTGCACTTGAGCCGAAATTGGGATTGCGGAAAAAACTGATCGCAGGAAACTGGAAGATGCACGGCTCAGCGGTGCTGGCGTCCGAGTTGTTTGCGGCACTGCGTCCAGAACTGGAGCGCACGAGCTGCGAAATCGCCCTCTGTCCACCCTTTCCGCTGATCCCGGTGGTTTGCGAGACGGTACAGGGTTCGCGGATTCTTGTGGGTGCGCAAAACGTGCACACACAAACGTCCGGAGCCTTCACGGGCGAGGTTCCCGCTACGATCTTGCAGGCATCCGGAGTGCAGGTTTGCATTGTCGGGCACTCGGAGCGCCGCAGCTTGTTTGCCGAAACAGACGAGTTCATCCGCCAGAAAATCGGCATTCTGCTGCAACACGCCATCCGCCCCGTGCTGTGCGTGGGCGAAGTGCTGGAGGAGCGCGAACAGGACGTTCATGAAGCCGTGGTGATCCGGCAGTTGCGCCAAGGGCTGGCCGAACTCAATCCGGATGACCTCGGACGCTGCGTGGTGGCCTACGAGCCGGTTTGGGCGATTGGCACAGGCCGCACCGCGACTCCAGAACAAGCGAACGCCATGCACCAGGTGATTCGGCAGGAAGCCGCTAATTTGGCCTCTGCGNAAATCGCCNCTAATTTGCAAATCCTTTACGGCGGGAGCGTCAACGCTGGAAANGCCGAAACCCTGCTGGGTCAGTCTGACATTGACGGGGCGCTTGTGGGCGGAGCCAGCCTCAAGCCGGAGGATTTCCGCCNGATCGTCCTTGCTGGCGGTTAATCAGAAGGAGTCAGAATTCAGGAGTCAGGAGNCTTTGCCATTTAGTGCAGTGCACTGGTNTTTAGTCTTTTNTCTTAGGATTTACGCAAAATGCNGAGATTGCCGCACGANGTGTCCGGATTTNGAAGCTTGCGTAAATTGAGATGCTAAAATTTCTGAGTACTGAATCCTGAATGCTTTCACCAAACCAACCTTGAATTACTAAAACACACCATGTTCACATTGCTGCTGATCATTCACGTCGTTGCTTGNCTGATGATCATTTTCTTCGTCCTCCTGCAATCCGGACGCGGTGCCGAGCTTGGCGCAGCCTTTGGCGGCGTGGGGCAGGCCAATTCTGTCCGGGGGCAAATGACGGGCGTGGGCAAGATCACCACTGGAGTCGCCATTGTCTTCATGCTGACTTCGCTCTCCCTTGCGTTGCTCTCCTCCGAAACCTCCAAGGATTCGGTTGTTCGTNAGTTGGAGNCAACCCCCACGATTCCAACCACCCAGCAGGCCNCGCCTGCCTCCACCGGGCAAGAGGCGGTGACGNTCCCGGTGGCAGAGGAAAAACCCTCGTCGGCTCTGGAGCAAAAGGAAGCACCNCCCCTGCCATCAGACAGCGCTCCATCCAACTGACCCCAAAGGCCGCTTCCTCCAAAAACGGGAGTGGTGGAGCAACGACTCCAGTTCCTCCAGCCGTTCGGTCAGTGAGGTGCGCAGAGGCCGGCCCTCCGGGGTGTGGCGCAGCACATGGCGGGTGGTCTGCACGGCCTTGCGCCAGTGCGGTTTTTGGGGGAGGTACTTGTCCAGGCTGCGGGTGCGCCAAGTTCCGATTTTTTCGAGATGGGTGCCCCACTGCCCGCTTTCCTGCGCGAGGTCCGCTTTGGTTTTGTCGGTTCCCGTTTCCCAGGTTTCCACGGCAAGGTTGAGTACGTTCACCAGCAGACTCCGACCTCCAGCGATGCGACTGGGCATCCCCAACTGGACGCTCCGGCTGCTCGCACAAAGAGTTGTGCAACTGGAGATCGTGGATTCGGCATCCGCTAGATCGCAGGGTACTGCAGGGGGCGGGGTGGGTTGTGCAAAATTGGTCTCGTTTTCTGGCCCGAGGTGCAAAACTTTGAGGCCAACGAGTCTGGATTGTATGGACTTGGGCTGTCCGTTGTGGTCACCCTTCTCGCCTCCGCCCGCAACCAAAAGGTTGGAATCTCGGTGATGTCGTCCAACGCTTGGGCGATGACCTACGGAGCAGGATTGATGCTGTAGATGGTGTTCGTGTCCGGAAAGAGCTTTGACTTCGTGGCCACCTTGCTCTTCCCCTTCGTTGCCCTAGGCCTCTCCACCCTCTTCGAGAGCTACGCTTAGACCCTCCCCGCTCTCCTTGGCGTGGGCCTCACTCTGACCGGGAACCTGCTGCTCTTGAAACGAAGCTGAAAATCACGGCTGGACTCCGCTCCCAGCCCTTTCCGAAGTCACACCACCTCCCATGATTTCAGCAGAGCATTTGTGTGGCACGTTGAGGGGGCTGTGACACATTTACAAGAAGTGTCACAAATTCGCGTGCCTGACAAGAAAACCGAACGCGGAGGTGGTTGTGCTGGAGCAGCCCCCGGCGTAGCTGATGGTGCCGTTTTCGGAGGTGCTGAAGCTGTAGCCCGGCGTGGCGACCAGCGAGGGGGAGGGCACAAGGGTGACTTCCACCAGCGTCGGGGGGTTGACCGCCGCGTCCAACACCGCCGTGTTCAGCGCCTCCGTCGCCGTCTCGATCTCCGCGACCACGGCACTCTCCACGACGCTGCCCGCGCCGTCCGGGATCGCCTTGAAGGTCCCGTCCTTGAGCGCCTGCGTCATCTTCTCGACCAGCGTGTCCTTCTGGATGGTCGAGGCCGGGCTGCCCGCCGGGACCACCTCGGAGTCCTGCAAGCTGTTGTTGAAGGCCGCTCCGGTGGCGGACTCCAGCGCGGTGTCGTTTGTGCCGAAGTCGCGCTCCAGGTTGACCGCAAAGTGCTTCCACGCCTTGAGTTGGCTGGACGGCTCGCTCACCAGCGTTGTCATCACCGCCCCGAAGGTCTCGGCCGTCTTGGCGACGCGCAGCAGCTTGACGGGCACACCGTCGGGCGGTTCAGCCCCCGCAAGCAAGCGAGGTTTTGGCACAATTTGGGTGTTTGCGACCACTTGCGCCCATGTTGGTTGGAAACGACCCTGAAACAG
>PANO01000061.1 GCA_002707655.1 Deltaproteobacteria bacterium
AAAAGTGGTGGGTCGGCGGGGTCTCGAACCCCGGACCACCTGATTAAAAGTCAGATGCTCTACCAACTGAGCTACCGACCCACAGCCTCTTGAAAGTATTGCAGTTTTGTTTGGAAAGTCAACGTGAAAACACGGGCGACACGCCGTTCGGAGTGTGTTGAACGCAGAGCAGCAAGGCTCCGGATTCACAGGAGATCCGCACCGTTTCGTCAGTCACTTGGTTGGACACTCCAGAGGGCGGNTGTCCCGGAATCAGGTGACGCCCTTCCAGTGGGTACGCTAATCCGCTTGTGACCACACTCTGCACGGGGCCAAAGATCGGCAACAGTGAAACAACCGTCTCTGGAGCCAGCGTTTCCTGCCATGAATCGTGAATGAACTCCATNCGCTCCCGTGAGGACCACAACACCAGCCGGGCTTCCCGGGAGTAGCGCAGCATCACCTCAAGGTTTGCGAGAAACTGATCGGCCCGCCCGCCGTCCGCTCCAAACAGGTGAACCTCCGTCATGCCCTGTTCCAGACAGTGGTGAATCGCCTTGTCGGCATCGTTGGTGTCCTGCTCCGGTACATGGTAAATCGCTTCAGGGGGCAGNCTCTTCCGGACTTCCGGGGAGAGCGAATCCAAGTCACCCACCACCACATCGGGCGACAAGCCCAGCGCCGCAAGGGTGTTGCCCCCGCCATCCGCCGCCACCCGCAAATCTACGGCNGACCACTTCTGGAGCAGCAGATCCCGTGTTGGCGCCTCGCCATTGCAGACCACCACGGCACGGCGTTGGGGGCCGGAGGATTGTTCGTGGGTCACCGTCATTGGTTCTGGTATTCTGTTCCAGTGCATTTCATAATGCTGGCTGATTGATNCACCATCTGGTTTCACGATTGAAAATGAGTGCCATCGAAGAACTGCTAGAGCCGTATCCGATCACCATGCAGATTCCCGTGTACTGGGGCGATCACGATGCGATGCAACACGTCAACAACACGGTGTACATCCGCTGGATGGAACACGTTCGCCTCCTTTTTTTCGATNCCATCGGGGTTTCGGAAAGCATGAAGCAGACGGGAGTGGGCACGATCCTCGCGTCCATCCAGTGTCGCTATCGCGCCCCCGTGACCTTTCCGGACACGATCCACGCAGGAGCACGAGCCGTGTCGCTGGGAGAGGATCGCATGGTGATTCACCATCGGCTGGTCAGTGAGCAATTGGGGGTGGTCGCCGCGGAAGGAGAAGGGCTGGGGGTGTGCTACGATTACCGGACCAATCAGAAAGCGCCAATGCCCCCAGAAATGCGGGAGCGGCTGCTGACCTTGCAATCCGAGATTCTNGTGCTGCCTACCGACTGAGCCGGGCCAGTCCGGTTTCGGCCTGCTCCACCCGCAGGGATTCCGGGAGCCGCAGGATGCGCTCGGCCGGTTTTGCCAACCCCAGCATGGTCCGGGCCGTGGCTTCCAGATAGACTGGATCGGAACGCAGGGCGACCACTTCTCGCCGCAAGCGTTCCTCGTCTGTTTGCATAGACAGTAGTTCCGCCTGCAACTGCTGCTCCCGNGCCTCTAGTTTCTCAATCGCCAGCCAGCCGTAATCTCCAACNACCATGATCAACCCGATCACCAGTACAAAGCTGGCGAGCAACACCATCGTGAACAACGCNTGCCACTCGGCGGCCTCGCGGTCCACGCGTAAGNCGTCCTCGCCCTTCGGTGGGGCAAACAAGCCCCGGACGTAAACAATACGATCCTGATTTTTGAGAGGACGAGGTGTGGGAGACGCTGAGGAAACCAANGGTTTCCGGGGTCGTCGTTGCTGGGGTTGTGGTCGGGTCTTGCGGTAGTCCATGGCGCGTTTGGAAGGCGGTGCGCGGTCCAAGCCCTTCCCGGAATCCGAAAATCAGGAGGTTCCGGTAGCCGATTCCGGAAGCGTCCGTTTGGCCAGCGNTACGACTGCTTGAGGCGGCAAAGCGACACAACTGCCCTCAAGCACTGCACCCTCCCGGATGATCATCTGACCGGGCTGCACGTTGATCTCACCTTTAATGNGGCCACTTCCGGAAATCTCCAGTCGNTTGNGAACGGTCAGGTTGCCCTGCACCTTTCCAGAAATCACGGCCTGCGAGCAATCNATACTGCCCTGCACCGCCCCCTGACGGCCAACCGTCACCTCGGCCTTGCCTTGCACACTGCCAGCCACCGAGCCGTTGATGACCATCCGGTTGGTGCAATACACGGTTCCTTCAACATGCAAATCCTCGCCAAGGTAGGCGAGTTCTTTCTGTGACAGGGGNGAATTGCTGGTCNTGGCCATAGTGTCCTCCTTTAGCGATGATAGAGTCTTTGTCCGGGAGCAAACCGACGAATGGGGACGAGGGGGTCCGCATGGCGTCCGTTCACCAGAATTTCGTAATGAAGGTGCGGTCCTGTGCTCCGCCCAGTGCTGCCAACACGCCCCAGCAAATCCCCGCGTTTCACACGCTGCCCACGCCGCACCACGATTTTTGAGAGGTGGGCAAAGCGAGTGCGGTAGCGGACAGTCTTCTTGCTGTTCGGGTAGAAGCCGCGCCCNTGGTTCAGTTCCACCATCAGCCCGTATCCNAAATGGCGTTTCGCCCGACGCACCATGCCATCGGCGGGAGCGTAGATAGGAGACCCCTTGCGGGCGATAAAGTCCAGTCCTGAGTGAAACTCCCGACGTTTGGTGAAAGGATCGTGGCGCTTTCCAAAACGATCNGAGAGTAGCCGACTACGCACAGGAATGACGGTGGGGGTCTGTCGCCAGAGCGTTCGATTGCGCTCGACAACCACGCTCAAACCTTCGTAAACCCGAACTCCGAACTCGTACTTCTCGGAGTTCGCATAGAGGTAGCCGCGCAACTGCCCAGGCAACATCGGCCCTCCAGAACCCTTCAACGTCATCCGGTCNAGCAGGGTTGGGCCGCCGCTGTTCTTGGCCTTGGTGCGTTTCGTGGAGCGGCTTTCCGCATCCAACGGGATGCCTGTGGCCTTGCTGATCTTCTGGGAGAGTCGCCGCATCGTGTCTTCCCGCAAGCGCAGGAANTCCATGTGCTCNGCCAAATCNCGCTCGGCTTCGTCAATNTGTGTCCGGAGTTGCGCAATCGTGTGCGCCTGCACTTCAAAGGTCTGCCGCTTGGTGGCGTACTCCTGCAAGGCGTCGTCAAAGCGTGTGAAGTCCTGCTGCAAAACCTCTAACCACTGCAAGCCCTCACGCGGATTGCTCATCGAGTAGGGGTTGGGAGCGCAGGGAACATTCAGTCGCTCACACATGAAGTCGTGAACTTGCTCGAGTTTTTCCATCCCACCTCGCACCAAGGCTAAATGCTTGCGGTAGGCCGTTTCGCTGCTTTGCGCGGATTGCTTGAGTTCGGCGACATAATCCTCCAAAAACTCGATGCGGGCCTCGCGCTCGTCGAACATATCGACCCGGCGTTGCAACTTGGCCTGGCTCGCCTCCTGATCCCGGATGACGCGCTGCTGCTCCACGATGTTCTGAGACTGCTGGTGAAAGTACACCCCCGCGCCGANTCCTGCCGCGAGCACCAGCATCAGCACGGCCATGATCAACACACCGCTGACCACGCGTTGCTGGACTCCGGATTCTCGATAGCGAATGATTCTTACGTCAAAGTGGCGCATAGCAATGGCAACGGCTCAAACCNTAAAATTATAGCACAAGTCAGTGACAATCGATAGTGTNAACTTCAGTTCGTTCTTGGTCGAGAAACCAACGTGTAGAGCTTCGCGTCGATGAAGACCTCCAGCAGGTCGGTGTCGATGTTCCCGTCCTTGGCCTCAAATCCCAAAATGTTGAACGCCCGCTCTGCAGGCATGGCTTTCTTGTAGGGTCGGTCCCACGCCGTCAGCGCATCGTAGATGTCCGCGATCGTCATCATCTTGGCCTGCAGGGGAATTTGTCCCCCATTGAGCTTGCGCGGGTATCCAGAACCGTTGAGCTTTTCGTGATGGGCGTGAGCGATTTCAGGCACCTGACTGAGGTTTGCCGACCANGGAATGATGCGNAGGAAGTTGTAGGTGTGCGTGACGTGGGACTCGATTTCTGCGCGGTCCTGCTCGTTCAGNGATCCCTTTGGCACCGACAGCGAGTGCAACTCGCCTGTGTTGAGGTAAGGCATCTCCACCCCGGAAGGGTGGGCAAAACGGAGTTGTTCGATTTCCTGAAGTTTCTCAAATCCACCCTGCGCTAGCACGGTTGGTTCATTACAGCGGATGACGAACTCGAGTTGCTCGTCCAACTCGTGCAGACGTTCCTCCAATTCCTGCTGCCCCTGCCCATAGGCCGCAACTGCGTCCCCGCGGGATTTCTCCAGAAAATACTCCAGTTGCTTCCGGGTCATGGACAGTTCCAGAGACTGCCGGATCAACCGAAAGCGGTCCATCACCGCCTGTTCTTCGTTGGGGTAGAGCTTCTTTGCCTTGATCAGCACCTGCTCCCGGACTCCGATTTTTCCAAAATCGTGCAGCAGCGAGGCATAGCGGATTTCGTGAAGCTGATCGATGGAGAAATGCGTGTCCCGGAACCTCCCGGTAGGCATCTGGTGGACCAACTCCGCCAACGCAATNGTCAGGGTGGCTACGCGGCTGGAGTGTCCGGACGTGGTGGGATCGCGGGACTCGATCGCTTTGACGCTGGCATTGATGAAGCCATCGAAAAGGATGTGGATAGAACCGAGTAACTGGGCGTTGCTGAGCGCCGTCGCCGCCTGCGAAGCGATGGATTCGATCACCCGCAGATCTTCGTTGTCGAAGGAGCAGACCTCCTTGAGGATGTCCGCAACATCACCAAGCACCTGCTCCCGGTGTTGCTTGCGGTTGAGCAGTTGGAGGACGCCGGCGACCCGTCCCTCGTGGGTGAGCAAGGGAACCGTGAGCATCGACTTGGTGCGATAGCCGTAGCGTTTGTCCACCGCCTTGCCGCCCCACTGCACCGCTCCATCCGGGGGCAGGTCGTAAACATCGTCAAGCAAGATCGGCTTGCCCGTGAGGATGACCTGTCCGCAGATCGAATCCGGTGTGATCGCCAGCAAAATCGCCTCGGCAGACATCTTCCGAGAATCGTTGATGAGGACTTCAAAATGTAGCTGCTGGTTGGCAAGGTAATTGTTCGGGTCTTCCGGTTCATCTGGAATCGGCTCCAGCAAGTAGAGGCTGCCGCCATCGGCGTGCGTGAGTTTCATTGCGTTGGCGATGATCAGTCGCAGAAGCCGCGTCAGGTTCTTCTCCCCGGAAAGCGAGACTCCGATCTCGTTGAGTTCCTCCAGTCGGTTCCGCTGTTCTCCCAGCGCTTCCTCCAGCGCTTGGAGACGATTCCGAGCGGCAAGCGTCTCCAACCCTTGCAAGATCAGAAACTCCCAGCGGCTCTCGGTGAGTCCTGCTGCCGAAACCCAGCCCAGCAGTTTTTCCGAGTCTCCAGTCAACTCCGGACGCGATCCGAAATCGAGCAACAAGGCTCCGGTTTCCGGGGGAAACTCCTGTTGCGCCTGCTCCCACTCGCCATAGGCCTCCTCGTCAATCACGATCAGGCGGGGCTGTCCTGGTGTTCCTGCAATCTCCTTGAGTTTCTGGTACTGCCGAACCACCACCTGCGTTTGAATGGACTCTGGCACCTGACAGGCCGTTTCCTTGCTCCGTGTTTTTGGAATCCACAGTTCCGGTTGACTCATCTTGCCTCCAATCCCCACTTGTCATTGTTGTTGTTGCAACCAGCACTTTCCCACACCCTCCGGGACTCTGCAAGTGCTATGACAC
Organism: Deltaproteobacteria bacterium; assembly: GCA_002707655.1. The sequence goes on from PANO01000061.1 coordinate 5,779, forward strand.
CTCCAGCACTTGCCAACGAACGGAACAGTGCGCTACGATCCTTGATCATCGGTTCAACTTTAAGACCATTTCCTTGCCCAAGCCATGACCGCACCCACATTCCCGGATTCCGCTGAAGAAACCCGCGCCCATTTCGGCAAGTTCATCTCCACCCCCACGCGCTGGATGGACAACGACATGTACGGGCACGTCAACAACGTCGTGTACTACTCCTACTTCGACACCGCCGTCAACGGCAACCTCATCGCAGCAACGGGCCAAGACCTCCGGGAACTTCCGGCACTCGGTATCGTCGCCGAAACGAGCTGCCGCTTTCTACAAGAACTCAGTTTTCCGGAAATTATTGACGCCGGCCTGCGCATCACCCGCCTTGGCAAACGCAGCGTGATTTACGAAATCGGACTGTTCCGCGCAGGCAGTGACTCGCCTGCTGCACTCGGACGTTTCGTCCATGTTTATGTGGACCGGGAGCAGCGTCGCCCCCTCCCCATCCCGGACCTCATCCGCAACGCACTTGTGGAACTGGTGGTGCCGGGAGCAGATTGAACTACGTTGCCAGCAACAAGGGCCGCACCTCCCGCCAGTTTGTCAGTTGCTCCTGCACCAAGCGTTGGGCGGTCTGCTCCATCGTTTGAAAGTGCAAATCCTTGTGCGGCTCCACCAGTTCCCGTCCGGTGTACCCCGCGCGGATGCGGTCCCGCACCAACCGATTGACCCGCAGCAACTCGTACACCGGAATCCGCCCAGCATAGCCGGTGCCTTGGCAGCGGGGGCAGTCGGGGTTTTCCTCCTTATGCGGACAGAGTTTCCGGACCAGCCGCTGTGAAACAATCAGTGTGAGGGTGTCCGCGAGCAGGTCACGCGCAATTCCCAAGTTCAGCAGACGCTGCACCGCCGTCACAGCATCGCCGCTGTGAAGCGTGGACAACACCAAGTGCCCGGTCAGCGCAGCTTTGACGGCCACCTCTGCGGTTTCTTCGTCTCGAATCTCTCCCACCAAAATCACATCCGGGTCCTGCCGCAAGGAAGCCCGTAGTGCTTCAGCAAAACTCAGTCCCTGTTCTGGGTTCACCGACACTTGTGTGATTCCGGAAACCTGATACTCGACTGGGTTTTCAATCGTGAAAATGTGGCGTTCACTGGAGTTGAGAGCGTTGAGAATCGCGTAGAGCGTTGTCGTCTTGCCACTGCCCGTCGGTCCCACCATGAGGATCAACCCATGAGCGGCCTGGCTGGCTTGTTCCAGCGCCTCCATATCTTGTTTGAGAAAGCCCAAAGCTTCCAGCCGATGCTGCACCGGCATTTGGTCGAGCAATCGCAACACCAGCTTTTCTCCGTTGATTCCGGGCATGCTCGAAACCCGCAGGTCAAACTCCCGGCCACTGCGGGAGTGGTAAGCGGCATGTCCATCCTGCGGGCGCCTCCGGATGGCGATGTCCATGCCCGCCAACAGCTTGATGTGAGAGAAGAGCGAAGGCTGGAGCGACTTTGGCAGCAGTGGACCGGGCTGGAGAATGCCGTCCACTCGAAAACGCACCTGCACTCCCTCCGGCACTGACTCCAAATGAATATCGGAACTCCGATGGTGAACCGCTTCTTCCAACAACGACTGGAGTTTGGGTGCTGCCGCCTCAAGCGTGGAGGCATCCTGCGAGCGCTGTGGATGAGCCATCGCGGCCACCAACCAACTCAAGCGGGCGTGGGAGGTCAGCCGCCACTGGATCGGGCTTCCGGGTTCCAGTTCCAGTCGATTCATGGCAAGCCAATCCGCTTGCACCGTCAACACCCCAATCCGTGCCTGCTCGTCTCCCATGAGTACAATGCCGGTTTGCGCGTAAACCTCGCGGCAGCGACCCGCTTCCGGAAATGGGGACAAGGAAGCCGTTGACTCTGCAAGCAAGGGCAGGCCATAGCGTTTGGAGAGCAGGGGCAGGAGAGCGTCTTCGGCAAGCAGCTCCATCCCCAACAACTGCCGAAGCTGCTCCAAATCGGGAAGTCGTTCGGCATGATCGCCAAGCTGCCCCAGCAACTCCTCATTGAGTAGGTTCTGTTGGATCAACCCTTCCAGCAATCCGGTGTCGCCATCGGCTGCGCTCACTGGAGCAGACTCACACGGTCGGGGTGTCGGAGATCGACCATCTGCGGCTTCTTCAGCGTCCCCAGCAACGAGGGGTAGAGCTTCCGGAACTGCTCCACCCGGTTAGCAAATCCGACTCTGCCAAGCTGTACCTCCAAGGGCTTGCGGCGTCCGTCCACCGAGACCACCAGTTTGAGGTTCTGTGGTTCCGACAAATCCACCCGCAGTGCCGCGCGGGTGGCCTGCGGCATCTCGGCGAGTTCCTGCAAGATCTCCAGTCCTTGGGCCAGCACTGAGGATTGCAGTTGCATGCCGGGTTGTAACGCTTGGGTGCGCAGCCCTGTGACCAAGATGAGGCGGGCATCTTCTGCCGAAAAACGCCCGCTGACGATGCGTTGGAGAACACGCTGTTCAGCATCGATCAGGAACACCTCGTTAGCCGCTTGCAGACGGGCTACGGGTTGATGCTCCTGAATGTTGAGATGCAAACGATGGGGGAACTGACGGCGCAAGTCCACCTCGCGGACCAAGGGATGCGCGCGCAACCGGGTAGCGAGTTCGTAGGGATCAATGTTGAGCAGGGCTTCTCCGGGCTTCAGGCCAACGCCACCTAACAACTCCTGCTCGGTGAGCCGATTCAGTCCGTGAATGCGAATGTTTTTGAGGGGTTGCTGAAAGTAGGGGATCGCCACCAGTGCGGTGCCCCACACCATCCAGCCTACCGCAGCCATCAGCAAGGTGGAACTGAGGGTCAGCATCAACCCCCGGATGAGGTGCCGCGACTCAACCGGATCGCCCGTCACGAACAGCCGCGTCCAGAACGGTTTCGACAGTGGTGAGACGGAGTGGGTGCGGCGTTTTCCCGGATCCGCGATCACTGCCGACCCGCCTTCCTTGCGGAGGAGACGTGTGCGCGACTTCGGGTACCGGGGCGTTCGCCGGTTGGTGAATGCTTTCAGATCCTGCATGGATGGCTTGCAGCGTCCTTGCTGCAATGCGGGTTAGGAAACAGGACTGGATGACGCCAGAAGCGGCACAAGTGTTTCAAACGGTAACGGCTTAAGGTGCTGCACTTCCGGTTCCAAACGGATGCCGTGATCCTGAAACACACGCTCCTGCGCCTGTTCAATCAGGGCGAGTGCGTCTGCTGCCGTACCCTCACCTCGGTTCACGATAAAGTTTGCGTGCAGCGAACTGATCTGCATTCCGCCGCGCACCGCGCCCTTGAGTCCGGACGCCTCAATCAACCGAGCCGCGTGGTCGCCTTCTGGATTCTTGAAGACCGAACCACAGTTGGGCTGGTTGCGTGGTTGCTTTTCCTCCCGGAAGCGCAAGCAGGCGTCCACTTGTTTGCGAACTTCCGGAGGTTGGGATTCACGCAGCTCAAAGGTCGCGTGGGTCACGAGCACTCCGTTACAGGCATTGAGTCCCGAAAAACGATAGTGGAATTCAATGGCCTCGGCAGGAGCGTGACGCAAGTTGCCCCCCATGTCCAGCCAGCAGACCTCCCGGAGGAAATCCACGATTTCGCCACCATGCGCTCCAGCGTTCATCGCCACTGCCCCCCCGATGGTTCCGGGAACCCCGACGAGAAATTCCATCCCGCCCCAACCGGGTTCGATGCAACGCTGGGCAAAGGTCACATCGGCAAGCGCCGCGCCAACCCTCACGGTCTGAGGGGCTTCCAACGGCACCCAATCCTTGAAGCCCTTGCCCAAGTGCAGCACCAGCCCCCGCCAGCCCTCGTCGGGCACCAGCAGGTTCGACCCCTTGCCGATCACTGTCCACGGCACCCGCTGCTTCTGGATGAAGGGCAGGAGTTGCGCGAGGTCGTCCAGCGATTGCACGTCAACCACGCAATCCGCCACGCCCCCAATGCGCCAAGTGTTGAGGCGTTTCAGCGACTCGTCCCAGCGCACCCGCGAGTGTAGCCGCAGTGCAGCAAGCGCCGTTCGCCACTCCGGAACCACGGTTGCCCTCCGCACAGCCGCCGCTGCGGTTCCGGGCAGCATCTAATCCTCGTCTTCCCAAGTCGTCATGGGGCAACCTTCATGCAGTTTTTCCAAATCGTAGTAGCTGCGGATTTCCGGATGAAAGATGTGGAGCAGCGCATCACCATAGTCCATCAGAATCCAGTTTCCTTCGCGCTCGCCCTCCAGCCCCTCCGGGCGCACTCCAAGTTCCTTGAGTCCTTCGCGGACTCGTTCGCACACCCCCCGGCCATGCGCCTGTGAGCGTGCTTCACAAATCAGCACATAATCGGTGAGTACGGATTTGCCCCGCACATCGAACTGCACCATGTTGTGGGCTTTTGCATTGCGGGCGACTTCGATGATTTTTGCAACCCGATCTTCTCCTTCCAGCGTCAAATCCCTCCTTGCTGAGTGTGTCGTTTCGGCAGTCCGGGTTGCCAAAGGCGCCCCTGCCATGTGTTTGCTGCGGTCAAATGATCCTCGATGAACTGCGTGGGGCGCATCTTCTCCCGGGTCCACTCCGGAGCCACGAGTTCATCCCAGCGCGATGCCACCGCCGCCAGCCGATGAATTGCGATTTCCGGAGCGAGGTGTTCCAGAAAAACGGCGACCTTGCGGGTGTATGCTTCCAAGCTAACCGGTGCAAACCCTCCTTGCCGGTAAAGCTGCTCCAGCGGTGTGTTTTTCAAAACGTGCAGGTTATGCAACTTCACGCCATCAACCCCTAGTTCCGAAAGCAACTCTGCCGTTTCCCGAAGTTGCGCGTCCGTTTCCCCTGGAAGTCCGAACATGAGGTGGACGCACAGGTTCACGTTCGGAAGCGCCTTGAGCTTGCGGATCGCCGTCAACGAACAAGCCCGGTCGTGTCCCCGCGCAAGAAACTCCAACTGCGCATCATCCAGCGTTTGCACACCCAATTCAACGGAAAGGTAGCGCTCACGGGCAAATGCCGCCATCGTGCGCAGCATTGCTCGCGGCAAGCAATCCGGGCGGGTGCCGACAACCACACCTAGCACATCCTCCTCCTCCAGCGCTTCCTCGTAAAGTTGTTGGAGTGTGCGGATGCGGCCAAAGGTGTTGGTGTACGCCTGAAAATACACGAGAAAACGCTCGGCCCGGTAGCGGCGGCGGATTGCTTTGCGGTTGACCCGGATTTGTTCGCGGAGGGGCAGATCGCGGTGCTGGTGGTAGGCGGCGGAACCCCATTCGTCACAGAACACACACACACGCATTCCCCCCATGCCTTCGCGGTTGGGACAGGTTTCGGCAACCGAAACACTGACCTTGAAGACCTTGGTGCCGAAGCGCTCGCGGTAGTGTTGACTGAGTGGACGGTAGCGCTTGCCGTGCAGGAATTGGGGCGGGTCGAGGAGGTTTGCTCGCTCGTCTCTCATCACTCGTCGTCTAGGGCTGGTACGCATTCAGTTCAGGAGCGAGGCGTCGAGGACGTGGTCGAGCAGCAGGTCTTGAGACGAATCCAGTTTCAGGGGTTTGCCGTTGAGCTTCACCTCCACGCTGTGGACGTTTCCCACCGTTAGCACATAGCTCACAGTGGCTTCCCACTCGTAGGTGTCTCCGGCCTCCAGCAGCACATCCACTCCGGTCTTCCCGTCGATCTCCAGCGAGATCCACACCCGCTCGTGGGCATCAACCGTGAGTTGCAATCCGGGAGGTGCGACTTGGGCGCCCGCGATGCTTGCGGCTGTCGCTGCTTCGGCAATCGTCTCTTCTGTCATGACCGCTGTTACCTCGGCGGGTTCACTTTCCTCGGCTTGCGCGGTTGGTTCGGAAGTGGGAATCGGTTTTGCAACGGCCTCTTCGACCTCAACGGCTTGCGGTTCTGCAGGAAAGGTTTCCGAAAGACGGGCTGTCTGCTCTGCGTTTGGCGCTGTGGTGGTTTCCGAAGCAACCACGGCCTGTTCCTCGGCAACAGTCTCCGAGGACTCAGCAGTTTCCGTCACCTGCGATGCCGGGGCTTGCGGCTCCGGAGTCGCTTCCGTGGCTGGCTTCGGTTCCACAATGACTGCGGCTTCCGAAGGTCCAGAATCGAGCTGGGACTCCATCACATACCACGCAACCGCCATCCCCACNATCACCACTGTTGCAGACACCCAAACCCAACGGTTCTGGGTGCGGCTGTCGCTCTTGATGTCCTGCACGGGCAGGATCGGATGCGGGGCGGTTTTGTTTTCTGGGCCCATGATAGCGTTGAGCCGCTCCTGAAACACCTGCGGATCCATGTCGAGGAAGCCGGCGTAGGAGCGCATGAACCCGCGGATGAAGGTCTGTCCAGGACCGTAGTCAACCTGACCGGTCTCAATCGTCTTCAACACCTCTTGGTTGATTCGGATGGCGTCCGCAACTTCACTGAGCGAGTAACCGGCTTGTTTGCGGCGCTGCCAGAGCTCTGCGCCNAGCCGTTCGAGGGATTCGGCTTCCGGGGTTTCGGGCACGGCTTCACTCATGCGCCCGCCTCTGCGCTNCGGTAACCCTGCCGTGCAAGGAACTCGGCAAGAGTCAGGTGCGCCCGGTAGTGGGCCTGATAGAGCAGGTGCAGGGCCGAACTAANAAGCGGGGGCGGGAACTTGCGGATCGTGTANCCNGAGGCTTCAGTGCCTAAAGCCTGTTCTGTGAGATCGCGGTACGGCACCTCAAGTTGAGGATGCTGCTGGAGCAGTGCTCTCAGTTCCTGACAAATCCGGTCATACTGCGTGTCCGAGATCACGGAGTCCCCCAAATGGTAGTACAAAAAGGAGTGGACGAGAAACTGGCGTACCCGCTGCTGGAGCAACGACTTCATAAGCGCTCGTTGGACTTNGCNTCGCAANGCAGGGAAAGATGGCTCCACCTGCGGTTCTGCAAATGGCTTGCCCACTGCGTTAAGCGTAGGGTTTCAACACCAATAGCGCAAGTTGTTTCAGGGCATTCGTCCCCCTTTCTTGCACAGCGCCTTCTACAGGGTTTTTCATTGTGTTTTCTGCAGATTCTGCCTACAGTTTCTTCAAATTGATTGAGTTGCTTATGAACGACTTCCACCACCCCGATCACAACCTCCAGCGCTGGGTGCGGCGTTGCAATGCTCGCGACCTCACACGCTTTGCCTCCTTGCGCATTGGCGACACCGTCATCGGTTGGGTGCCCAAAGACCACCGGTCCCGTTTCCGGGAACACAGCGCTGTGTTTGGGGTGACGGATACCGAGGTTTGGGTGCAGGAGCATCTCAACACGCCGGAAGCCCGGACGAGTGCTGTGGGCGAGGTGTTGGCGGAGTGGCGGAAACGCGGCTGGGTTCCCGGATGGCGGGACGAGTTGTACCGTGTTTCCACCCGTTTTGACGATGAACCACTCCTGCTCGTGGAACGCGCCGCCGCACAACCCCTTGGGATTTGCAGCTACGGCGTTCACCTCAATGGTTTCGTCGAAAAATCCGAGGGCCTCTGGATGTGGATCGCCCGCCGCGCCAAGGATCGTCCGCACTATCCGGGCTACCTCGACCAGCTTGTGGCAGGAGGACTCACTGCCGGACAGAGCGCGTGGGAGGTCACCCTCCGGGAGTGTTGGGAGGAAGCTGGAATCCCGGAGTCCTTGGCACAACGCTGCCGTCCCAACGGATTTGTCACTGTTTTCATGGATCACTACGGCCTCATCAAGCGCGACTTGCTCTTCACTTACGATCTGGAGCTTCCGGAAGATTTTGAACCGGAAAACACGGACGGCGAGGTTGAGGGTTTTGAGCTGCTGCCCATCGAGGAAGTGGTCCGTCTCGTCGCTGAAACCGATGAGATCAAACTCAACTGCAATCTTGTCATCATCGACTTCTTTGTGCGACACGGTATTCTCACGCCGGAGCATCCGCACTATTCCGCAATCGTCCTCGGCCTCCGTGCCGGGGGCTGTGCTTGAATCCTCACTGCTAGAAAAACTATGAGCCTACAAACCACCACCATTGGCGCCTACCCAAAACCTGAATATGTGAAACTCCCAGATTGGTTCGACAATTGCGACACGTCCGACCCCACCATCAACTGGGCCGAGGCGCTAGACGCGCTCGGAGACAAGGCTGGAGCCATCCTTGAGCGCGGAACCCATGAAGCCGTACAGGATCAGGTGAACGCCGGGATCGACATTCCCACCGATGGCGAGATCGCCCGCGAAAACTACATCCATTACCACTGCCGACACCTTGAAGGTATTGACTTCAAGAACCTCACTGAAAAGGCCTTGCGTAGCGGGAACTACAGCGCCTTGCTGCCCACCGTGCGGGGGCCAATCCAGCCCCGTGATCTTTTCCTCGCGAGTGACTGGAAACGCGCACAGCAAGCCACCGACTGTCCCGTGAAGATCACCATGCCCGGACCACTGACGGTCGGAGACACGATTGTGGACGATCACTACGGGGATTTGAACACGCTAGGGAAGGCGATAGCTGAGGCGTTGAACCAAGAAGTCCTCAGCCTAGCCACAGCGGGCTGTCGGCACATCCAGATCGACGAACCACTCTTTGCTCGCTATCCGGAACGCGCCCTTGAGTATGGCGTGGAGAATCTGGAACGTGCCTTCCACGGCTGCCCCGATGGTGTCATGCGGACAGTCCACATGTGCTGCGGCTACCCAGACCGCATTGACCGCGAGGACTATCCGAAAGCCCCGCAAGAATCCTACCTCCAGATTGCCGATGCGATGGAGGCATCGTCGGTGATGGCGATTTCACTGGAAGACGCGCATCGCCACAACGATCTCAAGCTGCTGGAGCGCTACAAGACCACCACGATCATCCTTGGAGTGGTGACGATCGCGAGTAGCCGGGTGGAGTCGGTGGAGGAAATCCGGGAACGGCTCAAAGCCGCGCTCGAACACATTGACGCGGAGCGGCTGATCGCGGCTCCGGATTGTGGATTGGGGATTCTCGGACGCGACCTCGCCTTGCAAAAACTCCGTAACCTCAGTGAGGCGTCGCACTCCCTGCCCTGAACACGAGGCTCAGTTGGCGAGCATCCCGTGGATCATGAGGGTGATGAGTTCGTCCGGACGTCCATTGAGACTCGCCTGCCCCCGCTGCACCAACAGTTTGCTGCGCAACTCGTTGCCCTGCATCTTTGTGTAGGGCCGCAGTTGCAGCAGGAACAACTGCCCAGCCCCACCGCCCATCATGTAGTCAAGCATAGTGGCGAGTTTCGCGGAATCGTCCACCACGGCCTCCACACGCAAGGTGCTGGACTTCAGGAGCGCCTGCTTGAGCGGACCGCTTCCGGAGCGGAGTTGCTGGAGCGAGAAATCCGTCGGCCACGGCTGGTCCAGCACCAGTTGCACCGAGAGGGCGATTTCCGGCCCCCCCTGCGTTTTTAGCACCACACTCAAACCGGACTCTGGTTGCGCCTGTATAAATGTACGCAACCCGTCATCGGCGAGGCTCAAGGTCGCTTCAGGTTTCTCAGATTTTGCCGCCTCCGTGAGCCATTCCTGAAACGCTGACACGTCGAGTTGCTTGCCGTACCAGCGCCACTCCTGCTCAAGCGCGGCAAAGGGAATCTGCACGGGCACGAAGGGTTGCAACACGGACAGTTGACTGATGCGCACGGTTGGGCGCAGTTCAAATTCCCCCACTCCGTTCTTGAACTGAAGGTCCAGTTCCAGCGTTCCCTCATCAATCATGAGTGGTTCGGGCTGGGCGGCATCCTTGAAGCTCAGATTGGTGAGGCTCATGCGGGAATTGGAGTGGACTTCCTCCAGATAGGCATAGAGTGCATTTACGAGTTCCAAGGGCGAAGTGAGTTGTTTCTGCTCCAGCAAGCGCGAAAGTTGGCGATAGTGCTTGGTGAGGTATTGTCCTTCGGATTCCAGCGTGAAACGCTCGGCCTCTACCTGCGCTCCTGCATTGGAAATCGCGCTCAGTTCTTCCCACATTCCGGAGAAATTTGTGTGGGTCTGCTCACCTTGCTCCGTGCTTCCCCCTTCGGCATTGAAACGTACAAAGCCCACCTCGAGAGCACTGTCCCCAAACTGAAGCGTTCCTGATTTCAGTGCCACCCGCTTCATGTCCGGGGCGTAGCGGGCGGCGTAATGCTCCCACTCGCCAGTTTTGCTGGTCATGCGCAACGTGTTCCAGAACACCGTGCGACGAGTGCCGTTGATCTCCAGGTCCACGTTGGCGGAAACAGTGCTCCAGTCCAGCGTCGTCTCGCTGCTGAGGTTCCGGGCGATCAGTTCGCCGACCTCCAGTTGCACCATGACGCCAAGGCGATTCTCGACAAGTGGATCGTGATTCTGCTGCATCCGCACCGATTGGGCGACCACGGCCACATTGGGAGCATCGAAGCCAAGTTTTGCCACCAGCACTGTTAGCGTGTCCCAAACCGCATGTTGCGCCTGCGTGGCGTTGATGACCACACCCTCCAACGAGAAACTCCCCTCTGCGGAAATCAGGTCCACCTGCCTCATCGTCAAGCTGCCCTTACGCAACGGAGCCTCTGGACGTAGGCTGTCCATGGGCAACTGCACCCGTGCATCGCCAATTTTCAGGGCCAGTCCCTCCGG
>PANO01000062.1 GCA_002707655.1 Deltaproteobacteria bacterium
TACCCAAACACAAAATCAACGTCCTCGCGTTCAAATGCCTCGATCACAACTTGTGCGCCGTTCATGTGACTTTCTCCTGTTGTAGTAATCTAAGGGTGTCAACTTTTCTAAAAGACTTGCATGTTTTTCAGGAGAATTCAAGAAAATTGTGCAAATCAACAACAAAAANCCGCTTATCCTCTCAGGGTGGGTNAATTCNGGTGTCGAGTCGTNGNAAAATTTCNACTTTGTGAAAATCCGTGCGAATTCATCATTTCTGACGAAGATTCNGAGAAACCATTTGCTTGTTCGCAGGGTATTGGCTAAAACATGGTTGCTTGAACTGAAAATTGGTTTTTCAAACTCCAACCCCAAACGCTCGCTTGCTTGCTCCGGACACTCAGAAGGAAATCACGCAACTCCTCAGCCGCTATCCCATCAAGCGCAACGCTCTACTGCCGATCCTGCATGTGGTGCAAAAGGCCAACGCAGGCTACCTAACCCCGGAACTGCTTGAAGAGGTGGCGGGCATCTGCGAGGTTTCCCAAACCCACGTTGAAGGCGTCATCAGCTTCTACACGATGTACAAGCTGGAGAAGCCCGGAAAGTTCCATCTGCAGGTTTGCACCTGTGTGCCTTGCTGTCTGCTGGGCGGCGAAGAGCTTTTGGAGCATGTGGAGCAGCAGNTGGACACGCACGCGGGCCACACGGCGGACGATGGCGTGTTTAGTGTGGAAGAGGTCGAGTGCATCGGCGCCTGCAGCTACGCCCCTGCTGTGATCGTCAACGAGGACTACCACGAGCAGATGAATCCGGAGAAGCTGGACCGACTGCTGGACAAACTGCGTACACAAGGACAGGCCCATGCTTGAGGAAACGCTGGTACTCTTCCGGAACATCCGGAACTCCGACTACGACAAATCCCTCAAGGGCTACAAAAAGACAGGCGGCTTCACGGCACTGAGGAAGGCGCTGGAGATGCAGCCCGGCGAAATCGTGCAACTCACGAAAGATTCCGGNCTGCGGGGACGCGGTGGCGCAGGCTTCCCGACCGGACTCAAGTGGAGTTTCATGGCGAAGGGTACGGGCAAGCCGACTTACCTCGTCTGCAACGCCGACGAATCCGAACCCGGAACCTGCAAGGACCGTGAGCTGATGCTCCACGACCCGCATCAATTTCTGGAGGGCATGATNATCAGTTGCCTCGCCATTGGCTGCCGACACGGGTATATCTACGTCCGGGGCGAATACTGGCCCTCCATCAAGTCGCTCAACGCGGCGGTGCAGGAGTTGTACGATGACGGCATCCTTGGTGAAAAACTGCTCGGCAAAGGGCCAAAGCTCGACCTGACCGTCCACCCTGGAGCCGGGGCTTACATCTGCGGAGANGAAACCGCCCTGCTCGATTCGATTGAGGGCAAGCGCGGCCATCCGCGAGTCAAGCCGCCCTTCCCGGCAGTTTCCGGATTCAACGCCTGCCCGACGACGGTGAACAATGTTGAAACGCTTGCCTGCCTGCCCTTCATTGTCAACGAAGGCGCAGAGGTGTTCAAATCGTTCGGCCCGGAGAACAACGCGGGCACTCACCTCATCAGCCTCAGCGGACACGTCAACAAGCCCGGAGTCTATGAGGTGCGGCTGGACGCGAACCTCAAGGACATCATTTACGATCTCGGTGGCGGCATTCCCAACGGCAAAAAGCTCAAGGGGGTGATTCCGGGAGGCGCGTCCTCTTCCGTGCTGACTGCNGCTGAGATTGATGTCACCTACTCCTTTGATGCCCTCGCCAAAGCCGGAACGATGATGGGTTCGGCGGCGATCATGGTGTTTGATGAAGACACGGATGCCGTCAAGCTGTTGCACCGTATCGTCCGCTTCTTCAGCCATGAATCCTGCGGACAATGCACCCCCTGCCGTGAAGGCACGCACTGGGCACGCATGATCATCCGGGACTTTCTTGACGGTAACGGCAACGAGCGCAAGCTCAAGCGTCTGCACCGTGTGGGTGGCAACATGATAGGCACCACGGTTTGTGCGCTTGGGGATGCCTGCGGCATGCCCATTCAAGCGTTCACGACTAANTTCGCGGATGAGTTCCGCGAGGTCCAAGCCCTCGCTGCCTGAATAAGGCAGAAGGCAAAANGCAGATGAGNGACAAAGCTTAGAGCGTGTTCAGTGGACAGAGAAACAAAGCCGNAAACCGATAGCTGAACACTGACAACTGACAACTATAAACCAACCNGCAACCNGCAATGCCTGTTTTCCACTTGGATGGCCAGCCCGTTGAGTTTGAACCGGGAGAGAAGGTGCTGTCCGCCGCGCTCCGTGCCGGGGTCGAGGTTCCACACTACTGCTTCCANCCTGGACTCTCGGTGGTGGCGACNTGCCGAATGTGCCTTGTGGACGTGGTGGACATGGGCAATGGGCGTCCGATGCCGAAGCTCCAGACCTCGTGTTCGATGGACGCGGTGGAGGGCATGAAGGTGGAAACGCAGAACACAAAGACGCTAGAGGCCCGCGAAGATGTGATGGAGTTTCTGCTCATCAACCATCCGCTCGATTGCCCAATCTGCGATCAGTCCGGCGAGTGCGTGTTGCAGGATTATTCCTTTGAACACGGCACGGGGAAGTCCGAGATGGAGTACGCCAAGCGCGTGTATGGTTGGCGGGACATTGGCACCTTCGTCGCGCTGGAACGCAACCGCTGCATTCACTGTACGCGCTGCGACCGCTTCACCCGCGAGGTCACGGGCACCAACGAGTTTGGCATGTACAACCGGGGGCATGAATTGACGGTGGACACCTANGCCGACCGTCCAATGACCAATAAGTTTCAGGGCAACATGGCGGACATCTGCCCGGTCGGAGCGATCACGGACAAGGANTTCCGCTTCAAGCGCCGCGTCTGGCGTCTCAAGAAAACCCCGTCGATTTGCACTGGATGCTCCACGGGTTGCAATGTCACCATCGAGTACGACAAGAACGAGGTCTTCCGGCTCAAGCCGCGTGAGAATCCAGCCGTCAACCGCTGGTGGATGTGTGATGAGGGACGCCTCAGCTACCGCGTGATGAACGAGCGCGAAAACCGCATCATGAAACCGCTGGGCCGTGTGCAGGGGAAGCTACAGCCAGTTTCCTTTGAACAGGCGTATCAGGCACTCGCNGAGCGCATTTCCACCCTCAATCCGGGAGCGGGAGGCGCATTGGTGTTGACCGACACGAACGCCAGCAACGAGGCGCTGTTCATGTTCAGGAAGTTCGCGCAAGACGGCTTAGGTGCAGAGCAGGTCTATTGCCCAATGCCAGACTGGCAGCAGCCGGAATCTGATTTTTTCATTAATTCGCTCATCACCACAGACAAGACTCCGAACCGTGCCGGTGCCCGCGAACTTGGACTCACCGGAGTGGCTGACACGGCAGAACTTGCAACCGCGCTTGCGGCAAACCCCAAGGTGGTCATCGTCCTCGGCAATCCGTTTGAGAACGCAACGGAACTTCGGGAGACACTCAGCAAAGCCCAACTGATTGTGTCAATCAGCACACTCTTCAACGGTTGGGCCGAGATTGCCGATGTCGTGCTTCCCGGACAACTGCATTCTGAGCAGAACGCGACCTACACGAACAAGCAACGACGGGTGCAGCGCACCCACAGCGCGGTGCAAGCCCCACGGCAGACTCGCCCGGAGTGGCAGATTTTTGCCGATCTGCTTCGAGTCTTGGACAAAGACTCNGGGCTTGATAGCGCNGACACGGTTTTGCAGGCACTTGGTCAGGAGGTTCCAGCTTTTCAGAACATTTCGTTGACCGGGATTTCCGAAGCCGGAACTTTGCTCCCCGGCGAGTCAAGTGATTCCGGGCGCTCGCTCGTCGATCTCCGCACAGCTTCTGCCTAAACCCCTACTGCCAATAAAGCCGGATGATCGTTTTCTTCTATGTTTTCGCCTTGGCCAGCCTGCTCTTGGCCTTGGGGGTACTGGTGTTCAAGAACCCCATCCACAGCGCTCTCAGCCTTGTGGGNACCTTCTTCTGCCTTGCGGCGATCTATGTCATGCTCAACGCCGAGTTTGTCGCGGTGATTCAGGTCTTGGTGTACGCAGGTGCGATCATGGTGCTGTTCCTTTTCGTGCTCATGCTGCTTTCCTCAAACGACAACGATCAATACGCCCTCAAGCTCAATGTGCCGAGAGGTCTGGCGGTCGCCACCACGGGAGTGCTGCTTGTCCAAATCCTCACAGCGTTCATGGACCCGACGATCCGCTTTGGCGAACCCGGAGCCTATCCTGTGGAGCGCATTCAGGAAATTGGTTCCATCGCTCTCATCGGGCAGNTGCTCTTCACGGAGTTCGTGCTGCCNTTTGAGGTCATTTCGATTCTGCTGCTGGTCGCCGTGATTGGGGCGGTCATCATCGCTAAACGCCGCGTTTCCTGAGAGTCCGGATGATTCCCATCTCCCATGTCCTCGTCCTCAGTGCCCTGCTCTTTAGCATTGGAGTGCTGGGGGTCATGTTGCGCCGCAACGTCATTGTCGTTTTCATGAGCATCGAACTGATGCTCAACGCCGTGAACCTCTCCTTCGTCGGCTTTGCACGCACGATGGACGACATGACGGGTGTCATCTTCATCTTTTTCATCATTGTCGTAGCGGCAGCAGAAGCGGTGGTCGGACTCTCGATCATCCTCTCCATCTACCGGACCCGCAAGACGCTCAACATCGACGAATTCAATCTGCTCAAGTGGTAGCCATGTCTCAAATCTGGCTGGTCCCGGCTTTTCCACTGCTGGGCTTCCTTCTCAACGGTTTTTTCGGAAAGTTCTTCGGTAAGCGTTTCGTCACGATCATCGCTCCGGCGGCGGTGGGCTTTGCGTTTTTGCAGTCTCTCATCCTCTTCTTTGAAATGCGGGCAGCGGATGGACACCGTCTAGTGGAGACGCTGTACACTTGGATGGCGACGGGTGCTTTCCAGGTCGATGTTGCCTTTCAGGTTGATCAGCTTTCCGGACTCTANCTCCTGATCATCACGGGCGTGGGTTTTCTCATCCACGTTTATTCGATCGGCTACATGGGGGAGGAAGCGGGCTACTACCGCTACTTCGCNTACCTTAACCTCTTCATCTTCTTCATGCTCGTTCTCGTGTTGGGCGACAGCTTCTTGCTGATGTTCGTCGGCTGGGAAGGGGTGGGCCTCTGTTCATATCTGCTGATCGGCTACTATTTCGAGAAACACTCGGCTGCTGAGGCGTNNAAGAAGGCGTTCCTCTTCAACCGCGTGGGTGACTTCGGAGTGCTTTCTGCCGTGATGTTGATTTTCATCACCTTCGGCACTCTCAATTTCAATATGGTCAACGCCGAAGCCGCCTCGCGCTTGGAAGCCGGAGGTATTTTGGTGACGGTGATCACACTTTTCCTCTTCCTTGGNGCCACCGGAAAATCCGCGCAGATTCCGCTCTATGTCTGGCTTCCGGACGNAATGGAGGGGCCGACTCCGGTTTCCGCGCTCATCCATGCCGCAACGATGGTGACGGCGGGACTTTACATGATCGCTCGACTCAGCCACCTCTTCGTGCTGGCGCCTTTCACGATGAACATGATCGCAGTCATTGGTGCAGCCACAGCCTTGTTGGCGGCGACCATTGCGCTCACGCAGACAGACATCAAGCGTGTGTTGGCATACTCCACCGTCAGCCAGTTGGGTTACATGTTCCTCGCACTTGGGGTGGGGGCGTTCTCCGCAGGTATCTTTCATGTCATGACCCACGCCTTCTTCAAAGCGTTGCTCTTCCTCGGTTCCGGATCAGTGATCTATGCAATGCACCACGAACAGGACATGATGCGCATGGGCGCACTGCGCAGAAAACTGCCTGTGACTTACTTCACAATGCTGATGGGCACATTGGCGATTGCAGGCATTCCCTTTTTCTCCGGATTCTTCAGCAAGGANGAAATCCTCTGGAAAGCNTTCAGTTCACCCTTGGGGGGCGGAGGTTTCTGGTTGGTCGGCTTTGTCACCGCAGGGTTGACCTCGTTCTATATGTTCCGGCTCATCTACCTCACCTTCCACGGGGAGTCCCGGGTGGATGCNCACACTGCTGAACATTTGCACGAATCTCCAGCAGTGATGACGGTGCCGCTCGTGATCCTTGCAGTGCTGTCTGTGTTTGGAGGTTTCTTCGGGGTTCCCCACATCCTGAATTTTCTGCCCAACGGCATAGAGCTTTACTTCGAGGGCTTCTTCGCGCAAGTTCCGGGAACCAGCCATGGTTCCGCCGCCGCAGAGGTTGGGCTGATGATCGCCTCCGTTTTGCTTGCAATCATTGCTTGGTCACTAGCTCGGCGCTACTACGCAACGAGCCTTGAAGCCGCANCCATCCTCCGCGAGCGTTTTCAACTGGCGTATCGGCTCTCTCTCCACAAGTGGTATGTGGATGAAATCTACAACGCCGTCATCGTCGTGCCTGCAAAACTGTTTTCCACCTTCGTACTCTGGAAACTGATTGACCAAAATATCATTGATCGGCTGGTGATGCTGCCCGGAAATGTCGCCCGTGGAATCGGTAGTGGTTTGCGCCTCACCCAAAACGGGATGATGCAGAGCTACACGCTCATCTTCTCGTTGGGAGCCATGCTCATCCTCGGATTTGTGCTGCTCTAGCACACGAGANCNTCCAGTTTCACAAAACCTTTTCAGCTTGAATGCAGAACCCGCAACAGCTTGCGGGTTCCTTGTCTCTTGTCCTCTCCCGCAGTTTGCTGGACCACGCCGCTTTNATCTTCGACTGGGGTTCTCGGCCAAAGTTCGGTAAATGTTGAAGCTCCACCTCTTGCCCATCAACAACACAGGAGGCTCCATGAGTTCCTTAGCCGCAACAATCGAGCCGCAAGCGATACGCCGACCTGCTTGCNGTTCNGGAACCACTGGTTGCAGAAATCCTTTGCGGGGAACTGCACACGCACCCCCGACCANCTCCGAGTCATGCAGTCACGTCTTCGTCAATTGGCGATGAACTGGTCAGCCCTTTCCACAAGGGGCGCGGCGGCCCTGGCGGCGGGTGGATTCTGGACGAGCCGGAGGTGCATCTTGGTGAGCATGTGCTGGTTCCCGATCTTGCAGGCTGGTGCAGGGAGCGGCTGCCGAAAATCCNGGAAACCGCCTATTTCGAACTCGCTCTGGATTGGGTGTGCGAAGTGCTGTCGCCCTCCANGGCTCGCACGGNTCGTGTCCTCAAGCTCCCNATTTATGTGGAATTCGGAGTTGCCCACTGCTGGCTGGTGGACCNGAAAATCAAGCTGTTGGAAGCCTTTGCCCTGCAAGACGGGCAATGGACTCTGCTGGGGAGTTACGGAGGAAACGATGAAATCCGTGTTGCACCGTTTGACGCGATCANTTTTCCGCTCTCCNCGCTCTGGGCGGAGTGAGTGCGGAGGCTCGTGCGCAACTTTTCAGCCCAAGGCCTCAGCCAGTCTCTTTGCTTCAACGAATGGCGCCTTTAAGCATNACGTTCTACGGATCTGAAACGATTTGAACTCAGGCGTTTTATCCACGAAAATCTGTGGCAAAAAATAACTCGGTGTTCGCGGGCCGGGTCAAGGGCACAGCTCCGTCAGCACCTTCTGAAGCAAGCGCAAACCGGAGCGGTCCTTGAGACTGAGGATGGATTCAGGATGAAACTGCACGGAGGCAATCGGCAGAGCTTTGTGCCGCAAGCCCATGATCACACCATCCTCGGTTTCTGCCGTCACCTCCAGTTCCTCCGGAAGCGTCTCGCGCTTCACGAAAAGGCTGTGGTAACGACCCGCCGTGAAAGGGCTGGATAGTCCTGAGAAAATCCCAGAGTTGTTGTGCTGTACCTCAGAGGGTTTGCCGTGCACCGGATGCTCGAAGGTGCCCAGTTTTGCCCCGAAATGCTCGGCGATTCCTTGGTGTCCGAGGCAGACCCCAAAGAGCGGAAGCCCACGCTGGACCACGGCTTTGACGAGTTGTGGCACGCCCTGTTCGGACGGCGTGAACGGCCCCGGAGAGAGGAAGACGAGATCGGGCTGGATTTCATCGAGCATGGACTCCGGAAAGCCCGCCCGCAGCGTGATCACCTTGGCTCCAGTCTGCCGGACGTAGCTCGCCAGCGTGTGGACAAAGCTGTCGTGGTAGTCCACGAAAAGCACCGTGCGGTCCTTGCCGGATTGCGGCAAAGCGCCGTCCGCTGCGCCTGTGGAGTTCGACTGTCCGAGCGTGGCTTCGAGGAAAGCCGATGCCTTGATACGCGTTTCACGTTCCTCGGCTTCCGGGTCGGAATCGTAGAGCAGCGTCGCGCCCGCCCGCACGGTGGCGGCGCCGTCCTTGAGGTGGACGGTGCGCAGCGTCATGCCCGTGCTGACGTAGCCGTTGAACCAGAGAAAACCGATACAGCCGCTGTACCACCCTCGCGGCGACAGTTCCAAATCCTCGATGGTCTGCATAGCAATCGGTTTGGGTGATCCTGTGACGGTGCAGGCCCACATGTGGGTGAGGATCGCATCCAGCGCGTCGCGCTCGTCCAGCA
This sequence comes from Deltaproteobacteria bacterium, assembly GCA_002707655.1. The sequence goes on from PANO01000062.1 coordinate 8,515, forward strand.
GTTCGCCCTCAACGTGATCCACGGTGTGGATCAGCCGGGAATAACGCTCCAGCATCCGCCGTTCTAGCAATTTCACTGTGCCGGGTTTGCAGACGCGAGCCATGTCGTTGCGGTCCACGTCCGTGCACATCGTCAGTTCCGATTCCTCTTTTTCTGAAGAAATCAGGGTTTTGATGCGCTCGGCGGTTTCCATCGGATCACCGCCGACGGGCACGGTTCCGGAGATCGGACTGGTCTCGAAGCGGTTGCCGCTGATGCGGACGTACATTTCCGGTGAGGCACCCACGATCTGCTCCCTGCCCATGTTGATGAGGAAACTGTAGGGACTGGGATTACGCTCGCAGATTTGCCGGAAGAGCGCGGAAGGTGTGTCGTTGAATCCGGTCGAAAACGCCTGCGACAGCACGATCTCGAAGAAGTCCCCGCGTTGGCAGCCCTCGCGGATGCGTTCGACTTTTTGCTGAAACGCTCCCGGTTCGTGGTCGCAGTGAATCTGTCCGTCCGGTGTTCCGGAAGCCCGTGGGCACTCTGCGCCCGTGTTCCACCAGCTTTCGGTGAGGCCGTCCGGCGTGTGGATGTGGTATTGCAGCAGGAACGCCTCCTCCTTCTGGCGGTCCACCGCGACGAGTTCCACGGGCAAAAAAAGGTGGCAGTCCACCTGCTCCGGATCACGGGCGTGGCGGGTGGCGATTTCCTCGAACTGCAACACGAGGTCGTAGCCGAAGGCGCCGTAGAGGCCGAGGTAGGAATCCTCGCTGCGAAAGAGTTCACAGAGCGAGCGGATCACGGAGAACACGCTGGGTTGGCGGCTGCGTTCCTCCTCCGGGAAGAAGTCGGGCATCGGCTTCACCGTGCCGGAAACCTGCTCCGGATGCTCCACCAGCGTTTCCAGATGCGGATGCCCGCGCAAGGCCGGGGCAATCAACCGCAGCAGTTTTGTGCCGTTGGGGTTGAGCGCGTTCCACTCGAAATGCCGCTGGCGCGTGACCAGCTCTAACGCTGGATGAATGAAGCCCAAGTCCCAGCGCGAGTAGCGATCAGGCACCTCGTAGTTGCTGACAAACAGCGCCCCCTTGTGCGTGTCAATGTACTGGTACACCTTGTCTAGCGCGTGTTTGGTTTCCAGCGGCGTGACTCGCTTCTCGATGCAGATGCCGCCTGCGGTCGTGTAGGTGGTGTTGCTCATGAAATCAAAGTGAGGTCACAAGGGTTCCGGGGTATTTCCTAATGGCGAGGAGTGCCCTCCAACAGAGCTTCAGGACCAACAAAATCGAACCTGCCCAGTCAGAATGAGTCCTGCGACACAGCAGCTTGGTTGTCAAGAGAACGGACATGGAGGATGCCCGGCTGCTCCAGCGGCTGAATTTGATCAATCGAGAGTGTGAGCAACGCCTGCGTGTAACCGTCCGTCCGGACAAACTCCACCTCAAAATCGCGTTCTCCCGCATGGCAATAGACGATCGTGCCGACATCCCCAACCTTCAGGCCGTATTCCATCAATTCCTGTTTCAGTTCCACCAAGTTCAGTTCGTTCATGAGACTCCTCACTTCAAGGGGTAGGCCGTAACCAAGCGTGGGGGAGTGTCTTGCTCCACAATCCACACGGTACGAAAGGGCACCTTGCGTCCTGTCGTCGTGTGCAAGTTCCCGTCAACAATATACTTGATTCCTTGCTCCACTGAAACCGTGCCCCACAACACTCCGTTCGTAGCGATCTCAAAAAGGGCCGTTTCCAAATCCTTGGCATTGGCCCGTGTATAACCCAGATGCTTCAGTAGCCTCGCCTTTGATCGTCCTGCCGGATGAGTGTCTAAGAGCAGGCTGAAGGCGTGGCGCTCCCACAGGGACTTGAACCCCGAGCTGCGGTTTAGGAAACCGCCGTTTTATCCTGTTAAACTATGGGAGCTGGATCCCGGAATCGGCTTGGATCAAGCAATTCCAGCAGTCAGTCCAACAATTTAGAGGTTTCCTTGAGAAAGCTCAAGACCCCTCCGTTGCGATCAAACTGCGAATACAACCCATGAGTGCAATCAAATTGCGGGAGAAATGAGATGACGAAAGCGTACACGAACGATACGGAACTCTTCGCCTTGATGAAGCGGGAGTTGTTCACCGCCGTTATCGGCGATGTCATGGACAAACTGGGGTTGCTCCGTCAATTCCTGCCACCAAATATCGGCCCACTGCGTGACGATATGGTTTTGGTCGGCCGCGCCATGCCAGTTCTTGAGGCCGATGTCTTTGCTGAGAGCATCACAGGAACGGCGGGGCCACTGGCAGCCAAGCCGTTTGGATTGATGCTCGAAGCACTCGATGATCTGAAGCCAGGCGAGGTTTACGTTGCGACCGGAGCTTCACCAAGCTACGCGTTGTGGGGCGAACTGATGACGATCCGGGCGACGAATTTGGGGGCAGCCGGCGTCTTGGTCAATGGATTCGCCCGAGATACTCGGGGCATACTGGCATTGAACTTCCCGACTTTTTGCATCGGCAAGTACGCTCAGGACCAAGGCCCGCGTGGCAAGGTCATCGACTTCCGAGTTCCAGTGGAAATCGGTGGCGTCCGCATTGAACCCGGTTCGCTGCTGTTTGCTGATCATGAAGGCGCTCTCATCATTCCCCGGGAGGCGGAAGCAGAAACAATCGCCAAATCCCTTGAAAAAGCGCGTGGTGAGAAACAAGTCGCCCAGGCCATTCGCAACGGCATGAGCACCGTGGATGCCTTCCAGACCTTTGGAATCATGTGATGCTTCTGACCAGAACCCTTGAAATCGTGAAGTCGGGCGGTTCAAACACAGTGGAACCGCCACGAAACTACTCAAACTTTATAGAGGTGGAGGTTCCAAGGGAGAGTCAGGTTTGGGATCTTCTGAAAATCACGATGGTTACGAGTCAGCAACGGGACTCGCAAGACCAACGCGGTTGCAGCAATCACGGCATCGGGCAGCCTGATCGACAGTTCGCTCCGCAACTTGATGGCTCGCTCTGCAATGTGTTCTGAAAGAGGGATCACGGTCAAGGATGCCAGCAACTCCTCACTGACCTTGCGGGAGATCGGGGTGTGCTTGCGCCAGCCGAGCATTTCAATTCG
>PANO01000063.1 GCA_002707655.1 Deltaproteobacteria bacterium
ACATGATGGAGAAGGACGCTAAAGCGGTTCCGCCTGAAGGCGAAGGTTTTACCAGTAGAATGTAAAATAAATTTTTAAAATAATTTCAGCATATTACGCTCTGCGTAACATCAGTGAATCAGTAGAACCCCAAGAAAAGGAAGCAGGTTTTTCATGACTCTCATCACCATGGGCATCATCGGGGCCGGCCGCATTGGCAAGCTCCACGCCGNCAACCTCCTCAACCGTGTGGAGGGCGTTCGACTAAAGACGATCACTGATCCGTTTCTGGATGAGGCCTGGGCTGCCTCCCGGAGTATCCCGGTCACGGGAAACGACCATCGCATGATCCTCGATGACCCGGAAATTGATGCCGTTTTGATCGGCTCGCCCTCGCCGCAGCACGCCCCGCAAATGATCGAATGTGCCCAAGCGGGCAAGCATATCTTCTGTGAGAAGCCGATTGCGCTCGATCCGGAAGTGATCCGGAACGCGCTCGCCGAAGTCGAAAAAACCGGGGTCAAATTGCAGGTGGGTTTCAATCGCCGCTTCGATCCGAGTTTTGCGGCAGTGCAGCAGCAGGTAGCTTCTGGAGCATTGGGTGCTCCGCATGTGATCCGCATCACCTCCCGCGATCCGTTGCCGCCGTCTGCCGAATACGCCGCCAGTTCCGGGGGGCTGTTTCTGGACATGACGATTCACGATTTCGACATGGCCCGCTTTCTCAGCGGTAGCGAAGTCACGGAGGTCTATGCGCGGGGAGCCGTGCTGGTGGATCCGGAAATCGGCAAGGCGGGAGACATTGACACGGCGTTGATTTCCCTGAAATTTGCCAACGGTGCCCTCGGCATCATCGAGAACAGCCGCAAGGCGGTGTACGGTTACGACCAGCGCATCGAAGTGTTCGGTTCCAAGGGCACGGCCTTGGCGGACAACAACACGCCGACCTCGATGGTGGTGATGANCGAATCCGGAACCGTGAGGGACAAGCCACTCTACTTCTTTCTGCAACGCTACCAGACGGCGTTTGTGGCAGAAATGCAGGCGTTCGTCAACGCAGTTCGCAACGACACCCCGACTCCGGTTTCCGGCAACGACGGCCTGGCTCCGGTGTTGATCGCCTTGGCCGCGAATGAGTCGTTGCAGGGGAACCGTCCTGTGGCGGTTGCTCAGTGAACCTCAACCAAAACGAGAAAATGAAGGAACAGCTTGCAGGGAAAATCGCTGTCATCACAGGCGGCACCCAAGGACTCGGCGAAGCGGTGGCCCGGCTTTTTGCCGAACGCGGGGCCGCCGGACTGGTGATCTGCGGCAGAAATGAAGAGCGGGGCAGGATTGTGGCTGAAGGGCTCAACCAGACCTGCCCCACCCATTTCGTGCANGCGGATCTCTCCCAAGTGGGAGACTGCCGAAAGGTGGTCGTGGAGNCGGATCGGCAATTCGGAAAGGTTCATGCCCTCGTGAACTGTGCGGCGGTGACGGATCGTGGCACCATCTTGGACACCTCGCAGGAATTGTTTGACGAGATGATCGCCGTCAACCTCCGCGCCCCATTTTTTCTCATGCAGGAGGCGATCAAGGTCATGATTCGGGAGGGCATCCANGGGACAGTCGTGAACATCCAGAGTAACGCAGCCCATGGTGGCTTGCCCTTCATTTCCGCCTACTGCGCCTCCAAGGGGGGCTTGGCGGTCTTGACCCGGAATGTCGCGTACAGTGTGGTGCGCAACCGCATCCGCGTCAACGGACTCAACATCGGCTGGATGGACACGCCCGGAGAGGATCGCATTCAGAAAACCTACCACGAGGGCGGGGACTCGTGGCTGGGCAACGCCGAGGAAAGTCAGCCCTTTGGACGCTTGCTCAAGCCCACCGAGGTGGCGCGTGCGGTGGCGTTCTTGTGTTCAGAGGAATCCGGAATGATGACTGGGGCAAATGTTGATTTCGATCAAGTGATCCAAGGTTGCTTTGAGCAGCAACCCCATCCCGCTCAGCCGATGAGCTTGGAGGGTTAGCGTGGATGGGTGCAGCCGCGATTGCCAAAATCCATCTTGGCAATCAAACCCCGGAGAATTGTAGTTCCTGCCCCCGGATTTTGTCGTTGACTTGACCATCATGGAAGACGGTTTCACCGAGGACGAAGGTGCGCACGGGCCAGCCTTGGAGGGTCATGCCGTGGTAGGGCGACCAGTTGGTTTTGGTGAAAAGCTGCCCGTTGGTGACGGTTTTCTTGAGGGCAGGATCGACGAGCACCAAATCAGCGTCATAACCGACTTCGATGCGGCCCTTGTTGCGGATTCCGTAGAGCCGCGCCGGAACTTCCGACATCCAGCGGGCAACTTCNGAGAGGGTGCAAAATCCACGGTTGGCACGGTCCAGCAGCAGAGGCAGCGAGGTCTCGACTCCGGGCATTCCGGAGGGTGCTTTGCCGTAAGGTTGGTCCTTTTCCTCCAGCGTGTGCGGAGCGTGATCGGTGGCGATGCACTGGAGTGTGCCGTCCTTGAGTGCAGCCCAAAGTGCGTCTGCATGACGCTGGGTGCGCAGAGGTGGGTTCATTTGGGCNCGGGTGCCGAGCCGTTCATAACACTCCGGAGCCGTTAGTGTGAAATGCTGGGGACAGACCTCGGCAGAAATGCGGTGTCCGGCAGGCAAAGTCCGGAGCAAATCGCATTCTTCTTCAGTAGTGAGGTGGAGCACATGCAAGCGCCGCTGATGCTTCAAGGAAAGCCGCGTGGCGAGCTTGGTTGCTCGCAAGGCTGCGGATTCATCCCGGATACGCGGGTGCGCGCGGATATCNTGAACTTCCCCAAGCAGTGCCTGATTGTCGCGCATCACGGTTTCGTCTTCAGCGTGGACAGCAATCAAGCGGGTGCCATTCGCAAAGATGCGCTCCAGTGCCACGGGATCGTCCACCAGCAAATCACCTGTGGACGCGCCCATGAAAACTTTGATTCCACAGACATTCTCAACGGCGTTCAATTCCTCCAAATTGTCCGGAGTCGCCCCCATGAAAAAACCGTAGTGGACCACACACTGCTCGGCAGCCCGCGCTTTTTTCTCGGCCATNCGTGAGCGAGTAATGACCGCAGGTTTGTTGTTGGGCATATCGAGAAAGGCCGTCACCCCCCCTGCTGCTGCNGCCATTGATCCGGAGTGCAAATCCTCCTTGTGCGTCGCTCCCGGNTCCCGGAAATGCACTTGTGGGTCGATCANGCCGGGCAGCAGCGTGAGACCAGCGGCGTTGATGGTTTCCCCCGTGTCCGGCAATCCGGAACCGATGGCAGCGATACAACCTTCTAGCACCACCACATCGGTGTGCTGCACCCCTCCGGGCAGGACGACTTCGGCGTTGCGGATGGTGATAGATGCACTCACGCGAATCCTCCGTATTGTTCACGCAGTAGTGCTGCGGCGTCTTTCGCGAAGTAGGAAAGAATCATGTCTGCTCCAGCACGGCGAATACTGAANAGTATTTCCAGCAGGGCGCGGTCCTTGTCCACCCAGCCCTTTTCGGCGGCGGCGCACACCATCGCGTATTCCCCGGAAACGTTGTAGGCCGCGACCGGAACATCGAATTCCTCGCGAACCGCACGGATCACGTCAAGGTACGCCAGCGCGGGCTTGACCATCACCACGTCCGCGCCTTCCTCNATGTCCAGCGCAACCTCCTTGAGCGCCTCCCGGACATTTGCGGGGTCCATTTGGTAGGTTTTCTTGTCTTTTGGAGCCGCGTCCGATTTCGGNGCGGAATCCAATGCCCCCCGGAAGGGTCCGTAGAAACACGAGGCGTACTTGGCGGAATAGGCGAGGATGCCTGTGTTTGCAAAACCGTTCGCGTCTAACGCTTCCCGGATGGCTCCAACGCGCCCGTCCATCATGTCTGACGGTGCAATCCAATCGGCTCCGGCTTCGGCGTGGCAAAGTGACATCTGGCAAAGCGCCTCGACGGATTCGTCGTTGACGATCTCGCCAGCAAAGACCAGCCCGTCGTGGCCGTGTGTGGTGTAGGGATCGAGCGCCACATCCGTCTGTACGCAAACCTCCGGATGCGTTGCCTTGAGTGCTCGCACGCAACGCGGGATCAAACCTTCCGCATCCCACGCGAACTTCCCAGTCTCGTCCTTCTCCGGAGAGTAACCAAAGAGGTTGACCGCGCCCACNCCNAGCTTNAGCAGGNTTTCGCATTCTCGCACCACCTCATCAATCGAAAGCCGGAACTGTCCGGGCATGGTGTTGATTGGATCACGCACGCGCTCCCCTTCTGTCACAAAAATCGGATAGATGAGCTGCTGCGGACTAAGTGCGGTTTCCCGGATCAGCGAGCGGATCGGACCCGTGCGGCGCAGCCTCCGGGGACGGTGAGTGAGTTCCATGATCAGTTGTCAGTTATCAGTTGTCAGTTATCAGGGCCAGACAAATTCAGTATTGAGCTCTGACTCCTGAATGCCAAAATCCGCTACTTCCGGTACGGACCCTTCAACCCGGACCTTTCGACTAGAGTTGCATAGCGGTTGGACCCCATGATCAACTCGGAGCCATAACGCTCCAGCAACTCGGCGCGGCGTTCGGGATTGGTGGTGGCCGAAAGCGATCCCCAAATGGCGGCTAGTCGCTCGGCAGTCTTCCGGGCATTGGCGAGGAAATCATCCTCAGCGACGGCTTCGGCCAAGCGCAGGGCTGAGACCGAACCCACGCCATCGACGGTCTTGGCTCCAGCGTCGGTGTAGCCCTTGGGCAAGTCGCCTTTGAGGTTGACGACGGCCTTGTACTGGATCACCCCCATGATTTGGTCAACCGCCTGCTTGGCCCCTTCCACACGAGAAAGGTGCTCGGTGTCAGCCGCCGCATGGGGTAGCAGTTCCATGCGCCCCCGGTGCTTTTTTTCCAAACCAAGGTAGGGCGCGGCTGGACCACTGATTTCTCCGGTTTCCGGATTCTTGAACATGTCTGCGTCAATGGCGGCGTAACGCACCTTGCCGCTGGCCAGCGCGTTATCCAACGCCTGAGCGTTGATCAACTCGCCCCGGTCATAGTTGACAACCACCGCGCCATCGTTGAGAGAGTTCAGNACTTCCGCGTCAATGATGTTCTCGTTGGCAAACTTCCCGGTGTTTGGATCGGGANNGCCCAAGCCCGTGTGAATGGTGATNAAATCGGCCNCTTGCGCGGCTTCCTTGACGGTNGCAGCGTAGGTGAAGCCCTCGGACTCCGCCCACTCTTTGCACCAGGGGAGATCATGCACCACCACTTCGAGATTGAAGGCGCGGGCAATTTGTGTCATTTCGCGGCCAATGTTGCCAAAACCAATGACTGCCATGCGCTTACCTTCGATCTTTTCGGTCGGGAATTCCTTGAGGTTCTTGCCGGTGTCAAAATCGNGGTCAATGATGCGCTGATGCAGCGTGGCCACATCTAGGTCCGGAGCCGCCTTCAACAAGCCTTTGAAGGCCATGTGCGCTGTTGCACGGCTGTTGAAGCTGGGAGTGTTCATCAACGGAGCCACGCCGCCAGCACCGCTACCACCGCCCCAAGAATCACTGCCCATGTTGCCCGTGCCCGCGCCGATTCGCACACCGCCTTCGTTAAACACGGAGGCTTTGGGGAAGAAAGTCGCCGCCGCAATCAGGGCGTCGTACTGCCCCTTATCCGTTTGCGGCAAGATTTCGTCATCCCGGCTCAAGTCGGGCTCATAGAAGTAGTGGATTCCGGGTGCGTATTCTTTGTCCTCNACGATGGGGCCATCGTGGAACACGCCGCCTTTTTGCTCGATGTAAGCGCGCACGGCGCTGTAATCCGGCTTCCCGCTCGCATCGAACTTGAGGCCCACCATGTCGGCAATCAGCACCTTGTAGGCGCGATTGGGATCATCCTTGCGCCCAGANGNTCCGCCGCTTGCGGAGGCTTCAAAGGTCACGCCCTGCTCGGCGAGTTGTTCTTCAAGAACCACGACTTTCGCCCGCTGGTAGCAGTACTCCAGATTGTCCAAAACCGCAGCAATGTCGGACTCCGGACGCGCTCCGCCGATCCACAGCCGAAAGTCGCCCGGCGTTCCCGGAAAAACGTTGACGTAGCGGGCCACATCCAGCCCCGGCTCGTACTCGCTNTTCGGGTGAGTCAAGCCTTCAAAACCCAGCAGTTGCTTGGCTTTGGCGATAATGCGGGCGTGGGTGTTTGCGTCCGTGGTGTCCGGATCGTTCACTTTCAAAAGTGTCACCGCCGCACCGCGTCGATCTTCGTCCTCGACGCTCATTTCAAAGAGGGCACTATGCGACGCCCAAGCGGAAACGAGCTGGCGGTTGGCGACCGAGCGCTGGTTCATTTGGCGCACCGAACCGACCTTTTTCTCCATCTGGAGCAGGCCGAAGGTGGTTTCTGCAAAGGCGATGGTGCTGAAGGTGTTGATGATGCCACCGAGCATTTTGTCCTGCGCAGGGTCGTAGAACGGCCCCAACGCCGTGGTTTTTTTGCTGGAAATCGGCAGCTTCGCGTTCTCCGGAATTGCAAGCTTGAGCTGCCGGGGAATGGACCATGAGGGATCGTTGACATTTTGCTCCACCAAGCTGCGGGCTTCCGGAGTGAGCGAGACCAAAAAGTATCCGGAGGCGCCGCCAATCGCCTTTTGGAAGGGCATGAACAAGCAGCACTTGCTCATCACCTGCGCAACCAAATCCTCGCTCCAAGGCATGGCTCCGAGTGCCGAAGTCGCATCAATCACCGCGTGATGCTCGCTCGGATTCTGAGCGANCCATGCCAGCAGGTTGCGGATGTCCTGCTCGTTGTAGGTTGTCGCTCCAGTGGTTTCGTGGCCAACTCCGACAAAGAGCTTGATGCCCATGCCGAGCATTTCCTCCGGAGTCGGAATTTGGCCTTCACCGCCACTGAAATGCACTCGTCCCTCGTCCCCGTTTTTCGTGAATTTCTGGAGTTCAAGGAGTTGCACCCCCCANGANTGCCGGAACGCGCCGCCTTGTTGCGCGGCTACGGTTTCCGGTTTGGGTGTATCGACAAAAACGTGGCAAGCGCTGCTGCTGCTCATCAGNTGCAGCACCGCGACCGTGAAGCCGCTGTGCCCGCCACCGAGTCCGACAGCCATNACATTTTGCTTGGGGAAACCNAAATAGCGGTGGATTTCGCGCATCATGTCCACCACCACCTTGTCGGCGGGATGGCCCCGGTGCATGCAGCGATCNAGTTCACCCATCGTGACGGGGCCAATGCGCTTTCCGGTGTCGTCCACCTTGGGGTAGTTGGCTTCCAGCCACGCCTCGAACTCGAAGCGGTAGAGCCGACGTTCCACCTCATCGGCCAGCATGTTGGTGATCGGTCCAACTCCGAAAAACGGGTTGACGGTGCGGGCGGGTGGACCACCTGCGGTGACGCTCAGTACGGCTTCGCGCTGTTTCTTCAACTCTTCGAGAACTGCCATCTCTCTTCTGTGGTTTGCTCGTTTGTGTGGATTGTCATGCCCCTTGCCCTCTCCCGGAGGCGGGAGGCACGATTAATAGAAACCATTGTGGNTCCCCGCCCAAAACCTGTTTTGGGCGCAAGAACTCAGGCGACCTTTATCGGGGTTGCCAGCTCGCTCTGGCACTCCTGCTGGAGTTCCTGAAAACGCTCGATGTGTTGCGGATGCGGGGTGTAGTACATGTTAAGGTTGCCCCGGTCGGTGTCCTCCCAGAAGGCGGGTCCGGCGAACTTCAGCCTCGCAAAAATCATNCCCATCGTCTTGTTGAAGAGCTCGTGGNCAAGCAACTGGTAGTCCTGCATCGTGTCCTTGGCGACCTGACGGGCTTTTTCTTCATTTCCGATGTCGAGGAAGTAAAGCGCGAGACCAATGTGCATGAGGCGCACACCGACATTCTTGCTGAAGAAATTGACCGCAAAATCACGNTCCACGTTCTGAAAATTGTCGAGCGTCAAGAACTCTTTGAANCGTTCCTGAAAGAACTCTGCATCCCACTGCTTTTGGTGCATGAGGATCAGTGCCTTGTTCATCTCCACTGCAATGACATCAAGGATGAACGCAAGCGCAGGTGCCTGAGTGCAGGCGTTGAAGCAGTTCAGNCCGTAAAAAACAAAGTATCCGAAGCAGGTTTTGACGCGGGCCTGGGCGTTGTGTTCAACGAGATGCCGCACGAACTCTCCGTAGTGGAAGACGAGGTTGTAGAGGTTGCGCGGTTCGTTGTTGGTTTGCCCGTGTTTGATGCCGAAGCGGACGTGGGTGTTGAAGCGGATCGTGACCACTTCGATCAGCGGTTCGTCCCCAGCTTCCAGTGCCCGCTTTCCCAGCTTGTTGAGTTGTTCGGCACAAAGAGTGGAGAGGTCGAACTGGCCAGTTTCCAGAAAGNTGATGTAGCCGTTGCCGAGCAAAACCAGAGCTTTTTGCTCGAAAAAGGTGTGGGCTTCCTCAAGGTCTGGAAGTTGCCCCTGCATAGTCCGNAAGGAGATGTCNTCCCGGACACGCGGATGCACCTTGAAAAACTCGTTCGGCAGCTTGNNTTTGTAGTCCAGATAGCGAGCCAACAGCCAGCCGAAGCCTTCAATGACTTCNGCCTTGGATTCCTTGTACGGAACGTAGGTGAGCAGGTCCGTGAGTTGGTTGAGTGCCTCGAACAGAAAATACTGCCGACTGCCATGCAGGTNTTCCGGCAACTTGGCNTCCGGACCAAGCTNGCTGAGCTTTGCCAGCGTCTTGTCCGCCCCCTGCAGCAACGACTGGATCACCCGGCTGGTCTTTGTCGAGATCAGGATGACCATGATGAACGGGAAGATGCTGAGCAAGTACAACGGCAGCAGGACGTGGTAGTTGAAGANGAAGCTCGGCACCAANGGNATGCCGGATTCGGCAACAATCTTGATGGTGAGATCGTGAATCGTGCAGCCAATGGTCCACCAGACATAGAGCANGCTCATCCAGTGGGACATGTAGAGGTCGATGAGCTTGGGAACGCTCTGGGCGGCAAAGGTGATCACCACCGTCAGGCTTCCCAGCACCAAGCCCGTGAAGACCACCCAGACAACGGGAGCGAAGGCGGTGTCGATCAGTTCCCAAGTGACTGAAAACCGCGCTTCCAGAAAATCCTTGTAGGCCGGAAAGACATACCATGTGAACAACCGGTCGGCGAGGAAGATGCCGGAGAAAACGATGGCTGCGGCTTGCAGNGACTGCGAGGTCGCCAGCAAACGCCGCAGGATCAGGCCAAGTGTGACCAAGGGGGCCTGCGACGTGGTTTGCATGGTCAGGGCATAAGGAGAAGGAGCGGATGCCGGGAATCAGGATGATTCTGCGGATTACTCCTTTTGAGACGATTCCGGAGCCGGGGCTGCACGGAGAGGAACNATNCNGCCTTCGTTGGTCTCCAGAATTGCCTGAAAGGTCGGCTTGTGGGGCAGTGCGGCCTTGGCGGGTTCGTCCAGTTCGTAGAGTGATTTCGCCCGCTTGGCGGTGATCAACACCTTCTCGAAGAGGTTGATCGTGGATTCTTTGCGGTGTTCCTCAATCAGTTTCAGGTAGTCTTGGCTCATGTGGACCTTGCGGATGTGGGTTGGGTGTTAGAGTCCAAGGCGCAGAAGCTGCACCTCGGCATCGTTCTTAAAAGGGGAATTCGCGGAGGCAGCNGCNAGNTTCCGGAGCAGTTCNGCNGCNNTGGCTTTGTCNCCTTGNCGCAGGGCAAGTTGNGAGCGGAGNTTGGTGCGCAANCCNTCNANTTNCGGATCACTGANCGCNGCAAGCTGCTGCTCGGCNTCATCCCAGCGTTGNAGTTCTCCGAGTGCNATGGCTCTGGCCANCCGGGCGGTGTNGTGTTGTNCNGGGGNACTCTGNGGATGCGACAGCACCCGCTGCCAGNTTNGGAGNGCGNCCTCCCAGTTTTGCANGCGAGCGTGGGANNCTCCCAATTCCAGCANNGCNAGNACACTCAGNGCNACNTCCGGAACCTCCTNNAGAAAATGNTCNAGCCCGNNAATGCCCTGCCGCANNCGNTNCTGCTCGCCGAGGCTGGCGTTGNTGAAGGGTTGCCGAGCNGCGAANTAGAGNTCNGCNNGNNCAATNCNCTGCNGCTTGGAATACTCCCACCATCCCCAGAGGNCCACCACNAGGACGGCNACGNNCACNGCNGCAATGGTGACTTGCTTGCGTTTGCGGTAAGCTTGATCGGCAANCTGGTAGAGNGCCTGCTCAAAGCGATCNGGNTGGAGNANAAGCTTGCGGGGAAGGTNNTCNGNCGCAGGGGNGNGGGACNGGGTGGGNGATTTGGCCATGTCGGGNNTGATAAAGAGTGAGGCGTTTCGTAAANTGCAAACTNTTNANANTAGGCTCTGAATGTCGTTTTCTTCAAGCCGAAATTNCCNAAACCCCGGCTATTCNCCGCTTCAGGCACAAAATGCCTCNGGACTCNCCCAAGGTTTTGNGNGGGCANGCNGTGTTTCNANNCGGATTCAANCNNGCTCTNGCCTCCGGNCCTTTGGTCTTTTTCTTGCTTGGCTGTGGAATCCGGGGATGGGCTTCGGAGGCTTGAGANCGCCGCAACAATTGACGCTTGCCATAGACTTTCAGGGATGAACCGTTTCGGGCTCCAACTCCTCACTGCGCTCACCTTCCTGCTCACCTCCTTTACGGCGACCGCACAATCCGANTTCCTTCAGGGCAACACCTTCAACTACGACAACCAGCTTGTCAGCGGCTTCAGCGAGGATGGCCGCGTCAAGGTGCTGCTGCTCACGCTACTGCCCTATGATCTCACGGAGACCGCCGCCGAGAAGATTGGNCNCGCCCTNCAGCTCAACCTCTTCAACACCAACCATTTNACNGTNGTCGGCCCCTCAGAGTGGAACGCACAGATTCAGGAGCGCGACCCCACNCTGGCAGACTGCCACGACATCGCCTGCGGGGTTTTGATCGGCAAACTCTTCAACGCCGACAAGGTTTTGGTGGGCAGTGTGCGGGCGGAGACGATTCTGGATGAAAACGGCAACGAGGTGCAGGGCTTGGTGCTGAGAGCCAAAATTGTGGACGTGCTGACCATCGAAATCGATTACGATGACGAGGTGCGCTTCACGGATGCCCGGCTCCACGACTCTCTTTTCCAAATGGCGTTGCGCATTTCACACAACACCCAACTGCGCGGATATGTCCTCAAGCTCAACGNCGCCACTATTACGGTGGACTTGGGACGAGCGCATGGACTCAAGGTNGGCAACCGACTGGTGGTGTTCCGTCCAACGACTGCGACCTCCACGCTGGAGGGACAGCCACTGGAACTTAATTTCGAGAACATCGCTATTGCCGAAGCCATCCGTGTGAACGACATGTCCTCGGAAATCAACCTCATCCAGAGGCGGTCATCGGTGATCATCGGTGATCAGGTCCGGACCTATGTGAACAAGAACAAGCAGATCACCCTGATCGCGCAAACCCGCAAAGAACTCGACACTCAAAAACGCATCGCTCCCCGCACGAAACCGCTGAAGTTAGTGCCTCAGCAGCTTGTACAGGAGGACACGGGTGAAAACCGCTGGGCCAGAAAATATGCTGCNGCTCAGGAGAACGAAGAATTCTGGACGATCGCCGCCATCGCTGCCGCAGGAGGAGCCGTGCTTTCGGCCAGTGGCATCATCAAAATCGACTCTGGAATCGACCAGTACCTGCCCTGGATTTTGGGGGGTGCCACCATTTACAGTGGTTATCGCTACGTTGAAGGCCGCGACACTGTCGACGCCCTGCGTGCCGAGGGTCGCTCCAGTGGCTTTCTCTCTTGGAAATGGTCTCCCNCCTCCGGGCCAATTCTGGCCTACACGCTTTCCTTCTGATTCTCCAACGCTTTCCGTGCTGAGGCTTGGAAGNCCCTCTCGGTCACTCTNAAGCTNTCAAAGANCATCGTCAGCGTTTGGGGACTGGCGAGAACCATGTTCTGGGTTGCCGCCTACGACTNCACTGATCACTCGACCAACCGGATCACCTCTCCAAAAGGAAAATCNTCGCAAGTGCGGGGTAGCTGNGCAAAATGTCCTGAGTTTCACCGCAGGTGCTATTCCGGACGCATGGTGGGAAAAAGAATCACGTCGCGGATCGTGTATTGTCCGGTGAGCAGCATCACCATGCGGTCCATGCCGATGCCGATGCCACCCATCGGCGGCATCCCATATTCCATCGCCCGCAGGTAATCCTCATCCAGCGGGTGCGTTTCGGCCTCGCCGCCGCGCCCGCGCTCGACCTGCTCCTCCATCAAATCGCGTTGCACCACCGGGTCGTTGAGTTCGGAATAGGCGTTGGCCATTTCCCATCCGTTGATGAACATCTCAAAGCGCTCAATCAGTTCCGGATTGTTGCGGTGCGTCTTGCAGAGTGGACTGGTTTCCTTGGGATGATCGGTGATGAAGATCGGCTGGATGAGCTGCGGTTCACAGGTTTCCTCGAAC
>PANO01000064.1 GCA_002707655.1 Deltaproteobacteria bacterium
AAAATTCACCCTGTAAAGTGTTGTGATTTTGCAAATAGACAGCGTTTTCCGGTGTGTTTCTCCCAGTTTTCAGTGATTTTTCCAGAATTTCAGAGAAACAACACTTAAGCGGGAGACCATCTGTTTTAGCCATCACGGAAACAAAGCAACCATGCCCCAATCTCCTGTCGAAACCGTTGTTGCACAAGCACGAGCGGCGCAGACGCAGTTTGAATCTGCCAACCAAGTCACTGTTGACGAATTGATCGTCGGTTTGGCGTGGGCGATCCTTGCACCGGAAACCAATCGCTCGCTCGCGGAGCAAGCTGTCCGGGACACAGGCTTGGGAGTTGTCGAGGACAAGATCACCAAGAATCACCGCAAGACGCTGGGCCTGCTGCGGGATTTGCGGAACGCGCCCTCGGTGGGAGTGATCCGGGAACTTCCGGAGCAAGGATTGGTGGAAATCGCCCGGCCTGTTGGCGTCGTCGGTGCGGTGACGCCTTCGACAAATCCAATTGCCACGCCGCTCAACAAAACCCTCAACTCGATCAAGGGCCGCAACGCGGTCATTCTTGCGCCCTCACCCAAGGGCGCTGCGGTTTGCCAACGGATTGTGGAATTGTTGCAAGCGGTGCTGCGTCGGCATGGGCATCCGCAACACCTCATCCAGAAACTACCCTCGCCCATCAACAAGGACGCGACACACGAACTGATGCAGTTGGCCGATCTGTTGGTGGTGACGGGATCGCAGAGCAACGTCCGCGCCGCTTACCGAAGCGGCACCCCGGCGATTGGCGTGGGCGCAGGTAATGTCGCTGTGATCATTGATGAAACTACTGACCTCGCGGCTGCCGCCGGCAAGATCGCCGCTTCCAAATCCTTTGACAATGCCACAAGCTGCTCTTCCGAAAATAGTGTGGTGATCGTGGATGCCGTCTACGACAAAGCCATCGCTGCGCTGGTAGCCGCAGGAGGGCGGTTGCTGAATCCGGAAGAAACGCAAACGCTACAGGCTGCACTCTGGCAGCAGGGACGACTCAACCCCGCTTTGATCGCCAAACCCGCAACAGAAATTGCCGAGGCGGTGGGCCTGCATTGTCCGGAAATGGCACAACTGCGGATGTTGCTGGTCGCGGAAATCGGAACTGGGCGCGAGTATCCCTTTTCCGGAGAAAAACTCTGTCCCGTGCTGACGGTTTACCGCGCCACAGATTTTGTCGCAGCGTGCGAACAGGTCCGGAAGATTTATGAATTTCAGGGCAAAGGCCATTCGGTAGGATTACACTCGCAGGACGAATCACGGGCGCTGGAAATAGGATTGAAGGTGCCCACCTGCCGTGTGATTGTCAACCAAGCGCACTGTTTCGCCACCGGAGGGAATTTCGACAATGGTATGCCGTTCTCGCTCTCGATGGGCTGCGGCACTTGGGGCGGCAACAGCATCAGCGACAACCTTAATTATCGGCACTACCTCAACATTGTCCGCATCGTCCGGCCCATCGCACCCCTTGAACCAAGCGTTGAGGAAATCTTCGGCGCCTACTGGAGCAAGCATGGCCGCTGAAGCTACCGCCTAAACCCCGACAACCTAAATCCATGAATCCTGAAGGCCAGACCATCCGCAGCCTGATTGATCACTATGCCGAAATCTCACCAAATCGGCAGTTCGTGGCCTTTCCAGAATCTGGAAATCGTTACACTTGGAGCGAATTCCGGGAGCGGGTGCGAGCCGTGGCGAGTCGTCTTGTAGGCTTGGGATTGCCACCCGGTGCTCCGGTTTCCGGCTTGCACGGCAACGGACAAGCCGCACTGGAGTTGTTTTTGGGTGGCATGTACGGTGGCTTTCAAGTGCTGCTGGCCAACCCGTTAGCAGGTCCGGATATTGTCGCCTATGTGCTGGATCATTCGGAAACGACCACGCTGTTTGTTGCACCTCAACACGAAAGCCTGACGCAGCAAGCACTGGCCCAGCTTTCCCAAAAGATTCGGGTGATTCCGGCGCATCCCAACGATGGTCCAGATTGGGAGGCGATTCCAGCCGGAAAACTACCACTCGCGCCCCAACCGGATGACGCGGCCCTGCTGATCTACACTTCCGGAACCACGGGGCGACCCAAGGGGGTGATCCACACGCACGACAGCTTGGTTCACGGTGGTTGGAACACGGAAACCGCGCACGAACTGACTCCGGACGACCGCACCTTGTGCGTCTTGCCGCTTTGTCACATCAATGCGCAGGTGGTCTCGGTGATGGGGCCGCTGGTGAGCGGTTCCGGACTCGTGGTGCCGCACCGCTTTCAGGCATCGAATTTCTGGTCGTGGATCGCTGAGGAACACTGCACATGGTTCAGCGCGGTGCCGACGATTCTTTCCTACCTGATGAACACGGAAGAAGCCCCGGAACTCAAGGCGCGTTTAGGACACATGCGTTTTGGACGTTCGGCCTCAGCCCCGCTGCCCCCGGCTTTGCACGAGGCGTTTGAGGCGTGCTTCGGACTCAGCATCGTCGAGACGATGGGCATTACGGAAACGGCGGCTCCGCTGCTTTCCAATCCGCTCGATCCTGCCAAACACAAGCTCGGCTCGCCCGGAATCGCTTACGGCAACGAGGTGCGGATTGCCGATGGCAAGGGCAAAGTCGCGGCAGTCGGAGAAGAACGTGAAATTCAGGTGCGGGGACGCAATGTGATGCGCGGCTACCTCAAGAATCCGGATGCCACCCGCGAGGCCTTCACTCCGGATGGCTGGTACCGCACGGGCGACCTTGGCACCATGGATGCGGACGGCTACGTTTTCGTCACCGGACGCCTCAAGGAACTTATCATCAAGGGTGGCGAAAACATCGCACCTCGCGAAATTGACGATGTCCTCTACCGTCACAAGAGCGTGTTGGAAGCCGCCGCCTTCCCGCTTCCGGACGTTCACTACGGGCAGACTGTGGCCGCTGCCATCGCCCCGCGTCCGGGCGAGGAGGTCACAGAGTCGGCACTCCGGGAATTGTGCCGCGAAGCAATGGGCGACTACCGTGCCCCTTCGCGTTATTTCTTCCTCGACGAACTCCCCAAAGGCCCCTCCGGCAAAATCCAGCGTCTCAAACTCGCCGAGCGTTTTGCAGGCTCGGTGTGACCTTCGAGTGCTTCAGGCGCGGTGGTAGTGACTCTTGGCCCGCATAGCGCCAAACAACAGGAGCAGATTCAGTGCGGCAGCAACCCATGCAGCGGCGTGGTAGTTTCCAGTGAAGTGTTTGGAGGCACCAAAGAGAGTTGGGCCAATCGCGCTTGCAAACACCTGACAACTCATGAACAATCCGCTGATGGCGCCCAAATGCTTGCGTCCGAAAAAGCGGGGCCACGCCACCACAGACAAGCATCCCCACACACCACCCTGGATGCCAAAACAGACGATGACAAGCGTTCGTGGCCAGAAACTCCCAAATGCCAGCAGTCCTAAACAACCGATTCCAAGTGTAGAGACCAGCACCATCAACGGGTATTTCAAAGGCATGCGGTCACTGGCCCAACCGGCCACAAAGTGGCTGATGACACTAACCGCTGACATCGGCAGAAAGATGGCATAAGCATCCATCCGGCTCAATCCGGAGGTGAGGCCGATGGAGCCAATATGGAAAGTGAATCCGGTGACGATCAAAGACGAGGAGCAGATTCCTAGGCAGAAAATCCAGAAATTGTAGGTGCGACGGGCTTCAGCAAGAGTCACCTCCCGTTCAGGGGTTGTGGCGTGTTCCGAGGCGATTACCTTTGTGTGTCCATCCATCAACAAACCGCACTCTTCCGGACGATCCCGGAACAGCAACCACCCCAGCAACGCCATACCGAATCCACAAACTACGGACATGAGCAGTATGGTTTCCACATTCCCAAAGTGGTTGATGAGGCCGTTCATTGCCAGTGGCGCCCCGGAAAATCCAAAGGACGCAAAAATTCCGCTGATACCCGTCACCAATCCTCGTTTCGTGTCAAACCACTTGGCCATGGTGTTGCGGCTGACCATCGCCATGATGCCTTGTCCAAACTGCCGCAACAGCAGAAACACAAAGGTCATCACCGCCAATCCCGCCATGCTGGCAGGAAGAAATTTTGGTAGCAAGGGATGCAGGGAATTGATCAGAATTATGGCCTGAGCAAACAACAGGAGCGCGACCCCCAGCCCAATTCCTGTCGCTACAATCATAACTCGGGCCCCCAAGCGGTCATAAAGCTTTCCGGCAAAAGGCAGGGTGAGGCTGCTGAGGATTGTGCCCATCATGTAGGCCAAACTCAGTTCAATCCGGCTCAGTCCAGTTCCGGAAATCAGGTATTCGCTGAAGACCCCGACACCCATCGTCTGCCCCGGAATGCTGGCGAGCATCCCGATGGTGCAAGCAAAGACCACCACCCAACCGTAGAAGACTGGGCTTTTGCGCGGAGCAAATGGAAAATTTGGATCGTTGAGTCGCAGAATGCGGCGAGAGATCAAGAAGCGGGGATCCCGTCTTCTTCAGCTTGGGCGGCGAAGATGGAGGTGTAGCCACCAGACCAATCTGGAGGCAGCAGGCAAGGGCGCGGATCATGGTCAATCCAACGAGCGGGGTGCCCCCGAATCAGTTCTCCGTTATGCGAGGAGGGGTCGGGATGCGGTGTGTAAGGCTTCGCGTCTGCCGCGTTGAATACGTTGAGCAACAACGGACGCAGCGCTGTGGATTTGCTTGGCAAGGAAGAGTGAACGGTGCGGCAGTTGTGAATCGTGAGGGTTCCCGCTGGACCCGTCAGGTATCGCGCAGAATCGACATCAAGCTTGTCAATGTCGGCAGGCTTGAGATGTCCCACCCATCCACCGTCGTCATTGTAGAGGTCGTAGAGCGGCCCCTCGTGGCTTTTGGGCAATGCGGCCACCGCGCCATCGTCCAAGCCCGTGTCTTCCAGAAACACTCCGATGGTTAGGGAACTGTAATTGGTGTGGGGATAGAACTGGATGTCCTGATGCCACTGCACCTCGTCGCTGCCGTCGTTCCACTTGAAGTTGAGCTTGGAGTGGTGAAACACCACGTCCGGACCGACCAAGTCTGCCGCCGCATCTGCAATCGTTCCCTGAGCGAATTGCCAGTACGCATCGTGCTGTTCGTCAGGACGCTTGATGCGGCGTATTTTGGGAGCGTCACTGGAGTGAATTGGAGCTAAATCGAAGGTGTCCCCAGGCACGGATTCCTCACGACTGCGCTCAATGAATGCCTGTGTGGTTGCGCGTAAGTGTTGCAGTTTAGCTTCCGGAATGAGCCCTTCCACACACAGGTAGCCCTGTTCAAAGTAGGCTTCCCGCTGGGCTTGAGTGAGAACTCGCGGTGGGTGGGACAGCACCTGTTCAACATTCATGGTATTCCTTCGTGAGGACAAGGCGACCGTGCAAAAAAAGAACAGCAGGACACATGCCGCCCTAAATCTGCAATGGTCTGTTGCAATCCATAAAATTGTAGTGGGTCCGGAAGCACAATCAAGTTGGGAGTCGAGCAGGCTTCACACGCATCAGGGTTTTTGGCCAGTCAACGAAGGCAGCAGAACCCTACAGTTCCGGGAGGGCACTTCGGCTGCTTTGTCGAAAAGCTTTCACAATCGCGCAAATTCCGGTACAAATTTAAGTGTCACAATGAACCCCAACGGAAAGGAAACCATGCCGAAGGTGCAGCTGAGGTCCCGCAGTCGCGGCAGTGATGGACTTGGCTGGTCCGGATCATCGCTAATCTCCTTTGAAAGGTTACGGTTTCACCTTTGGAGGATATCGTGTCATTTAATAATGCGCACTACCATCTTGCTATAAACAATAAAGGAGGAGAGATGCAACCAATTATAATTTTAATGAATTTCAGCTATGCCATTGGAGGCGGGCTGATCACGCTGCTCTTTATGTATTTTGGTTACAAGTGGCTGGATCACTTGACCCCATTTGACACTGGCGAAGAACTAAGCAAGGGTAATCTCGCGGTGGGGCATGTTGTTGGTAGTATTTTCATTGGCATTGGCGTGGCAATCGGACTGGTGATTGGTTTAGGATTAAATTGATGTTGAGGAAGGCTATTATATTGGTAGTTCTTTTCAGCTTTCATCTTCCACTGTTAGCTGAAGAAATGCCAGAAGTCACCGATCGTCATTGGACTCGAAAATATGATTCTTATTTTCGTAAGTATTCCAAACGTTTTTTCGGGCCTGCTTTTGATTGGCACTGGTTCAAAGCACAAGGTATTGCAGAGTCTGGACTTCAAAAAAATGCTCGAAGCTGGACAAACGCAAAAGGTGTCATGCAGTTGATGCCGCGTACCTTTGCAGAATTGAAGAAAAAGAATCCTGAACTCAGCAATGTGATGGAGCCAAGGTGGAATATTGCTGCAGGGGTTTATTATGATTCCTCCATCTTTTCAAAATGGCAGGAAGATCGCACTTTTCTTGATCGCATGCGCTTCATGTTTGGAAGTTACAATGCCGGATTCCGAACAATCTTAAGAGCGCAAAGGTTGAGCAGAAAAAAAGGGTTTGATGGCAGGGATTGGGAAAGTATTAAAAAAATAGCCCCGGATGTGACAAGGTGGCGCCACCAAGAGACATTGGGTTACATCAATAAGATTGAAATCCTGATGGGAGATGCTGCACAGCCGCAAGAAGATTGGTGGTCATGGATTTTGAGAAAGCAGTGAATGTACAGCGGCAGTTAGTTTTAATGATGGCAATGGCATAGTATTAAATGAAATGCTCTGGAGGTAATCCTCCTTAATGCACCTGTAAGCGTCCTCGATTTTTACTCTCACTACGTTAGTGTCAGTCAAGTCAACGAAAGCAACAGAACCCTGCAGTTCTGGGAGGGCACTTCGGTCGTTTTGCTGAAAAGCTTTAACAATCGCGCAAATTCCGGTACAAATTTAAGTGTCACAATGAACCCCAACCGAAAGGAAACCATGCCGATTGCGTCAAAATACCTACTTTTTGTTTCAATGGATGTCGAAGCAGACAAGCTCGCGCTGTTCCACGAAGTCTATAACGAGGAGCACATCCCCAATCTGCTGACGGTTCCGGGGGTCAACTCGGTTGCACGGGTCGAAGGTGAGGATTTCGCCGTCAGCATTGGCGGCGAGCGTAAGGAGATTGCTCACAGCGGGCCGGCCTACACCGCGATTTACGAACTAGACGACCCGTCTGTGCTCACAAGCGCAGCATGGGCGACGGCCGTGGAATTGGGCCGTTGGGCCGCCGAAGTGCGCCCCTACACCTCCAACCGCCGTCACACCCTGCACAAAGTCAGCTGACCAATTTTCAAACCTATCATGAGTTACGTCGTTCACGTCACTGCGGTGGTCGAAGGAGACACCGATCAGATCGAAGCCCTGATGAATGAATACCGCTACAACTGTCTGGCGAACCAACCCGGTATGGAGCAGTTTTTCATTTGTCGGCATTTGGAGCAGGACAATGTGTTCCTCTACACCCAAATTTTCAAGGATGCCGAAGCCCACAAGGCACACATGGAGGGAGGCGACCCGCAGTGGTTTTTTGGACAGATGGAGGAGAGCAGCTTCCGTTTTCAGGGCCGTTGGGTCGCAGGTCAGGAAATTGACTCGTCAGCAGGGCAAATCTTGAACTGATGTCAGGCTACGGCGCCCTCAACTCACCGCCAAGTAATCCTGCTTGGGAATCCGGACAAAGCCCGCAAGGCCAAGGGCTTCACGGGTCAAGGCATCCAGTGCCGCGATGCCCTCCGCAACCGCCTCGGCCAGCATTTCAGCATCCTTCCCCAGCGCCGTGATCAATGGCAACCCCGGCGTCGGTTCCGTTTTTCCAACGATCCGGAGTTTCCCAACCTCCAGCTCAAATTTTTCGGCCAAACGCCAACTCACAGCGTCAATCGCGGCAAGGTCCGCCTCTCCATTTGCAACGGCACGAATCGAGCCCCGATGCCCTCCGGTTTTCAATTCCGCAGCAAAAAAACATCCGTTGTTCAGCAATGGGGCCAGCATCCGTAGCGGTGCGGCGTAGCCCGATTCGGAATGGTGGGCATTGAACGCGAAGGTCGCTCCATGAAACGCCTCCAGTGAAGTGCGGAAATCCTTGGTACGGACCACCAGCACACTACAATAATAGCCGCTTGGACAGTCGGTCAGTGCGTAATCCGGAGTGCCAACCAACTCTACTTTTTCGTGCAACCCAAGGCGGTACGGCATCCCGCAAGTCTGGCTGAGCAGCAAATCTGGATGCACCCATTCCTCGCCCTTTGAGAAAGTGCGGTCCAACTGCTCCGGCGCGTTCAGTCCTTTGGTGCGGATGGCCTCACGGAGTGCCTTCCAAAGCCGATCTGTTGACGGGCGCAATTCCGGCCAGTCGTACATGGGCAGCGTGGCGATGGCTTGCCCCACTCGTGTCATACCTGCGTTCGGCAGCAGCACGAGGCTGCAATCGTCACATCCGTGTCTTGCAGGGCACGGTTAAGTCGTTGCTGCATCGCTTTGGCTTGTTCTGATTTTCCTGTGCGCCGCAGGCATTCGACGTAGCCGTGCAGGCTCCAGACGTTGTCCGGATGCTGCGAGGGACGGCTGAGGGTGTCCTCCAAACCAAGATCGGCACGATAGACCTGTTCAGCCTCCTCAATTCGATCTTGCTCCAGCAACAGTGCCGCCAGTGCATGACGCGGCGGATGCATCCATGCCCAGGGTTCGGTGTAATACAGGTGGTCGTCCAGTTCTACAGCCGCTCGTAGGTGTCCAAACGCGGCCTCGAAATTTCCCTTTCGGTACTCCAACTCCCCCAGTAACATCTCTAAACCAACTGCTAAAATGTCATCCGCTTGGTTGTTGAAGAACAGTCGATTTTCTGGAATCCTCCGCCGTGCTTGCTCGAAGCGCACCAACTCCGCCTCGGCCTCCACGATCTGTCCCAAGGCGGAGTGAGCGACNCCCTTCGCATAGTGGTGCATCGTGGTGGAAACGCAATAGAGTTCNGGATCCGCAGGCAGTGGGGCCGCAACGANCTCCTGCCAACGTCCGAACCGCACCAAGACGTGCATTTTTGTGGAGTAGTAGCCCTCCATTACCACGGCCATGTGGGGCTTCTCGACTGCCAGCAATTCCGGGGTCAGGGTTGCCATCATGTCTTCGGCGGCCTTGAGCGCAGTTTGGTACTGCCCGGCGAACATGGCCGCATACATCATCATGTGAAAGTCATGGCAGCGGGCGACCGTGTAGAAGTTGGACGGTCCTGCATAAGCGAGGTATTTGTTGTCTGTGGCAATGGCTTGCTCGCTGANCGCAATCGCTTCCGGGTACTGCCCGCAGATGACATAGATGTGGGAGGGCATGTGCTGCAAGTGTCCGGCGTCCGGGCACACGTCAAACAGCGTGTTCGCTGAGTCCAANGCGAGTTCCGGCGTGGGCGACATTTCCCAAACGTGGANGTGGAGGTGGAGGAGTGCCGGATGCGGCGGCAGCTCGCGTNTTTCGACNAATGCTAACCCGCCTTCCAGAATNGCAATGATCTCTTTCGTATGGGCCTCCGGTGCAGCTTCACCCTTGTGGACATCCCACAGTTTCCACGGCGTGAGTGTCATCAGCGCTTCTGCACAAAACGCGACGACTTCCAAATCTTCCGGATACTGCGCGTAAACCCCGCGCATGGCCTCNGCATANGCCGCTTCCCAACGGCAAAATTCCTCCGGACTGACCACCTGATTAGATGGGAAACGCTGGGCAAGCGCCTGAATTAGCGCCTGCTCCACCGGAGTGACATGGCCGCAACGCCGCAACGCCTGTTGCACCGCAGCGTAGCAGGTGGGTACGGCTTCCTCAGCTTCTTGCTCGCTGAACCACTCCCACGGCATGTTGTAAAATGGGCCACTCGCAAAGGCAATTCCCCAGTAGGCTAGCGCACAATTCGGATCGGCTTTTGTTGCTTTCCGGAAGCAGACCACCGCCTCTTCGTGGTTGAAACCAAAGCACCAGAGCAACCCTCGGTCAAACCACGCCTGCGCTTCCGGGGAGTTCGTTGTGATCGGACGGGAATGGCTTCCTAAATCAAAGTCGTAAGCCACAAAATCTCTTCAGTCCAGCCGTTCCACAAAGTTGCGGATGCGGCGGGTCGCCTCGGCAAGCAAATCGTCTGCCGCCGCAAACGAGAGCCGAAAATATCCCGGAGCCCCGAATGCGGAACCCGGCACGACCGCGACACCCTGGTCTTCCATCAGCGCCAGCACCCAGTCGCTGTCCTCCTGCATCACGGTACCGTTGGGGGCGCGGCAACCCAAGTGGGCTTCGACCGACGCAAAAATATAAAACGCCCCATCTGGAGATACACAGTTAATGCCCTCCGTTGCATTGAGTGCGTCGAGGGTTTGCTTGCGGCGGCGGGTGAAGGTGGACAGCATCGTCTCCAGCACGTCTTGCGGGCCATTGAGGGCTTCCACTGCCGCCCACTGCGCGATGGTGCAGGGATGGTAGGTGGACTGCCCCTGAATTTTCTTCATCGCAGCCATCAGCGGTTTCGGCCCTGCGCCGTAGCCGATCCGCCAACCGGTCATCGCATAGGACTTGGAAACGCCGTTCATGGTCAATGTGCGCTCGTGCAGTTCCGGAACCACCGAGGCGAAGGTCTGGAATTCGACGGTCCCGTAGGTGAGCATTTCGTAAATGTCATCGGTCAGCACCAGCACCTGCGGATGTCGTTTGAGGACTGCGCCCAAACCAGACAAGTCCACCGAGCTGTACATCACCCCGGTGGGATTCGAGGGCGAGTTGAGCAGCAGCCAGCGTGTTCGCGGTGTGATCGCCTGCTCCAGTGCCTCCGGAGTGAGCCGAAACCCCTCCTCTGGTTTGGTGTTCACAAACACAGGCTTCCCGCCAAACAAGCGAACAATGTCCGGGTAGCTGACCCAATACGGTGCAGGAATGATGACCTCATCGTCTGCGTCCAGTGTGGCCATCATCACATTGAAAATGACCTGCTTGCCGCCCACTCCAACCAGCACCTGATCCGGCGTGTAGTCCAGCCCGTTGTCCCGCTTGAACTTTGCGGCAATCGCCTCCCGCAACTCCGGAATGCCCTCCGTTGCCGTGTAGCGTGTTTCGCCCCGGTCGATGGCACGTTTTGCGGCATCCCGGATGTGTTGCGGGGTCTCAAAATCCGGTTCGCCTGCTGCGAGGGCAATGATGTCCCGGCCCTCGGCCTTGAGTTCCCGTGCCCGGGTGCTGATCGCCACGGTGGGCGAGACCCGGACCTCTGCGAGCCTGGAGGCAAGTTTCATAGTCATCGTTGGGTTGGAGTGAGCATTCTGCGAAATCCCCTCTTCAAGCAGCCAGTGCCTGATCGGAACCAACTTCCAGCGGGGCAGGGTTCGGATTGTTGTGGAACCATGCCCGCTGGTTGCCGCCAGTGGGACGGTTGCTCACCAAGTTGTAGTTCAGGTAGATGATGGCCCGGGGCCAAGGACTCACATTGGAGGCGCTGCCGTGGATGAGGTTGCAGTGAATAAACGCCACTGTTCCGGCGGACCCCATCACAGGTTCGATGCCTTGCTTCCCCGCAAGATCCGTGACAACGCTCTCGTTAATCTCCATCACGGTGTAGCCCTTAGCGTCCGCTTCCGGGCGCACATCTTCTGACATTCCCAGCTTGTGGGTGCCGGGAATAACCAAAAGCGGGCCGTTCACCGCCGTCGCTTTGTGCAGGAGAACCGCTGTCATCACACAGTGCGGTTCCGGCATCCCGTCTTCGCGGTGCCAAGTCCCAAAGTCTTGATGCCAGTTCCACGCTCCACCACTGAAACCCAGCTTGGGATTGAGTCGGCTTTGGTGCAGGTAGGCCTCTCCCCGCAACAACTGACGCATGGGGTTGAGCAGGCGGGGAAGCTTTGACAAGTGGGAAAACGGCTTGCAGAAATCATGCGTCCCATAGACTAGACGGATGTTGTTGGACTGCTTTTCCCGGACCACTTCCGGCCCCGTGCGGGAGTAGAGTTCTGGCAATCGGACGGTTAGTTGTGCCACCTCCTGCGGCTGCAGCAATCCCGGAAACACGAGCAGGCCGCGGTCATCAAACTCGGCAATTTGTTCTGGGGTAAGTTCCATGAGTTCAGTCCAGTGCAATGACTTCCGGTGTTCCAACTTCCGGGTGGAAGCTTTTCACAAGAGAGGAAGTGTCAACAAAATAATTCATACCCAGTTCTCCCGGTCATCAATCACCTCATCGGGTCATAGGATGCCGCTTCAAATTCAAGCGGCGTAACGCATCACTTCCAATTCGGAAGGGTGTGCCTCTTTGTCGAACAACGGCTCGATTTCTGCCATCACGGAGTCGTCAATGAGGGTCTTCCCGCACTGCACACACTCCTGCACCGGCAAGTCTTTGATGATCCGGATGCAGTGTCGATCCAGTTTGAAGGGGAGGTCGGTGACTTGGGCCTGCATGAGGCCACCACACATGACAATTTATTGCTTTTTCCTGTGTTTGAAATTTGGGTAGTCACCCTGTTGAGTGTTGTTGCGGTTTTGGTTATTCTTGAGGATTGTGTTCACCCTATTTCTGAGAGTATCCAATGCGAAGACTGGCCCAAGTAGGAGACTTTTGTCCCAACTCATCTTGCTCCAACCACGATCAATGTGCAGAGGAAGGTTCCCTTGGCATAATCATCAAGCACGGCAAGACCCGATCGGGTCGTCAAAGGTTCCGCTGCAAGGTCTGCGGCTCAAGCTTCACGGAGACCAAGGGCACTCTGTTCTACCGGAAGCGCAGCCCCGAGGAGACGATCCTCGATGCCCTGTCGCAGATTGCGGAAGGCTCGCGCATCAGCAGTGTCTCCCGGACCAAGGGAGTGAAGACCGACACGATCCTCTCTTGGGTCCGCGAAG
>PANO01000065.1 GCA_002707655.1 Deltaproteobacteria bacterium
TCTGGAAAGGATTGATGACGGCCTTGCTGGCCCTGACCCTCTGCCTGCCCGCTTACGCCAAGAAGGTACCGGTGGGGATGCTCGCCAACCCGCAGGGCAAGGTGGAGTACACCAAGAACGGCAAGAAGTGGAAGAAGGTCCGCCGCAACAAATTCATGTACAAGGGCTACATGGTCCGCCTCGGAGCCGACAGTTCCGTGCAGTTCATCAACCAGAACACCGGGGGGTCCATCGCACTGACGGCCAATTCTGAGGCCAAAGTGACTCCGGAAGGGCTGGAAGCCGTGAAGGGTGAGCTGGGAGCCAAGGAGACCAACGACCTGCTCTCCGGAATGTCGAAAAAATTTGCGAAGACGCAGAAGTACACGACGGTCCGGCGCTCCGCCAAAAAGGAGGGCATCCAGCTCAAACCAGGGCATCATGTCGTTACCCCGGATTTCCCGGAGATCGGCTGGGAAAGTGTGGGGTCAACGTACAGCTACCGTCTGCACATTGGGCAGAAAGACAAAAAGACCAAGAAATGGGCCGACACAGAGGTGCTGGAGGTCCCCACCGTTGCGGACGATTTAGTGCGGGTGCAGGTCCAGCCACCCAAAAAACACATGAGATACTATGTTGAAGTCCTCGACGGTTCCAAGGTGGTGTTCACAACAAAACAACGTCATTTCAAAAGGATGACGAAGAAAAAGCTCCAGAAGTTCGATTCACAGAGCAAAAAAATTCAGGAAATGGACTCCTCGGGTTTTCTTTATGCTGGTGTTTTGAAAGACAATGGGCTACTCTTGCCCGCGATGGAATCGTATGAACGTTTTTTCGCAGAGAGTGCGGATGATGAGGACATCAACGAGTTGAGACCGTTTTTAGTGGAGGTGTATTCAAGGTTGGGGCTGAGCTTACGCAAAGCCAAGCTCCTCAGGGAGTACAAAACCAACCTCTGATTGCCTCCACCGGACAGGGTACCGGGGGGGTGCCCTGTCCTTCTCTCAAAGGACGGGTGCTGGTCGCACGGTCTGTGCGTCTGGAAACCGCTTCTGCCATTTCCTGACTTCTCCTACAAACACATCGACCTGCTGAGGTGCAGATCCCATAAAGCGTCCGGGATCATCCAGCACCTTGCAAATGTCCTCCAACGCAAGTGGCAGTCGCTCGTCGGACACGAGCCGTTCCGGCAGGTTGTTATCGTTGCGGACGCCGTCCCGCAACTCCTGAGCGGTGGCAACGGCGTGTTCCTTGATGACCTCGTGGGCGACTTCACGGCCACTGCCGCGCCGGACCGCTTCCATGAGTAGAGCGGTGGTGGCGAGGAAGGGCAATTCGCGCTCGATCTCCGCCTGAATCGCAGCTTCGTAAAAACCCATCTCATCGAGAACCGTGAGGGCCGCTTCAAGCTGTCCGTCTGCCGCGAAGAACGCCCCCGGAAGTGCCACCCTCCGCACCACGGAACAGGCCACGTCCCCCTCGTTCCACTGGTCTCCGGACAACCCCATCAGCATGTTTGCAAAACCGTTGAGGATTTGGTGGAAACCGCCGATGCGCTCGCAGGTCCGGGCGTTCATCTTGTGGGGCATCGCTGAGGAACCGACCTGCCCTTTCCGGAAACCTTCAGAAGCGAGTCCCTGCCCGGCCATCAGCCGCAGGGTTTTTGCAAAGCTGGAAAGCGGGGAACTGAGCGTGAAGAGCGCCTGCACGGCCTCGGCATCCAAACTTCGGGGATACACCTGACCAACCGCGTTGAGCGATGCCGGGCACTTGAGGTGGGTGCGGATTTGCTCCGTGAGTTGCTGTACCTTCTCGCCATCGCCAAGCAGTTGCCACTGGTCGAACTGGGTACCGACCGCCCCCTGCAAGCCTCGGACGGGATAGGTTTCCGCAAGGTGATCGAGCCGCTGGAGGGCTTGTAGCAGTTCCTCGCCGAACATCGCCAGCCGCTTGCCCACCGTTGTCGGTTGGGCCGGAACGTTGTGGGTGCGGGCAACGAGTAGCAGACTGCGGGTGCGGGAGGCCCAATCCGACATACGCAGCAAGACCGCAACCGCCTTGGTCCGCAGCAAGTCGAGGGAACGCAACACCTGAAGTTGCTCCACGTTGTCAGTGAGGTCACGGCTGGTGAGACCCATGTGGACGTACTCGTGTCCAGCGAGGGCACAGAATTCCTCGATGCGGGCCTTGACATCATGCCGCAGGATCCGTTCGCGTTCGGCAATGCTGGCGAGATCGACTTGGTTGCGGACCTGCTCGTAGTCGGCAATGGCGGCTTCCGGAATGGCGACACCGAGCGAGTGCTGCGCCCGCATCACGGCGATCCAGAATTCGCGCTCCAGCCGCACCTTGCCCTCCGGAGACCAAATCACGCACATCGCCGTGCTGGCGTAGCGTGAGGCAAGAATGTCAGGGATTTTCTTAGCGGTAGCAGGAGAACCGCTCATTTGTAAAGACCGACGCGGCTGCGAACCCGAGCCAGCACTTCTCGTGCAACCAGCTTGGCCTTGTCGCGTCCGGCTTCAAGGATGCCTTCGAGCTGTTCCGGATTGCTGCGCAGGGCGTTGTAGCGTTCGCGGGCGTCGGCCAGTTCCGCATTCACGCGCTCAAAGCAAAGCTGCTTGGCCTCGCCGTAGCCCAAGCCTCCGGCGCGATAGCGTTCAGCTAGAGCAGCTTGTTCATCCTCGTTGGCGAAACAACGGTAGAGCGCAAAGACCCCGCAGGTGTCCGGATCCTTGAGTTCCTCCACCGTCTTGGAGTCGGTCTGCATCTTCATCACCGCCTTGCGCAGCGTCTGCACCGGTGCAAAGAGCGGGATGATGTTGTTGTAGGACTTGCTCATCTTCTGTCCGTCCAGCCCCGGAATCGTGGCCACCTTGTTCTCAATCAACGCCTCCGGAACCACAAGGGCTTCACCATAGGTGTTGTTGAAGTGGATCGCCATGTCACGGGTCATTTCCAAGTGCTGCTGCTGGTCCTTGCCCACCGGCACGAAATTGGTGTCGTAGAGCAGGATGTCCGCTGCCATCAGGATGGGGTAGTTGTACAGCCCCATGTTCACCTCCTGGCCCTTCGTGGAGGCGTCCTTGAAGGCATGGGCGCGGTCGAGCAAACCTTTGCCCGTGACGCAGGAGAGCATCCACGTCAGTTCAGTGACTTCCGGGACATCCGACTGCCGATAGAAGGTGTGGCGGTCAAAGTCCATCCCCAACGCGGCAAAAGTCGCGGTCAGGTCATAGGTGTACTCTTGGAGCAGTGGCGCCTCGCGGAGCGTTGTGAGGGCATGGTAATCCGCGATAAAATAAAAGGTTTCGTGGATTTCCTGAAGCTTAAGGGCAGGACGGATCATGCCCAGATAGTTCCCCAAGTGGGGCGTTCCCGTGGGCTTGATCCCGGAGAGTGAGCGGAGTGTCGCCGTCATGCTCCGGCGGCGGCAGTCTCGGCGGTGGCGATAATGTGGATCGACCTCCGGTTCCTCGGGCCTCCCTTGTTAAACTTCACAAAGCCATCGATCAGCGCAAAGAGCGTGAAATCGTTGCCAGTGCCGACGTTCTTGCCGGCGTGGAAGCTGGAGCCGACTTGGCGGACGAGAATATTGCCAGCGCGGACAAACTCCCCGCCGAACTTCTTGACGCCACGGCGCTTGCCTGCGGAGTCGCGTCCATTGTGGCTACTGCCACCTGCTTTCTTGTGTGCCATCGTGCGATACGGAGTTGGGGTTCAAAGTCGTCAGGATTGGATCGCGTCGATCTTCACGACCGTGTGCCGTTGGCGGTGCCCCTGCTTCTTGCGGTAGCCCTTGCGGCGCTTGCGCTTGAAGATGATGATCTTCTTGGCCTTGCGCTCTTCCACCACCGTGCCCTGAATCTTGGCTCCGGCAACGAGCGGCTGGCCGACTTGCACCTCACCGTCGTCCTGACTGACGAGCAACACCTGATCGT
The DNA here is from genome assembly GCA_002707655.1 of Deltaproteobacteria bacterium. The sequence goes on from PANO01000065.1 coordinate 3,921, forward strand.
TCTCGTAGGCGTCCCCAGGCTGGGCTTCAAAGCGGTTCATCCAAACGGTCTCTCCGGGACTCACCCGAAGTTGGTGTCCGCCGGCGCGAATAATTGCGTACATGGTCTTGCTGTCCTGATTGGGGTCTCAAATGAGCAAACCCTATTTTATAGCGGGTTCCCGGGCGCTTGGCAAGGCATTTCGATACCAAAGCCCTTCACAGCCCAACCTAACACCTTTGAGGTTTCGAGAGGCAAGTATGTGTGGTATACTATTTTTCGAACGAAATCAAGTCCACTCAAACAAAGACTCTCACGCTCTCAGCATGCCCAGACTCAACCCCCGCTTGCTGATGTACAGTTCATTGGGCGTGGAACTCGGCCTTTCCGTGGTGGTCGGATTCTGGCTGGGAAGCTGGCTGGACGGGGTGTTCGACACTGATCCGTGGCTGCTGTTCGTCTTTGGGCTGGCGGGAATCGTGGCAGGCTACCGCAGCATCTACCGGCTGCACCGCCGAGTGCAGCAGGACAGTCGTGAGGAGTCCGGCGACTCCACGTCTTCGACACCGAACAACGGATGACCCCGGGCGTTTCCGAAACCGAGACCAATCCCAGCACCGCGATTTCCCGGACTCTGGTTCGGATCCGCAACCTCCTCTTCGTCGTCAGTGCTGGGTTGGCCTTAGCCACAAGCCCCTTCGGACTTGACGTGGTGGTGGGTTCTCTGATAGGATCAACAGTTGTGGTTTTAAACGTGCTGGGTTCAGCATGGCCCATCCGGCAGTTGTTGCTGCATCAGCGCATTCACCCCATGCTCGTGCTGTTCCAACTGCTCAAGTTGGGGCTATCCGGAGTGGTGCTGTACGTGGCTATCCTCCACTTTGAAGTTTCGGCAACTGGATTGCTCATTGGGCTTTCCAACATCATCTTGACCTCGCTGCTCTACACCGTCCTGAATTCTGGGTCTCCCGGCAACGAATCGCCTCCTACAAACACCTAATGCTTTGCAAACGACTCGGACTCGTTGGTTTTTTTCTTATGCTGGCCTCCCCGGTGTTTGCCGCAGCGGGCGGATTCACATGGTCGCACCTCCTGCTCGGCTGGCTGGAAGCACCGCTAGTGGAATGGGGCATTGACCCTTTGCCGATTCTGGACATGCTGATCGTCGCGGTCGTACTGATCGTGGTCGCCTTCATCGCGGGGAAACCCTTCCGCAGCACTGAGATGCGCGAACCCACAGGACAGGCCGACTTGGCGCACTTCGCAGAAGTCACGGTGGACGGAATTTTGTCCTTCTTGAGTGGAATCATTAAACACGGCGTGGGCGCACGTCCGGTGTTGCCACTGCTGGGAACCTATGGCCTTTTCATCCTCTTCCTCAACCTTTCCGGTCTGATTCCGGGCTTCAACCCGCCGACCGATCAGTTCAACGTCACCATTGCTTTTGCCGTCATCATTTTCGTATTGACTCACTATCTGGGGATCAAGCAGAACGGTAGCCACTACATCAAGCAGTTTTTGGGGCCGATGCCCGTGCTCGTCCCTCTGATGCTTCCTATCGAAATCATCAGCCATCTCGTCCGACCCCTCTCGCTCTCCATCCGCTTGTTTGGGAACATGACGGGAGACCACAAGGTGGTGTTGATCTTCTCCGCGATCTTAGCGGTGGGTCTGCCTATCCCCTTCATGGGCATGGGTATTTTGGTGTCAGTGCTGCAAGCCTTCGTGTTTGTGTTGCTGTCCGCCATTTATTTTGAAATGGCGATGAGTGAAGCTCACTGATCGCAAAACCTCAATCAACGGAACAAGGAATTCCATGAAAAAATTGCTCCTGTTCATCGGACTGATGGCTGTGGGTGCACCCCTCTACGCCGCAGAGTATGGTGAAATGGCAACGTTCGGAATCGCGCTGGGCGCAGGACTGGCCATCGGCATCGCCGCACTCGGTGGCGGCATCGGCCAAGGCATGGCCATGCGCGGTGCCCTCGAAGGCATCGCTCGCAACCCGAACGCTACGGACAAAATCTTCACCCCCATGATCATCGGCCTCGCCCTCATCGAGTCCCTCGTGATCTACGGTTTGGTGATCGCGTTCATGCTTCAGGGCAAGATCTGACCCTGCCGCCGCAGCCTCCGGGCTGCTGCACTCCGCCCCTGTGGTGGAATCCACCGCACCGCCAAGCTTGTTTTTACAAATCTCGGCATGATCGCAGACCGGGATTTCTACAGCCTCCTGCGTCAGCAGGAGTTNCTGNTGCGCCCCAACCGCTCTTCCTCCCAGCTCGGATTCCATCCGCTCTCGCACCGGGGTCGCAGTCTGGAATTTTCAGAGTACCGTGAATACCACCCCGGAGAGGATTTGCGNGATCTCGACTGGAAGCTCTTCGCCCGCACTGACCGCTACTACGTCAAACAACGCGACAGCCACACGCCTGCTACTGCGTTGCTACTCGTTGATGACTCTGCGTCCATGCAATTTCACTCGAAGCGAGCCACGGTTTCCAANCTCCGAGCTGCNCTACTCTGCGCGTTCGCATTCGCGTATGTCCTGCATCGCCAAGGCGACGCTCTCGCCTTCCGGACCCTTTCGCAAGCTCAACCGACAGTGCCACCACGCACCTCGCGACGAGCGTTCCGACACCTCGTCCAGAGCTTGAAAAAAGCCGATCAGGCTGAACCTGTGTCAGCAGTGGTTGGAGGTCCNGNGGCTTTGGATTTGCGCCCNAAATCGGTGGANCACCTGTTCTTCATCTCGGATTTCCTGATTCCGGAAGTGCAGCAAACCTCGTGGCTGGACGCACTCCAGCAGATGGCATTTCGCTCCACCTGCATTCGGGTGCTCGATCCCTTTGAGGCGAATCCGGACGACAGTGTTTCGCATTTGGAGGAACTGGAGTTTCCCAAGACAAACCGAGTGGTGGGTCCCGAAGACTGGCAGGACTACCGGGAGCGCTTCCGAGAACATGGGGAGCAGTGGGCCCAAGCGTGTAAAGCCCGCCGCTTTGCGTGGCACGAATTGTCGTCTGGAGGTGAGGTGCCAGTGGCGATTCGGACGTTGCTGGGAACGCCGGGGTTGGTGCCGGGGGGAGGTCGGCTCAGGTGATGGATTTTGCTACGCTGGTTCTGCCTTGGCAGTTTTGGGAGTCGTGTCAACATCCGGAGCAGGTGAGGCGTCCGCAAGCGTTTCCTTGAGCGAGTCGGTTCNGGAAGCTTCGTCTTTCTGGACGATTTCCTCGGAAGCTTCAACTNGGGCCGCTTTTTCAGCAGGTTTGCTTTCCAGCGCGTCAGCAATCGCTTCCAGCTTGCCTGACGTGTCGAGATTCGAGAACGGAAGCTTGGCCTGTTTGGCGACACTGCCGAACTCGCTCTCCAATTCCGTCTTGGCGTCTTTCATGTCCTTGAGATCGATCTCGCGCTCGATGTCGCGCATCTCATCCTGGACGGTGGTGCGAACGTCATTGGTCGCCCGCTTGAGTTGCACCAAGCCTCGACCCACAGAGCGCATTACACCCGGAAGCTTGTCGGGACCNATGAAAATAAGCGCGACAACAACGATAACCATCATTTCCGGGAAACCGATACCAAACATGAGAAGCCTTTTCTGTAGTAATTTTGCGCATCTGCGCCGATATTGAGTGAAATAGATTATTTTATCTTGGACTCCACAAGAACGCAAATGCCCTGTGACTACATCGCCGTTTTGGATTTCGGCAGCCAGTACGCCCACTTGATCGCCAAGCGCCTGCGCCACCTCGGATTCTACACCGAGATCCATGCACCCGTCACCGACCGCGCCACCCTCGAAAATGCACGAGGACTCGTCCTCTCCGGAGGCCCGGCCTCGGTGTTTGCGGAAGACGCGCCCGTGTTCAACCCCGATTTGCTGAACCTCGACCTGCCGATCCTTGGCCTTTGCTACGGCCACCAACTCGTGGCCCGCAAGTTTGGGGGCGTGATCAAAAACACCGGAATTGGCGAGTTCGGCAAGGCGCAGCTCCAGAGAGTCGCGGATTCCCCGCTTTGGGAAGGGGTGGCGTTTCCAAGCCAAGTCTGGATGAGCCACCAGGACAGCGTGACTGAATGCCCTCCGGACTTCCGGGCTATCGCCGCAACCGCCCCCGGTCAACTCACCGCGCTCCAGCACCAGCAGCGTCCGGTCTTCACACTCCAGTTCCATCCGGAAGTCACCGACTCTGTATGCGGCACCACCATCCTTGGCAACTTTGCACGGCTCTGCAACGTCCGTGGCCGCTGGACGATGGCAGCCTTCATCACCGCAACAGCCCTCCGGATTCAGGAGGAAGTCGGCGAGCGCAAGGTGTTGATGTTTCTCAGCGGTGGAGTGGATTCCTCGGTCGCTTTTGCACTGCTCGTCAAAACGCTGGGAACGGAGCGGGTGCAAGGCTTGTTCATCGACAACGGATTCATGCGCAAGCACGAAGGCAAGCAAATCATGGAGCGTTACCGTCACCTCGGCTACTCAAACGTTGAGGCACGGGACTACAGTGCAACCTTTCTAGCCGCTGTTTCCGGCATCACCAATCCGCAAGCAAAGCGCAAGGCCATCGGCGCAACTTTCATCCAAATGCGCGACCGCTTTCTCCAAGAACTCGACCTGCGGCCTGAAGAGTGGATGCTGGGGCAGGGCACGCTCTACCCGGACATCATCGAGTCCGGCGGCACCGCACACGCCAACGTCATCAAGTCGCACCATAACCGCGTGCAGGAGGTGGTGGACCTGATGGCGTCCGGACAGGTCGTTGAACCGCTCAGGGATCTTTACAAGGACGAGGTTCGGCAGGTGGGCAAGTTGCTTGACTTGCCAGAGGAACTCGTTTGGCGGCATCCGTTTCCGGGACCAGGCCTCGCGATCAATGTCCTCTGCACCAACGGCAACGAGGAATTTCTGGAAGCAACCGCTACGGAAAAGGCGATTCGCGCCTGCTTCAACAATCCGAATGTGCGGGCCGCTGTACTGCCTGTGCGTTCCGTCGGAGTGCAGGGCGATCAGCGCACCTACACCTCGCCCGCGACCCTTTGGAACACCCCCTGCGACTGGGACTGGCTGGAGGAGACTTCTATCCGCATCACCAACACCGTGCGCTCCGTCAACCGTGTGGTGCTGGTACTCAATAGGCAGGGTGGATTAGCTCCGGAAACCCAAGCACTCGATTTCCTACTGCGGGAAGCCTACTGCACCAAGGATCGGCTTGCTCTCCTCCGAGAGGCCGATGTGCTGGCGACCCAAGCCTTGGAGCACCACGGTCTCATGCACGAAATCTTCCAACTGCTCGTCATCCTGCTCCCCATCTCTCGGAGCGGCCACAACGACAGCGTGGTGCTGCGCCCCGTGGTTTCCGAAGACGTGATGACTGCGCAGTTCGCTCGCCTCGACTGGAATCTGCTGGATGCGCTCACCGTCGACTTGCTCGAACTTCCGGGGGTGGACACCGTCTTCTACGACATTTCCCACAAGCCGCCAGCCACCTTTGGGTGGGAGTGAATTCGTTCGGTTTTGCGGGATTTACAGGAATTGGCAGGACTGGAGGTGTCGAGCGGGATCGAACCGCTGTACGAGGTTTTGCAGACCTCTGCCTAACCACTCGGCCACGACACCTTCCACTCCTTTCAGTTTAGTCGCCTCCCTTGGAAATTCAAGTGGAAACCCTGATTCCCCTTGCACCTCCCAGCAAAATTTGTATCCTGACTAATTGCCCGCCTGAAATGCCGAGGTGGTGGAACTGGTAGACACGCTGTCTTGAGGGGGCAGTGGGCTATGCCCGTGGGGGTTCGAGTCCCCCTCTCGGCACCATCCTAATTTTTTNTAGTAATTTCAGTANATTAAANNGTCAGATTCTANGACTGCTCAGCTTTTACTCACGCGAATTCAACCCGTCAGTGCAACAGGTGGGTTGCTTCCGGAGCATGACCGAGTTGCTGAGGGTCCGTNGATTTGTTATCCGCGATGACCAGAACCTGCGGNTTCNNTCGGTNGACTCTCATTCGTCTCACGNTTCACNNNTCGGCTCACGATTGCCAACCANGGTTGTTCANNACGNGGTTTGTCCGCAGGGCGGTAATAGTGATGCAAAATCTCGAAANCAGCCGCTTTCAGATAGGACTGGCTGGCCTCCAATTCCATGTAATGACCGTACCGTTGTCCTTGCCACCCTTCATCGTTACCGCGAGGATTCGAAGAAAACAGGATGCCNCCGGGTCGCAGGGCGTCGTGTAATTCATTGAGAACTCCGGGCAATGCCTGACTGGGGACATGGAAGAGCGAGGCGTTGGCGAAGATGCCATCGAATCCGGCTTTCGGCAATTCCAAGTCAAGAAAGCTTTGTTGAAGGATCGGACACTGCGTGTAACGACGGGCGAGCCTGCAAAACTCCGTACTGCCGTCCAAGCCGACAGGACGATGNCCCANTGCTTTNAAATGCTTGATGTCTCGCCCAGGTCCGCATCCAAAATCCAAGAGGTCGAGCGACTTTCCCGGAAGNCAAGCCGATAAGAAGGCTTCGTGGTTTTGCGTGACATCGTGGTCTTTTGTCCCTTCCCAAAAAGATTGGGCATGGTCATCGTAATGGCGAAGGGTGACCGTTTCGATTTCATTCAGTTCTGCGGAATTCAAACGAGGCAACATTTTCTGCAANACATTCGATTGTTTATTGAAACTGGGGTTGGCTAACGCCTGNCTNATGGGNGCAATAAAGNTAGATCTTTTTTTTGCNCTCTTGCTCTNNTNNAAAAAACGGGNTACCTNATTGCNNCCTTGCAAGAAATTGTTATANAAAATTAGNACTTAACTTGAATTNATGGCTTACGGNTTATGAGCTTNCCAATTCGATGGTTCAAGTTCCATTTCAGAGAAAGTAGCAACAAAATTTGACTCTGTTGGACTGCAAGCGTACACACCAAAAGTAACAGTGTTCTCTGGAACAAAAGGTGGATTTGATTTACCCATTTNCTCTGTTGTTTCTCCTAACTTATGCAAGTGAAATATTCTCATCTGTTTAAAATTAACACCGTCAAATGAGCTTTCAACTAAAAAATCAGAGCCTCTACGGCTTAACCTATACCAAATACCACTTATTGTATCAATATCAGTTGTTGCCCAATCAGAGTAACCTAAATTGGTTACAACGCTACCAAGTCGAGAAAAGTTCTCATTTTCATATTCGATTGAAGCTTTAAACCAATTTTCACTGTCAAGGTAAATAATTATACCACATTGATCAAATAACGATTTATAGTCAAAGTTAACTTTAACCGTAAATGTAAAATTGATACCGGATTCAAATTGCAANGCTGGGGCATTATCATTTCTGAACCCATAATACGATCTTTGCCAAAAATCTGTTTTCGGAGTTGTTTTAATTACAACGGTTTCTNAGTCTANAGAACAAGATTCAGATTTATTTAACCAACAACCTGTGCCCAAATCTATCTGCATACGCTCACCTTTGTCTTATTAGGTTTTACTTGAATGTTTTGCCTGTTGCTGCATTAAGATAGATACGANTGCTCTTTGTTATGCCTCCACANTATATGAAATATACTGGCTTGGGTTTGTGATTGNTTGATCTCCATCAACCACCCATTTCTTTAAAATCTCCAAGCCTGTATTTAACTGACCGCGGATCAACTCAAACTCTATTCGCAACGCTTTGCCGTGTAACAAAGAGCGTTACTGCGACTCCAGCAGCCCCGTGAGGTAGCTGGCGACTCCAGCCGCACAGATGCCACGGAACGAGAGGCAGCGCGCCTGTCCGAGCTTTTCGCCTTCCGGGGTGTACACATAAACCCAGAAGGTCGTCCAGTCGTAGAGCGCGAGCAGCTTGCCCTTGGTGTCGTAGAGCCGTCGGTTGGCGGCGCGTCCCACCCAGTCCTGCTTGCCTCCATCCCGGACGACAAAGAGTTGGAAGCGTCCGTCGGCCTTGACAAATCCTACTCGGCCTTTGGGCTGTCCCGCAGGATCGAGCAGTTCCACATAATCTATGTACACATGCGCCCGACCAATCATTTTTTTCTGCGGGTTGAGGATTTCCGTCTTGAGCGGCAGGGCGTGGCCCCATCCGGAGGACAAGGCGAGCAGCCCAAAGGCGAGCACTCCGGTTGTGAGCAAGTGTTTCATACGAGGTTCCATCTTGCCTCGTGCCATGCAAGAAACCCTCCGATCTNTTGGTTGTGGTTGCAACGAATTTCTGAAAGAATGNGNGNNCATTTGTGTGAATTTCAACGAGGCCACCATGCACAACTCCAAACTNCTGCTCTTCACCCTCGTCCTAATTTNCTGGACACAACCCCTCCTNGCTGACCCCAGAGCAGGGTGGGGCTTAGGATTTGGAGGAGGTTCCTTAGAGCCTATCAACGCCAGTTCCGGTACAAGTTACCAAACCTCATCCGTTTATGGTGGGACTTTAGACTACCAATGGCCACTGGGGAAATCCTTTTCGGCATTAATCACCTACGCTGAACATGTCGGCAAGGGGGAACTGCCCAACAACAACAAGTACAAGTACTACAAAACGACTCTCCTCGGTGCAGAGTTGCGGGCTTGGATGGGTTCCTTTTTCGTTGGGGTTCACGGCGGGCAGTACTACCTCGGCTGGATTGAATCGCTGAGTTCCTCCTCCGGGATTGTATCCGCTGGTGGCAACGGCTACGGACTTGGCTTTGAAACCAAATCAGGCTGGATGTTCTCTGCGTATCACGAGCAAAGTAGCACCTTCACATCGAGCGAGTTTCCGGACCAGAAGGTGGAGGGCAATCGTCTCGTGCTGGGCTACCGCTGGCCCTAGTCTCCGGAACAAGCCCCCGCTAAGAGCGGAGGTTTGAACCTTCATCGGTTACCACGCTATCTTCATGCGGCAGTTCGGGTTCCTGAGTTTCGAGGGTTCTCTGAGTTTCCAAAAATCCATCCA
>PANO01000066.1 GCA_002707655.1 Deltaproteobacteria bacterium
CGTGAGGGGGGCTATCGTACTGCAGCCATCGGCAAGTCGCACCTGCAACCCTTCACCCCCGTTCCCGCCTATGAACGGGTGAATCCTGACACCATTGGTCCCATCAAGGAAGCCCGTTGGCCGGACGGCAACCCTTACGATTTGGAGCGTCCGGAGACCTATGAGGGCGACAAGCGGTTTGAATTCACTGAGCCGTTTTACGGCTTTGAGCATGTGGACATGGTGCTGAACCACGGGCATTTGGCCGGAGGGCACTACCTGCAATGGTTACGGAAAACCGGAGTGGACATTGATTTCATCCGCGACCGCAACAACGAACTCCCGCACGATTACACCTGTCCGCAAGCATATCGCACCCCGATTCCGGAAGAGTTATACCACACCTCTTACATCCGCGATCGCGCCATTGACTATCTGAATGCGCAGCAAAGCTCCGAGGCTCCGTTTTTCGCTTTTGTCTCCTTCCCGGACCCGCACCATCCCTTCAACCCACCGGGGAAATACTGGGAACTGTACGATCCGGACAGCTTTGAAGTGCCGCTGCCGTTTGAGGCCCACCAGAATCCCATTCCACCGATGCAGAAGGCGTTGGAGTTGTACAAGCAAGGTGCCACACCTGCAACGCCGCAGACCGTCTTCATTGCAGAACAACGGCAGGTTCAGGAGGCGATGGCCCTGACTTGTGGCATGATATCCATGATTGATGATGCCGTGGGTGAACTCATCCAGACGCTCAAGAACAACGGACAATATGACAACACTGTCATCGTGTTCACCTCCGATCATGGAGATTATCTGGGGGATTTCAATTTGATGCTCAAGGGGGCACTGCCGTTTAAATCGATTACCAATGTGCCTTTCATCTGGTCCGATCCGGAAACTCAGCAGGCGCGGCAAAGCAACGCCCTTGCATCCACGCTGGACATTGCCCCCAGCATCATCACTCGTGCTGGACTCAAGCCCTTCTGGGGGATTCAGGGCATGGACTTGTCCGGCTGTCTGCAAGGCAGCGACGAACTGCGTGATGCCTGCCTGATCGAATACCACGATGGCTTGGCTCGCCTTGGCTTTGAGGAACCGGCTATAGTCCGCAGTTTGATGACCGATGACTTTCGCCTGACGCTCTACAAAGGACAACCGTGGGGTGAGTTGTATGATCTCCTTAACGATCCTGACGAAACCTATAATCGTTGGGAGGATCCCGACTTTGCCAACGTCAAAGCCAAACTCATCACACGACTGGCGCACGAAATGATGGACTCGATGGACCGCAGCCCACGAGCGACCTACATGGCCTGAGTTCTCATGCTTAACGGGTATCATTTTGCAGAATACTGTTTCAGATTGATATATTAACGGTCTTTTGAAAATCTAATAAAAATCAATCATTTGAATGGATTTCACAGAAAACATGTCAAAGGATGGACTTGCATGCGCCGCTGGAATCAGCTATGATTATCAAGTTGATTGCAGTGCTGACGGTTCTAGCTCCGGAGTGCTTGGTTTCGACTAGGAAATTCGGGTGCGCGGGTGCAGGCAGTAGGATCGTGCAGTCCAAATGAAGCGACCCAATGAAGTGGAGTGAGAAATGGCCAGAGTTAAGCCTGACGAAGCCACCGCCAACTTTGGTGAGGGTTTGGAGGTCGAGCAACGCAGGAAGGAAGAGGAGCAACGTATTCTTCAGGAAGCGGTTAATCATTTTTTGCAAAATGGCAAAAAGATTGAGGTGCTGCCGCCACAGGAGGTGAAAACTCGCACGCTGATTGGCGGCAAGGAGCATTGGAACACCTACGAAGCGGTCGAAGAACCCTTTCGCAAGGACTAGCCCGCCACTGCCGATGCCCAATTCGGTCACCCGAGCAGCCATCGATCTGGAAAATCTGCGTCGTCGCGCCCAACATCCGCAGGCTGGAGCCGTGTTGATTTTCTGCGGGGACATCCGCAACCACAGTGCTGGGCGTTCCGTGACTATCTTGGAATACGAAGCTCATGAGCGCATGGCGCTCCGGCAGATCGATCGCATTGTTGAGGAAGCCCAGCAACGCTGGCTCTTGCACTACGTAGAGGTCATCCACCGTTTTGGCAAGATGGCGGTGCTGGATTGCTCCATTGCCACCGCCGTTTCCTCGTCTCACCGTGCGGATGCCTACGAGTCCAGTCGTTACATCATTGACACAATCAAACGTTCGGTTCCCATTTGGAAGAAGGAACACTTTGAAGACGGATTTTCTGCATGGAGCGCAGGCTGCGAAGCCTCCAGCGTCATTGAAGCCTCCAGCGACCCGCCACCTGTCGTTACNCAGGAAGCACCGATTCCGACCTGAACTCCCGGNNTTTTCCCGGGAGTCTNACCTCCACACAAGCTAGGNTGTTGAGCGTTGATGTGGCGGCTTNAGCNGCTGTTTTTTTGCTACGNATTTCACGGATGTTTTGAAAGCACACATCCGTTTTGATCCGCGTGATCNGTGGCTAGTGTTTTGAAGACTACGCCGAAGCTGAAGCNTTCCATTGCTCACAAACCAACCGNAAATGCAGTTTACCCCCACGTCAATCGCAGACGGAGGACGTTCCAATTTTGTCAAACAACAGCAGATTTGGGGGGAGGCCGAATCTGCTGCTGCTGAAGCAGTTTTGCGGAAGGTCGAGGAATCCGGACTGGAAACCATCCGCTTGTCCTTTGCTGATCAACATGGGTTGTTGCGAGGCAAGGTGATCGAAGCACGGGATTTGGCATCGAGCTTCCGGAATGGGTGCACAATGACCTCCAGCCTGCTAGCCAAGGACACATCGCATCGCTCNGTGTTTCCTGTCTTCTCGTCCGGAGGAGGTTTCGGCATGGCTGAAATGGCGGGAGCAGGAGACATCATCATGGTTCCGGACCCAGCAACGTTTCGCTTGCTTCCGTGGTCTCCAAAATCAGGTTGGCTGCTCTGCGACATTTACTTCACCAACGGACGTCCGGTTCCCTTCTCCACGCGGGGGATTCTGCGGCAAGCCTTAGAAGCGCTGAGGGCAGCGGGCTACGATTACCTCGCTGGGCTGGAAGTCGAATTCACTTTGCTGACGCTTGAGGACGCGAAAACAGGACTCGCAGACGCTGGACAGCCGGGCACCCCTCCAGAAGTTGGTTTGCTCAACCAAGGCTTCCAGTACCTCACCGAACAACGCTANGACGAGGCCGAAGGCATCCTTTCCGTGATCCGCAGCAACCTAGTGGAACTCGGGTTGCCGTTGCGCACCATCGAGGTGGAGTTCGGNCCTAGTCAGTTCGAACTGACCCTGCATCCGAGTTCCGGACTGGAAGCTGCAGACACGATGGTGCTGCTCCGTAGTGCCGTTAAGCAAGTTTGCCGACGTCAGGGGTATCACGCCACTTTCATGTGCCGACCGGCATTGCCCAACGTTTTTTCCAACGGCTGGCACCTGCACCAGTCGCTGTGGACTCGTCCAAAGGCGGCGGCTCAACCCGCAAGCAATGCCTTCACNCCAANNAGCGAGGGGAAGGTCTTGTCGGAAGCGGGGCGGCAGTTTGTTGGCGGCTTGCTGGCCCATGCTCCAGCGGCTTCAGTGTTCACCACACCAACGATCAACGGCTACAAACGCTTCCGACCCTACACACTTGCTCCGGATCGCCTGACATGGGGGCGTGACAACAAGGGCGCGATGATCCGGGCGCTTGGTTCGTTTGGTGATCCGGCCACACGCATTGAAAACCGTGTGGGCGAGCCTGCGGCGAATCCGTACCTCTACCTTGCCTCTCAAATCCATGCGGGCCTTGACGGGATGCAACGACAGCTTGATCCGGGAGAACCCACCGATACTCCTTACGAAGAAGCTGCTCCGCGATTGCCCCAAAGTCTGATGGACGCGATCACAGCGTTGCGGGGTAGTGAGTTGTACCGCAGCACGATGGGTGCTTCGTTTATCGATTATTTACTGACGATCAAGGAAGCCGAAGTTGCACGTTTTCTTGCCGCCGTCACCGACTGGGAACAGCGCGAGTATTTCTCGATTTATTGAGCGCATGATTCTTAGAATAAGAACTTGTGCGGGCTGCCAAATTGGTCTACCCTTTGCTTCCTGAAGAAGCAGAAAAAAAAAGACGTATGGCACAGAGTTATTACAAGACGATTCACGGCGTCCGCTACGACCGTTCGTTGCTGGAAGCAGCAGATGAACGGATTGCCGGACAGGGAGATGGCCGCATTTCTGAAGAGGATGCGAAAGAGCTTGTCGAGTTGTCCAAGGACGGCGGGCGCGTCACGGAGACAGAACTCCGGACCCTCAAGCACATCCGGGAAAATTACCGCTTTACCCCCAAAGCTGCCGCATGGTTTGCCGGACAACTTCCGGCCATCGAACAGGCTGTGCATCCGGATCAGCTTGCTCAACCCGAACCGCCGCGTCCGACCCCACCTCCGACTCAGACACTGCCACCACCTCCCAAGCAACTGCCTCCTGCACCTCAACCGTGGCCAGAAGAGGCATCGGCGACCGAGACCTCATCAAACAGCCCGATTCCGCATGTGATCTGGGGAGTGCTGTTGCTCGCTTCCATCATCATTGGCGTGATTTTCTACCAAGGCGCCGCTGAGCAGGTGAACAGCTTGGAGGCAAAACTGGCAACGGCGCCGGACACCCAGCAACTGGAGCAACAGATTGCCGATTTGCAGGCCGAGCGAACGGCTCTGCAAACTCAGATCACGGACCTCAACCAGCAGGTTGCAAAAACGGAAAGTGATCACTCAGAGCTGGAAAAGCGTTTCAGCACCACACAAAATCGGTTGGAATCCGCAAACACCGAAATCGCCGATTTGCATTCTAAGGCGCAAGCCCTGCTTGAGCAGGTCGCTCAGGCGGAACAAGCGGCTCGGACGGCGCAAGCAGCACAAGCCGCTCAAGTCGCACAAGCTGAGAAAANCGAGCCGGTTTCTCAGCCCCAACCNGTCAAAATCAGCGAGGCTTCGTCGGTCTCCGAGGTGCTGCAAGTGTTGCAGGAAAATGCGCTTGTCCATGCGGATGTGTTCAAGATNACCNCGCTTAAGCTCGACGCCAGCTTGGANGGCTTCAAGTTCAATGAGGCCATCCTGCTTCCGGGGCATAAGGAATTGCTGAACCNTCTGATCCCGCTATTGAAGCCGCTGGAGGTNCAACTCAAGCTCATCGGNCACACGGACAGCACAGGCAACTACAGTGCAGTGAATCTCTTTCTCTCACACCGCCGCGCCCTTGTGGCCAGCCAGTACATCACGGAAAAGCTCGACTTTCCTCGGGAACGAGTTTATGTCACAGGCCGCGCCCATCTCAAACCGACTGCAGAAAACACCTCCATTCCAATGCGCATGAAGAACCGGAGGGTGGACCTGCACCTCGAAATCCACAACGGTCATGCTCTCGAAAAGCTTCCATAGTGATAAACCGTTCTAAAATCACACTGAAACTAGGGCGGGAGAAATCTCTCCAGCGTCGACACCCTTGGGTTTTCTCCGGAGCCGTGGAGCGGGTCGCNGGCTCGCCAGANCCCGGAGCCACCGTGNGGGTCGAAAACGCAGACGGTCATTTTCTCGCGTGGGGGGCATGGAGCCCTANCTCACAGATTCGTGTTCGGATTTGGANCTGGCAGGAGAATGAATCCATAGACGATGAGTTCTTCCGGAAGCGGCTCTCGGCGGCCCTTCANNTTCGACAGNCTGTCCTTCCGGATTCCCAAAGCAACGNACGGCGACTTNTTCATGGCGAGGCGGATGGCCTGCCGGGNCTGATCGTGGATCAGTACGGAGANGTGTTGGTGTTGCAATGCCTGAGCGTCGGAACCGATCAGTGGCGGGACACTTTGGTGGGTCTGCTGAACGAACTGACGGAATGCACTGCGATTTACGAACGTTCCGATGCCGAAGTGCGCAAATTGGAAGGGCTGGAGCCGCGTCGGGGTCTGCTTTCCGGAACGCTCCCGGAACCCCTCCAGATCACGGAGCAGGGGTTGACGCTGGAGGTGGATGTCGAAAAGGGACAGAAAACCGGGTTGTACCTTGACCAGCGCGACAACCGCGAGCGGGTGCGAACCCTTGCCTCCGGAAAGCGCGTTCTGGATGCCTTCTGCTACACCGGCGGTTTCACGCTCGCTGCGTTGCAGGGTGGGGCGGAGTCGGTGACGGCGATTGAGTCCTCGAAACCNGCACTGGCGCTGGTGGAGCAGCACTGCCGCATGAACGGATTTGAGGACCGGGACATCACTCTGGTCGAGGCGGATGTGTTTGAGCATTTGCGCCGACTTCGGGACGCGGTGGCCACGTTTGATCTCATCATCCTTGATCCTCCAAAATTTGCCCCCACCGCCAAACACGCTGAAAAGGCATCGCGGGCCTACAAGGACATCAACCTCTGGGCATTCCGGTTGCTGGCTCCTGGAGGGTTACTGCTCACCTGCTCCTGCTCGGCAGGCGTGGGGCCTGCGCTTTTTCGCAAGGTGATCGGCTCCGCCGCGTTGGATGCCGGAGTGGAGGGCCGCGTGATTGAGGTGCTGGGTCCGGCTCCGGACCACGCTGGAGCGCTGCACTTTCCGGAAGGCGAATACCTCACGGGATTGTTGGTGCGCCGCANTTGACATCGCCCGTCCAATTCGTTTCAATCCAATGGTTCTCACTTCATTTCCAACGAGGTTTCATGTACAAAATTGTGATTCATGTCATCGAGATGTCCGGAGAGTGGGACATGCTCTGCCAAATGCTCCAGCGCACCGATTACGCTTACAGCATGGTGGTGGACAACCGCGCACAGAAACTGGAATTCACTGGGCTGGACCTAGAACTTTTCATCTCCTATCTCGTCATGCACCGCATCCGCTTTGAGGTGCAGGATTACATCTGGCTCGAAAATCCCGATGATGAATCCGGACACGCCTGAGCCCAGTCGCATTCGACTTGCACCCCTGCGGTGGGAACGTAATACTGATTTNTTTTGGAATAACAATCGGATCACAACCTCACTATGATTCAAGAACTGCGAGAGTATTCGCAAAGCCTCTTCTTCAAGCTCCTCCTACTCGTTATTGCGGTCACCCTGGTGATCTCTTTCGGGGTCGGCTCCTTTTTTGGGGAGCGCAAGGAGGTGTTGGCCACTGTGAACGGCCAGGATGTTTTGCTCAAGGACTTCCAACGGGCCTACCAGAATCAGATGGAAAACCTGCGCCGCACTTTTGGAGACAGCGCGGATAAACTTGCCGAACAGCTTGGCCTCCGCAATCAGGTGCTGCAACAGTTGGTGGATCAGGCCTTGCTCGTGCAGGCAGCGGAGACCCAAGGATTGCTGGTCACTGATCTTGAGTTGCAGGAGTACATTCGCCAGCAGCCATTTTTTCAAAAAGACGGCCAGTTCGACTACGAAACCTACACCACCATCCTCAACCAGAACCGGATTCCTCTCAACGATTACGAAGACAGTTCTCGACATGATTTGCTGGTGCAGAAGCAACAGGCCATGTTAGGCGCCGGACTGTTTGTGAGCGCTGCCGAGGTGGAACAGGCCTACCTTGCCGAACATGAGCAGGTGGAGGTGGCGTATCTGTACTTTGATCCAAAAAAATTCCTCGACAAGGTGGAGGTCAGTGATGCCGAACTCGCCAGCCACCACGAGGCCAACCCCAACGATTTTCAGTCACAGGAGCGCTTCAAGATCGAGTATGTTGTGCTACCGCTCGATCTGTTCCGGGACACTGCCAAAGTGAAGGAACGCGAGATGCGCCGCTACTTCGAGCGCAACCGCGAACAGTACACCACGCCTCCGGAAGTGCGTGCCCGGCACCTCCTCTTCAAGGTTGAATCTGGTGCGACCGAGGACCAGATTGCCGAGCGCAAAGCCGAACTCAATGTCGTCCGCGAACGTGTCGCTCAAGGCGAGTCCTTTGAGGAACTGGCCAAGGAATTGTCAGAAGACTTTTCGGCGTCTCAGGGTGGTGATTTGGGTTGGTTCAAGCCCGGAGAGATGGTTCCGGCCTTTGAAACCGCTGCGTTTTCGCTGGAATCCGGCCAGCTCAGCGAGGTCGTGACCTCGCCCTTTGGGCTGCATCTCATTCTGGTGGAAGAGCGCAAGGACGGCACGGAGAAGGCTCTGGAGGACGTCCGGGCAGAGATCACCGAGCAGTTGGCTGATCGGCGTGCCGAAAAGGTGCTGGCAGAGCTTTTGGAGCATCACTCCAGCTTGGGGGCCGCGCCCGTCCCCAGCGAGTTGGCTACCACCCACGGCGGCGAACTCAAGTCCACGGACTGGTTTGAACGCAACACCGTCGTCGAGGGCTTTGGCTCCGCGTTCTCGCTGGTTCCTGAGTTTGCGAGCAAGCAACCCGGAGATTCTGGAGCGTGGAAACGCAACCCCATGCAAGGGCATTTGTTTTACAAGTTGCTAGAGCGCGAAACACCCAAGCCGCTTTCGTTGTTTGAGGCGAAGGAGCAAGTGGCAGCCGCTGTGCGTTTGCAGAAAGCTTCTGTGCTGGCCAAGCAAACCGCGCAACAGGCGCTGGAGGGCATGGACTCTGGGGCTGCGCTGGAGACGCTGGCGCAGCAGCACAGGCTGGAAATCGAAACCGCCAAGTTCACCGCCGCCACACGTTTCCTGCCGAAACTTGGCGAAAATCTAGAATTCCGCAAAGCTGCTCTGCGGCTCACCGTCGAGCAACCTTTTGCCCTCAGCGAAACTGCGGAACGTGTCGACCTGATGCTCATCAAGGGTCGGACGCTTGACGCCGAGCAAGCCACGACTCAGCGCAATCAAGTGCGGATGCGACTGGAGCAAACCCTGCACCAAGCCATGCTGGCACTGCGCGTGAAGCAACTCCGGAAGTCCGCAACGGTCGAAGTCATCAACCCGTTGTTCACGCTGCCCAGCGCCTCTTGAGCTATGTTCCGGAACTCCGGACTCTGGCTCGCCGCGACTTTCCTGCTGGCCCCTGCCCTGCTCTGGGGTCAGGGGTTTTCGGGTTTTCTTGAAACCACCACCCCGCCACCTCCAAAAACCTACGTCGAGTTCGACCACTACACCGCAAAAGTAGGCGAAATCGTGACGCTCACGGTCCGTGTCTTTCCGGTGACAGGATGGTACCTCTATTCGATTTTGGTGTCACCCGCAGACGGTCCGGAACCCACACGGATCGTGACATCAACGGCCACGCACCTCGCCGTCGGCGTATTGCAGGAAACGCAACCGGAGTGGGTTGAGGACGAAGCGTTTGGAGTGAAACTGCCTGTGCATCGGCAAGCCTTTGTGCTGACTCAGCGTTTCAGAATTGCGGAAGGGACCAAGTCCGGAGTGCAGGATTGGAAAGGGGAACTGCATTTTCAGTCGTGCAATCAGCGCATTTGCGCACCGTTGCAGCGGCTGGCTCTCACGGCGCCCTTGGAGGTGGATCAGGATTTGTGACTGAATAAGAAGCGGACGTTCCTTTGCTCCCGCTCCGGAATCTGATAGGCTGAGAATCAACTCAAACTCCCTTGCAGAAATCGGATTAAGGAGAATCCCATGCCATCAAAAAATGAACTGCGGGCCTTCAATTTTCAAAACTGGATCGAGGAAAACCGGAGCCGGCTCAAACCGCCTGTCGGCAACGCCCAGATTTGGGAAGACGGAGAATTGATGATCACGGTCGTTGGAGGGCCGAACCACCGCACCGATTTTCATGATGACCCGATGGAGGAATTCTTCTATCAGTTGGAGGGCGACATGGTGCTGCGCGTCATGGAGGAAGCCGGCAAGCCGCCCAAGGACATCCCCATCCGGCAAGGCGACATCTTCTTCCTCCCTGCGCATGTTCGGCATTCTCCGCAGCGTCCTGTTCCCGGAAGCGTCGGTTTGGTGATCGAACCAAAACGGCCTGCGGGTGAGAAGGACGGCTTCGAGTGGTATTGTCTGGAATGCCACCATCTGGTGCATCGGGCCGAGGTGCAATTAAGTAGCATTGTGGATGACCTGCCCCCGCTTTTTCGGGAATTCTACGGCAACTCTGCGCTGCACACTTGTCCANAGTGCGGGGTGCAGCATCCGGGCAAGGACGTGCCGGATTCGTGGAAGGTTCAGCTTTAAGGATGAAACGAGCCTCCGGCACCGAGCATCTGGAACTTCCTAAAACCGAATCTNCCCTTCAGGAATCTCGGTTTCGGCTTCGCTTCGCTTCCGGGAAAGCTGCGTTTTGGCAGGGTGTGGTGAATGCCTTNGGCACACCGGCCTTGATCCTCTATACGGCGCAGACGGGATTCGGATCGCTGGCACGGGAGAGCGGACTGAGCCTTTGGATCACAACCCTCGCGCCAGCAATCATCTGGGCGCTTCCGGGGCAAGTCGTGTTTGTCGAGNTNTTCGGCCTGGGGGTTTCGGTCTTCACGATTGCTGTCGCGGTGGCTGTCGTCAACGCCCGCTTTCTGCCGATGACCCTCTCCCTCATGCCCCTCTTTCACGGAGCCACCCGCAANCGCAAATGGCACTATGTCCTCGCGCATCTGATCTCCATCAACACTTGGGTTGATTTCATGAAGCACGGACCTGAAATCCCTCCGGAGCAACGTGCCCCGTATTTTATCGGTTTTTCNTCCACCTGCATGGTGGCCGGAACGCTGGGGGCATTTCAGGGTTATGTGCTGGCCGGAATCCTGCCCCACATCGTGACCTTAGGACTGGTGTTCATGATTCCCATCTACTTTGGGTTGATCATGTCCAACACGCCTCAGTTCAGCAACCTCTTCGCGTTTGTGGCGGGCTGTGCCTTGGGACCGCCATTGCATCTGCTGTTACCGGAATGGGGCATGGTTGTGACCGGATTGTTGGCTGGAACGTTCGCGTTTGGCNTCGGACTGAAGTTTTCCAAACGGTAGCAAGGGGAGTNCGCATGGAAAAGGAACTTTACGCTTGGACCATGCTGGCGGTTGCCGCTCTTGCCACTTATGGCTGGCGCTATGCCGCNGTGCTGATCGGACATCGGCTCAACCCCAATAGTCCAGTTTTTCAATGGTTCGGATGTGTCGCCTATGCGATCATCGGAGGCTTGGTCGCCCGGACCCTGATCTTTCCGGTCGGCA
Source organism: Deltaproteobacteria bacterium (assembly GCA_002707655.1). Next base: position 11,061 of record PANO01000066.1, read on the forward strand.
TGCTCGCGGAAGTTCCGATCGCCTATCGNCTCATTGCGATTNGCAGCGCATATCTCGTCTTCTACGGATTCGGCAAACGGCTCTGGCTGGCCATCCTTGTCGGTGTCTGCACCTTGCTTGCCTTGGTGAACTTCTTGGGGGAGAGTTCCATCTAATCAAAACAGGATCGGGAGCCTTTAAAGCATGAAATCCNCTGTAAACCTCGGCAGAAAACAGGAATCTTTGGACACAAATTCTTCCACAATAAGCGTTGGCCTCGTGGCCAATCCGGTTTCGGCACGGGACATCCGTCGTGTGATTGCCAATGCTACCAGTTTACAGGTTGCGGATCGTGCAAATATTGTGATGCGTGTTTTGGCCGCCATGCGGGCTTGTGGTGTGAAGCGGGTGTTGATGATGCCGGAAAACGGAGGAATNCGTAGTTTGCTCAAGCGCGGNTTGCAACGTGAGCAAAAACTCGGCGATAATCGTTTTCCTNAACTTGAAATGACGGACACTCCGATTTCTGGAACGGTTGACGATACTTTTGCAGCAACCCAAGCCATGGCTGATTCTGGAGTCAAAGCGATTGTTGTACTCGGAGGTGATGGCACTCATCGGGCGGTCGTCAAAGTTTGCGGACAAGTGCCGATTGCCGGGATTTCTACCGGAACGAACAACGCTTTTCCAGAACACCGTGAACCGACGATTACCGGATTGGCTGTCGGGCTGGCAGCCACCGGGCGCATTCCGGAAAGTATTGCTTTTGCTCCGAACAAGGTGTTATATGTGGAAATCAACGGTGGAGAACGCCGCGATATTGCTTTGGTGGACGTTGTGGTTTCGACCGAACGCTACATCGGAGCACGTGCGCTTTGGCGCACCGAAAATCTGCGTGAACTCTTTGTGACATTTTCCGACCCTGAAGTGATTGGTATGTCAGCAATTGCCGGATTGTTAGAACCGATTGGTCGCAATGATTCCGGAGGCTTGCATGTTTCGCTGGCTGTTCCGGAACAAGCAATAACCGCATTACAAGTTCCGATTGCTCCCGGACTTATCCGCACCGTAGGAGTGCAATCTTGGCAGAAACTTGGTGCCGGAATGCCGGTTACTTTACGGCAATCCGCAGGAACGATTGCTTTGGACGGAGAGCGCGAACTTGAATTTGGTACAGAAGACACGGTGCAAGTTACACTGCATGAAAAGGCCTTCCGGACTGTTGATGTAGGCGCATGTATGCGTTACACCGGGGAGCATCGTCTTTTGGTCGGAGCACCCCTTGATTTGTTACCAACCTGAATTATGGATATATCATGAGTGATAACCCATTCCCGTTGAGCAGGGAAGAACTACTGCAAATTTATCAAACCATGCGGACAATCCGAGAATTTGAGGAGCGTGTACACGTTGAATTTTCTCGTGGAGATATCCCAGGATTCGTCCACCTATATGCTGGAGAAGAAGCCTCTGCTACAGGTATTATGGCT
>PANO01000067.1 GCA_002707655.1 Deltaproteobacteria bacterium
CACGAGGGAAAATCAATTTCTAATTGATTTTATATATATTTAATCATAATGAAAGAAGATTATTTGTTAAATTAATCCTAATCCGATCATTTGTTGGTATTTTTGTTGGTATTTTTCTCCTCTAAAGTATATTCTTCAATAATATCAGAATAAGTGGTGGACGCCACCTCCACCACCTTACCTTCCGGAATTTTCCGCAATTAACCCAAACGGTACTTAAATCTCTTTATTATATCTAATGATTTTTTGTAATCACTTAGAAACAGAAATTCGAATAATCTCCCTCCATAAATACAGCCGGCATTATTTGGGTACCCCTCTCTGACTTGCACCCAACATGCATCTGTCTTCAGCAAATCGATCTTCCAAATTATCAATTTGAAAACTGATCAGACCGTCAAATAGGCATTGCGGACGGCGTCATCGGCGGCGAGGCCGGCCATCGTGCCCTCGTAGCGGATGTGACCTTTTTCGATGATGTAGGCGCGGTCGGCGAGTTGAGTGGCGAAGCGCAAGTTTTGCTCAGAGAGAATGACCGTCAGCCCTTCGCGCTTGAGTTCCTGGATGGTCGCGGCCATCTGCTGGACGATGACGGGCGCGAGTCCTTCGGAGGGTTCGTCGAGCAGGATCAGCTTGGGGTTGCCCATCAGGGTGCGGGCGATGGTGAGCATCTGCTGCTCGCCCCCGCTCATCTGTCCCCCCAGACGATCCCGCATTTCTCCAAGGTTCGGAAAAATCTCGAAAATGCGGTCAGGGGTCCACTCCGGAAGTTCCGGGCGTGACGGGCGGGTGCCGACCTGCAAGTTCTCCATCACCGTCAAATCGGTGAAGATGCGCCGCTCTTCCGGAACGTAGCCGATCCCGTGTCGGCACGCCACATACGGGGGCTGGCGGGTGAGCGACTGACTCTCGAAGGTGACGGTTCCGGACTCAGGACGCACCAAGCCATTGATGCTTTTCAGCGTGGTGGATTTGCCCGCGCCATTGCGCCCCAAAAGCGCGACGACCTCCCCGCGTTGCACGTTCAGGGACAAGTCCGTGAGGATGTGGGCGCGTCCGTAGAAGGTGTTCAGTCCGGAAACCTCAAGCATGTTTAGTGGTCTCCATTACTGGTCTGCCCCCCTTTGTTAGGCCCGTGGATTCCTGAACCACTTTGATGAGCGACAGTAATGCTTCATTGACTGCTTCTTCCGTGGAAAACACCGAGGCCACTTCTGGCCGGAGCAAAACCAAGTTGCGGGCTTCTTGGTAGGCTTCGTAGTACTTGCCACGAACCCCCTTGCCCAAGTCTTTCCTTGTGTACTCAGACCTCATTTCATCACCATTGCCAGTTTTCTTCATGCTTCTTCCTCTCTTGTTTGGTCATGGGTCGAGTGCTGATGATCCTCATCATATCTGGACGTTCGGTGTGAGCTACCACAAGGAGCCTGCCTATTTTTGAAGCACCAAAGGTCAGCAATCGTTATTCATGAATGGAATGATCTGGATCATCAAAGGTCATTGCCAAGGGATCTCCAAAGACCGAAGCTGCTTCTTGAAAAGAGACTCCGTGTTTCTTGAGGTTAGAGTCGGCCTTGCTCTCATCCCACTCAAACTGCATAACTCACCAGTATTTGGAAAGTATCGTAGGGTACTGTAAAAAAGAGAGAACCACGAATTCAAACCGTTTGTAAAATGTCATCCGAGCCGAGGTAAATGGCCTGCACCTCGGCGTTGTTGCGCACGTTTTCGGGGGTGTCGTCCGCAATCAATTGCCCGCGATTCAGCACGAGGATGCGGTCGGCGTGCGTGAACACCACGTCCATGTCGTGTTCGGTGAAGAGGACGGAGAGGTTGCGTTGCTTGACGATTTCCGTCGTCAGCGCCATCAGTTCCACTCGTTCCTTGGGTGCCATCCCGGCGGTCGGTTCGTCCATCAGCAACAGCTTGGGTGCATTCGCCAAGGCCACCGCCAGTTCAACACGCTTGAGGTCGCCATAGGCGAGAGTGCTACAAGGACGGTCTGCTTGATCGGCAATGCCGACTTGCTCCAGCAGTTCGAGGGCTTCCGGACGGTGCAGACTGGAGGCTCTCCGAATCAGGGACATCAGTTGGTGTCGGTCACTGAGTAGGGCCACCTGCACGTTTTCACAGACCGTCATGCTGGAGTAGGTTGCGGTGATCTGAAAGGTCCGACCCACGCCCAGCCGCCAAACTTCCGGAGGTCGCATCCCCACCGTTTCCTTGCCAAACAGCCGCACCGAACCGGAATCCGGCCTGAGCTGCCCGTTGAGCATGTTGAAGCAAGTGGTCTTGCCCGCACCGTTGGGACCGATGAGGGCCAGCAGTTCCCCGGAATTGAGCGAAAAACTGACGTCCCGAACCGCATGGACTCCACCGAAGGATTTGGAAAGTCCCTGAACTTCCAGACTGGTTTCAGGCATCCGGCGTTCCTGCGGTTTTGGAATGCTGCCACAGGTTTTGGACAAAGCCCGCAATGCCCTGCGGGAAGGCTAGCACGAGGGCGATGATCAGGGTTCCCAAGAGCAAGCGCCAGTACTCGAACCGCGAAATTTCGTCGTGCAGCCAGGTGAACACGGATGCGCCTGTGGCGGGTCCCCAGAGCGTTTTCACGCCGCCAAGCAGCACCATGATGAGGGCATCGAAGGAACGCGGAATCGCCATTTCGTCTGGAAACACGCTACCCTTGGAGAACACGAACAAGCCGCCTGCAATGCCGGCCATGAATCCGGAGAAGGCGAAGGCCAGCCACTGCTGACGAGAGACGTTGATGCCGATGGACGCACTGCGCAAGGCGGAATCCCGCACCGCCCGCATCGCATAGCCGAAGGGGGTGAAGAGGACGTGCCGCAAAATCAGGATGCCGCCGACTCCGGCGATGATCGTCAGGTAGTAGTACGCCATGCGGTCGCTCGCCCACGCGCTGGGCCAGATGCCAAGGATGCCGTCGTCTCCTCCAGTCACGGCGTCCCACTGGAAAACGATGGACCACGCGACTTGCGCGAAGGCCATCGTGAGCATCGCTAGGTACACTCCGCTCAGGCGCACACAGAACCAGCCCACAATCAGGGCCAGCACTCCGGCCATCAATGGGGCGAAGAGCAGCGCCACTTCCATCGGTGCTTCAAAGTGCTTGACCAGCAGTGCCGCCGCATACGCGCCACCGCCAAAAAATGCGGCGTGTCCGAAGGAAACCATCCCACCCGGACCCATCGCAAAGTGCAGGCTGGCTGCAAACAGCGACATGATCACCATTTCGATGATCAGCACGAGAGTGAAGTCATCAGCAAACGTGGGCAGCGCGAATAAGCCAACCACCAGTGCCATGCCGATCATGCGCAAATTACGCGAGGCGGTTTGATAAGGCAATTCTGGAGGACCGACCTGCCCGTGCTGTCCCGGAACTTCGGGTTTGCCCAACAGCCCCCAAGGACGCACGATCAGCACAATCGCCATCAGCGCGAACATCAAAACCAAGGTGCTTTCCGGCAGGATGAGGATGCCGAAGGCATTGCACTCGAAAATCAGCACGGATGCCAGATAAGCCCCAAAAATGCTGCCCATGCCGCCGACGACCACCACGACAAAAATTGCCGCCAAAATCTCAAAATCCATCAGCAGATTCGCTCCGCCCTTAGGCAACTGCGCAGCCCCACCAAGTCCGGCGAGCAGCGATCCCAGAAAGAAGGTGCCCGTGAACAGCCACGTCTGATTCACCCCCAGCGCTCCAACCATTTCCCGATCCTGTGTGGCGGCTCGCACCAAGCAGCCCCAGCGGGTGCGGTTGAAGAGAAACCACAGCGCCACCAGCACGACCAGACTGAGGGCAATCAGGGCGAGATCGTATTCTGGCAGAAGCGTGCCAAAAATGTTCACCGTGCTGTCAAGTCCGGGGGCCAGCGGTCCCAGCAAATCCTCCGCTCCCCAAACCAACAACGCCAAATCCTGAATCACCAGAATGACCCCAAAAGTGGCGACAAGCTGGAAGAGTTCCGGGGCTTGATAGACCCGGCGCAAGATGAGGATTTCAACCACCACACCGATCAGACCCACTGCGATGGCGGAGAGCAGCATGGCGATCCAAAACCCCATCACGCTGGTCAGGTGGCTCGTGAAAGTGTAGGCAAAAAACGCCCCCAACATGTAGAACGAACCGTGCGCGAAATTCACCACCCGGGTGACTCCAAAGATGATCGACAACCCGGACGCAACCAGAAACACCGCTGCTGCGCTCGAAAGCCCGGTCAGCACTTGGACAATGAAAAACCCCATATGATCTCAATAGATGTGGTTGGGGGGCCCGATCTAAATCCCCCCTGGGCCCCCTTTGAGAAAAAGGGGGGGTCTTAGGGTCAGTTGGCCGCAGGACGCAGCTTGCGCACTTCGGCATCGGAGGGCAGGTAATCGGCCCCGTCCAGATAGGACCAGTTGACCATCATGCCCTTGCCGTCCTTCAGCTTGGTCCAGCCCAAGTAGGCGCCCATCGTGGACTGGTGGTCAAGCGCTCGGTAGTGGATGGAACCTGTCGGGGAGGAATACGTCAGCCCCTCCATCGCATCCACGAGCGCTTCCGTATCGGTTGACCCGGCCTTTTCGATGGCGGCTTTGATGCCGAGCATCGTGTTGTAGCCAACAATGGAACCGATGCGGGGATAGTCATTGTACCGCGTCTGATACGACTTAAGGAAGGCATTGTGGGCTGGAGTGTTGATGGCATACCAAGGGTAGCCAGTGACAAGCCAGCCTTCCGGAGCTTCGCCCTTTAGTGGATCGAGGTATTCCGGCTCACCTGTGAGCAGTCCGACCATGAGCTTGCCACTGAAGAAACCCCGCAGTTTGCCTTCACGGGCGAACTTGGCGAGGTCCGAACCGAAGGTGACGTTGTAGACCGCTTCGGGCTTGGCGGCGCTGAGGGCTTGCACTTCTGCACCAGCGTCAATCTTGAAGAGCGCAGGCCACTGTTCGGCTACGAACTCGACATCCGGACGCAACTGCTTCAGCACTTTCTGGAACGCCGACACCGCGTCTTTGCCGTAGGCGTAGTTCGGGGCAATGGTCGCCCAGCGTTTTGCCGGGTTCTTTGCGGCTTGTTCGGCCAGCATTGAAGCCTGCATGTAGGTGGAGGGCCGCAACCGGAAGGTGTAGCGGTTCCCATTTGCCCACACAAGAGCATCGGCCAGCGGCTCGGCGGCGACGTACAGCACCTTGCGTTGTCCGGCGAACGAAGTCAACGCCAACCCAATGTGCGAAAACAGCGACCCGGAAATCAGGGCAACGCGGTCCTTGGACACCAGCTCCTCGGCGATCTTCACGGCGTCGCCTGGTTTGCCGTTGTCGTCCCGCGAGACGAGTTCGAGCTTTTTGCCCAGCACCCCGCCTGCGGAATTGATGTGCTCCAGCGCCAGTTCCACACCCATCTTGTACGGGATGGTGTGTGCCGGCAGGCGCTTGTAGCTGTTGATGTCGCCGATCTTGATGGTTCCCCCGGCAGATGCCGGAATCGCGATTCCGAGAGCGGCGATGCTTGCCACCACTGCGGAAAACAATTTCTTCCAGTTCAACATGATCTTGTCCCTCATTGGTTTGATGCTGCGCACCAAACGTTTCCGCAAAATGCGGTAAATGGACGGTGGCCTAAGCAAAGGCCGCTCGCCCCCCTTTGAGCACCAAAGTGCTCCCCACGCTGGCCTCGAAAGCGAGACCAGCCGAAGTCGTGTTTGCCGTCACCTCCACCACAGTTCCGGGCAACACCGGACTGGAGAGACGGGCTTCAAGTTGTGTGAGATTGGCTGGATGCGTTCCGGTTGCTTCTGAAATCATCCGTGCTGCGATCCCCAAGGTGCAAAGCCCGTGAAGAATCGGACGCTCAAACGAATTCGCAAGTGCGACTTCCGGATCAATGTGGATCGGATGCAAGTCACCCGTCAGTCGGTAAAGCGCGGCTTGGTTCGGGGACGTCGCATAGCTTCCGGACCACGAATCCCCGGTTTTCTCATCCACCGGTGCAGACCCGCCGCCGCGTTCACCCCCCCAGCCGCCAAGTCCGGGAAGGAAGATCCCATACGAAGCCGTGAAGTATTCGGACTCAACCGCAATGTCGAGCAACGTTGCCTTGCCCTTGTCCCACACTCCCGTGATCCGTCCAGTGGTTTCAATGGCTCCGGATTGAGGCAGGGATTGATGCACCACCAAGGATTGCGAGGCGTGCAGCGAAAACTTGCGGTCATACGCTCCAAGAGCGCCCGCCGCTTCCACCGCCCAAAGCCCGAGGGCACAGGCGTAAGTCGGCAGCACCCGCAAATCTCGCTCGTACACCAAATCGGTTTCCTCGCTAGATGCGCCGACTGCCAATGCGTAAAGAATCGCGTTCCGTTCCTCGTAGTGGACGATGCGCTGGCCAAGTTCATAGCCTTGCAGTTCAGGCAGTTTCATAGTGCTTGATTTTTCGATTGAACCACAGAGAACACAGAGGCCACAGAGAATTGTTTTTATAGTTTTTTCTCTACCCCTCTGGACCCGCTGTAGTGGTTTTTTGTCAGGTTTCAGTGTTTTGAGAAATTAAAAATCTTTTATTTACGTTATGGAATGCGAAGTCGTTCCTTGGCCTGGACCACCGCTGCCTGCCGTTCCGGAGAACTCAGGATATTGACATAGATTTCTTTCCAATACGAAAGATTCTGCTCGCCCTGTTCCAAAGCGAGCAACAACGATTTGGTCGCGCCCACGGCTTTGGGTGCCTTCGCCATGTTCCGGACGAGTTCCAGCACCTTTTCACGGGTGGTACTTTCAGGAACCACCCAGCCCACGAGGCCAGTGTGCAGGGCCGTTTGTGCATCCCAGCGTTCCCCCAGCAGCAACAAACGCATCAGTGCTCTGGAGCCCAAACGGGCGTGAAACTGGGCCACCGCATCCGGACTGTAAAGCAGGCCCAGCCTTGTCGCCGGAATCTGAAAAAAGGCACGCTCGGAGGCGACCAGCGCGTCACACGCCAGCGCGACCGTCACGGCCCCGCCCACGCACGGTCCCTCGATGGCCGCAAGGCACGGCACGGGCAACGCCCGCATGAGTTGATTCACGCGCTGAATGCGTTCGTCAATTTCCTGATCTGCTACAGTTCCGGTGACATCGGAGAGGTCCGCTCCCACACTGAACGTCCCCTCTGCACCTTGCAGGATCACCGCTCTTAAATCCGAATCACTCTGCAACCGCTCCAAGCCTTGCTCCAGTTCCACGAGCAAGGCCAAGGAGAGGGCGTTCTTTTTGCGGGGATTGTTAAGCGTGAGGGTGCAAATCCCCTCCTGTTGTTCTGCTAGGATCAGTCCCGTCATTGCTTCATTTCCTGTTTGCAAGTGTCCACTTTTTGCGGACGGGTGTGTCGTCAAAGGCCAACTCTGCTTCTAAATCTTCGGAAAGGTTGAGCAGCAGTTCCTCCGCGTTCCAAGGGGCGACCAACTGCAAGCCCACGGGCAAACCCTCGGAGAGACCGCACGGAAGCGACACCGCTGGATTCCCGGAGACATTGAACGGCGCTGTGAAAGGCACCGCACCCCACAGCCAACTCACGCGCTGTCCGTCAATTTCACGGGGACGTTCCCGCACCGGGAAGGCAGTAGTGGCTGTCACCGGAGTGGCGATCACATCGAAATCTGCGAAAAAATTCCGGAGTCGTTGCTGGTACTCGCGGTGGGCTTTTCTGGCGTTTTTCACATCCTCCGCCGTGATTGCTTGTCCGGCTTCCAGTGACTTGCGTTCGTATGCGGTCAACTGCTCCGGAGCCTGCTTCAGCAAGTGCCCGCGTTCCCGCTGTTCCTCGGCCAAAACGAGTGTGTCGAACGCAGCATTCCAGCCTGCGAGCGGAAGCGGGGTTTCACGGACATCATGCCCCAATCTGGACAATTGCCCCACCGCAACCTCGACCACTTGGGCGACTCCGGCAGCGACAGGGCGGTCTTCCGGCCTTGGACACCACACCACCCGCAGCTTTTGTCCGTTGAGGGATTGGCGGGCGTACTTGCGTTCTGCCAGCACTTCAAGGATGTTTCGAGCGTCCGCCACACAACGGGTGAGCGGGCCGGGCGCGATGAAGTCCGACATCGCCCGAAAACCTTTCTCGTTGGAGCAAAGTCCGTAGGTGGGTTTGATGCCGAACAAGCCCGAGAATGCAGCAGGAATCCGGATCGAGCCTCCGCCATCCGCGCCGATGGCTGCCGTTGCCAAACCTGCCGCAACGGAAGCCGCCGCCCCGCCGCTGGAGCCTCCCGGAGTGTGGGACGTGTCCCACGGATTGCGGGCATCGTCGCCCAAACGGTTGTCCGTGGTCGCGGACTGCCCGAACTCTGCGGCGTTGGTCTTGCCCGGAAAGACGGCTCCAGCCGCCCGCAAGCGTTTCACCAGCCCACAGTCCTGTTCTGTGCGGTTCTCCTGGTAGAGTGCAGAACCGTAAGTGGTGATCGATCCCGCCAACTCGAAGGTGTCCTTGATCGAAATTGGAATGCCGCACAACGGCGGAATTTCCACCGTCGGCTTTCGGAAAAGACGTTCTGCGGTCTTGGCCTGCTCACGGGCTTGCTCATCCAAACAGTCGAGGTAGGCATTCAGCGATGGATTGAAACGAGCTATCCGGGCCAAGGTTTCCTCCAGCACCTCGACCGGGGACAACTCACCTCGGCGAAACGCTTCCCGAAGCCGTGTGATGGGCCACCAGAGCGGGCTGTCCTCCTGCTCAGGCATGGGGACTGACCCCGCCGCTGACGGTGAAGACTTCCCCGGTGATGTAGCCTGCCTTGTCGCTGACAAGGTAGGACACCATGTCGGCCACATCCTGTGGTTGTCCGACTCGTCCCACGAGCGAGCGGTTTTCCGCATAGCCCTCAAAGAACTCGTCCGGATAGATTTTCCGCAGGAAGTCGTTGTAGATCAGTCCGGGGGAGACGCAGTTGACGCGGATGCCGTGCTTGCCGTTTTCGGCGGCGGCCACGCGGGTCAGCGCGAGAATCCCCGCCTTGGCGGCAGAGTAAGCCGCTCCGTGTTCGGTCGAAGTCTCCCACGCAGCAATCGAGGAGATGTTGATGACTACTCCGGAACGCCGCTCGATCATCTGCGGTAATGCCTGCCTCATGCAGTTGAAGGTGCCGTTGAGGTCCACGTCAAGGCAGCGTAGCCACGTCTCCCGCGACATCTCCGCCACCGGCTCCAACTTGTTCCAGCCTGCGTTGTTGACCAGCACGTCCAGCCGTCCGTGCTGCTCCATGATTTTCTGAACTACGGTGCCCACCGCGTCAAAATCCGTCACGTCCAGCGGTTTCGACAAAAACTCGCGCCCGTGTTTTTCGGAAAGCTCTGAGGCCAGTTCGCCACAACGCCGCTCGTGCGCATCCGTGATCACGACATCAAAGCCGTCATCCGCGAGTTGCCGGGCGATGGCCGCGCCAATGCCTGCTCCTGCCGCCGCTGTGACCAGTGCCACTTTTCGTTCAGTCATGTTTGTTTGGAAAAGAAAGTTCAAGAACAACGCATCCCACGTCTGTATTGAACGGGCCGTGTATCTCGCCCGGGGGACGGCTTGCGTAGTGCCCCGTTTCTAACCACAGACCAAAAGCCTGATCATAGAGGCTGTCACTGACAATCAAGACNTCTTCGGGGTATTCATGGCTTTTCCCGCCAAAGGAGGATGTGTCCGCTCCGGGGAGAAATCAAGTCAAACGAGTGTATTCGCCCGTGTCCACATCAATGCTTAATGTCAGTTCTTCTACAGTTCCTTCCAGACCATCAATCCATTGCNACTCCCCTTTGTGNTCTGAATGCAGTGGATTCCAGTAGGTTTCGGTTGTTTTAGCCATTCGTTTAACCTCGTTTTAGTCATCCTGAAGGGCCGGGATCACCTTGCTTCCCAACTCCTCCAAGCGGCGGATGCGCCCACCGGAAAGCAGCGCGAAGGTGATGCGGTCGATGTCGAGTTTGGCGACTTCCTTGAGCTTGGCCACGCAACTCTCGAAATTCCCGGCAACCGTGACCGATTTGACGAATTCCTCACTGACAATCTGCTTGTGCTCGGCCCGCAGGGAGAGGTGTTCCTCGTAGTGATACGCCTGCTCGGCGGTGGTGAATTCCTCCCGGAAGCGTTCCCATGCGGGTGGGACTTTCTTCCAGACCGCGAACGTTGCCGCCTGACTCGTGGCCCAGGCCCGCACATCGTTGAGCGCCTGCTCTTCGTCATCGTCAATGCTCATGGTGACGATCAGATCAATGAGNATGTCGCTGCGCTGGCGTCCGGCCTTTTCGAGTCCCTGGTAGATGTAATCAAGTTGCCAGTTGCAGAAATCCGGATCGGCGGCTCCCATCAGGATCGCGCCGTCGCAGATTTCTCCGCAAAGCCGCAGCATTCCCGGTTGGGAGACCGCCAGATAGATTGGAATCTGTCGCCGCGCCGTGGCCATCCGCACCTTCGTGCCGTAGAGTTCGGCTTCCTCTCCGGTGAAGAGCTGGCGGAATGCGTTGATACCCTGCCGGACCTCGGCAAGTTTGTCGGGCATTTTCCCAATCGAATGCACCGCCACCCAGCCTGCNCCGAGTCCGAGCATGGCGCGGTCGTTGGAAAGCTCGTCGAGCGCAGTCGTGGCGTTGGCCGTGACTGTCGGATGTCGTGTTTGCAGGTTGGTGACGGCAGAGCCGATGTGGATTTTCTGCGTCGCCAGTGCAGCCACGTTCATCGCTGCGTAAACGTCCTTCATGCCAAGCTGGTGGTCAATGAACCACAACGCCTCAAAGCCGTTGGCCTCCACCGCTTTGGCNATTTCAGAGACCTGATCGAAGGTTTCGCGGGGACTGACCCCACGGGAGATGCCAAATCGATTGACCATCAGTTTTGCCTTTGTAATGCGGTGTGAATTGCGGTTGCGTAAGCTTCCGGTTGATCAACACTCAGCAAGTGCCCGGCATTGGCCACTTCCTGATAGCTGCCGTTGGGGAGTTCCGCGAGCATGATGTCGGCGGCCTTGCGGGGACAGAAGACATCCTCTGTACCTCCGATCACACTGACGGGGCACTGAATTTTTGCTAACAACGGAGTGAGCGGGTTTTCGTGCAAACGCATCATCGCCCGTGAGGCGTTCACATAGCCACCGCCGTTACCGACCGCCTCCAGTCGTCCGGCGGTGACGGCTTCCAGATCGACTGCGGAGTTGACGATTTGCAGCGCGGTGTCTTTTTGTAACGCAGGNGCGAAGGCGTCAAAATCCTGTTCGATCATGCGAATGCGCTCATCGAAAAAACCGACCGCCTGCCGTCCGACCACTGTTGAGGTTCCGGTGACGACCGCCGCCGTGACCAGCTCCGGACGCTGCATCGCAGTCCACAGCACAAGGGTGCCTCCGAGCGAATAGCCCACGCATTGGGCCGGGCCAGTGACTTGCTCCAGAAAGGCAATCAGGTCGCTGCCCAATTGCTCTAGTGTGCCGTCGGCCCCGCCGAGCGTGGTTTCGCCGTGCCCCCGGAAATCGTAGGCAAGGGTACGGAAATCCTCCAGCCGGTCTTGCACACCGGACCAGCTTGTCTTGTCCTCGGCAAGTCCGTGGATCAGCACGACCGGAGGGCCAACGCCCTGAACCGTGTAGGCCACCTCAAGGTCTCCGAGCTGGATTTTCATGCTGCTCCGTTTTCCGCTTCCGATGCTTTTACGATCTGATCCCGCAGGACGGCTTTGCGAATCTTGCCCGCTGGAGTCGTGGGGAACTCGTCCACGATCCGGAGCAGTTCCGGGCAGTGGTACTTGGGCAGCCCCTTGGCTTGCAGGAAGTCGCTGAGGCTGTCCAGCGTGGGAGCTTCGCCCTTCGGGATGATCACGGCGCAAAGCCGTTCCCCCATCCGTTCGTCCGGGTAACCCACGACTGCGACACCGGAAACGTGGGGATGGCTCGCCAGCGCGTCTTCAATGGGCACGGGAGCGATGTTGACTCCGCCGCGGATGATCAAATCCTTGAGACGCCCCGTGATCCGGAGGTAGCCGTCTTCACTGAGGATGGCTAAATCTCCGGTGCGGAAAAAACCGGCTTCCGTCAGCAACGACTCGTAAAGCTCTTCCTGCCCGTAGTAGCCGATGAAGACTCCGGGGCCGCGCACCACCAATTCGCCTTGCTCACCCGTAAGGAGCAGTTGGTTCTCCGAGTCGAGGATTTTCATTTCCAGCCCGGGCAAGCCGACTCCGGCGGTGGTCAGGGTTTTCTCGATAGGGGTTCCGCTCAAAGCAGTGGTCAGTCCGCCTTCGGTCATGCCCCAAAGTACAGTGACGAAGGTGTTGGGGAATTGTGCTTTGGCCCTTTGCATCAGCACCGGAGGCACCTGTGCCCCGCCGCAGAGAAACCAGCGCAGTGAAGCCAATTTCGGCTGATCNCTCTTCCAGTTCGCCTCCACCAAGTCCTTGAGGAACGGCGTGGCCGCAGCGGTGAAGACACAACCATACTCCGCGATCATCGTCAGTGCCTCTTGCGGATTCCAGACGTCCTGAAGCACCAGTGGCGCNCCGTTGTAGAGCGAGAGTCTGGCCCCATGAATTGTGCCGACGCTGTGCCCCAACGGCGAGGCCATGAAGATCGGATCATGTGGCCCTAGCGAAAAACGCTCTGTGAAGGTGAGGTTCAGTGCGGCCAGCGTGTCGGCGCTGTGCATGACCGCCTTCGGACGCCCCGTTGTGCTGGAGGTGAACATAAGGTGATCAAGCTTGGCAACACTTGGTGCAGACGGAAGTGGTTTATCCGAACTCTNCATCCAACTCTGTGAGTTTTCNCCCACGAGCAGNATATCGATGCGATGCCTGCAAAGCTGTGTGGCAGAGTGGGCGGTCTCCCCCGTGGCTGCGGAACCGTGTCGTTCCGTCGTGATGATNCCACGNGCACCCGTGAGTTCTNCAACATAACAGAGGTTGTCTGCGTCAATGCGTGTGGGCAGNTTCGCAGGAATGCCANCCATCCGGAGGATCGCCAGCAGGGCGACTTGCCACTCCACCCAGTTCGGCAGGAACAGGATGATCACCTCGCCTTCACGCAGCCCTCGCTGCCTGAGTGTGTCCGCCAATGCTCCGGATGTTGACCAGAGTTCGCTGTGCGTCAGTCGCTGTCCCCGGTTGTCCGCAACCGCCAAGTCGCCACCTCGCTTTGTGACGATGCTCGCGTAGCGGTCTTGCAGGAGTTCCCCCGTCCACCAGCCTTGCTGACGATACCCCTGCTCACGTTGCAAGGTTTTGGTTAGGGAATCACGGTTGCCCTGTTTCTTCATTACTACCATTCTTGCATTNTCATCGGCCATCTCATGGCATGAGGCTCTCATGATACCAAGGCTTTTGGGAAAATCAAGAGAGNGATGTCACTTTTTTTATTGTATGATGTCACTTTTTTTATTATGATCCAAATCAGATTAATCCAGATTGCAACTTGGTGACGAAATTCAAGCAAGAACAGACCGTGCGGCCACTGAAGAAAAACGAAAGCCCCCTTGTCATTCCTCCCACGATCAAAGGGCAGCGCACCCGTAGTCACATCCTCAATTGTGCCCGCAAGGTTTTTGCACGGGTGGGGTACGTCACCCTGACGATGCTGGAGGTTGCCAAGGAATCCAAGGTGTCAATGGGGGCACTTTACCGCTACTTCCAGAACAAGGATGATTTATTCATCAATTTGGTCGGCAGCATCCACGANGATCTGTTCCGAGCCAGCCGNGCCACCGAAAATGATTTTGCAGCGGACCCGTANCATGCGTTGCTAGAAGCGAACCGGGGCTACCTGACGCACTACTACGAGAACCGNGACGTGATGCGGGCACTGATCGAGGCGACTACTGTTAACCCGCAGTTCCGGGATCTGTGGTGGCGGATGCGGAACCGTCATGTGGATCGCTTTGTTCATGCGCTCAAACAATCGCATGGGATCGAGACTGTGGAAGGTGTGCCCGTCCGTGCCGTGACGGAGGCAATGGCCTCGCTGGTCGAACAGAGCGCGTACACTTGGTTTGCACAGGAAAAATTGAACGCTGAACTGGTTTCAGTGGACACGGCGGCACAGGTGGTGACGAGCATNTGGTACCGAGCTTTTCTTGGTGATGNAGTGTCCACAGCTTTTTTAAACGAAAATTGAAATGTCAGGCACGGAACAGATGATTGCAGTGATTGGAGGAACCGGAGGTTTGGGTTCTGCCTTGGCGTACCGCTGGGGTAAGGCGGGCCACAAGATTTTCGTGGGTTCGCGCAGTGCGGAAAAAGCCGAGCTTACTGCNGCCGAACTCAACGCACGCTTGGGAACACAGACCGTGTGCGGCCTGACGAATCAGGAAGCNGCGGCGGCCGCAGAAATTGTGGTGCTGACGGTGCCGTTTGCCAACCACGAGGCGATTGTCGAAGACATCACGGAAGCCGTGCAGGGCAAGATCGTGGTGGACACGACCGTTCCGCTGGTGCCTCCAAAAGTGAGCCGCGTCCAGCTTCCAGAAGGGGGATCGGTTGCCAAGCGGACTCAGGAAAATCTTGGGGAAAACGTGCGCGTGGTTTCTGCATTCCAAACCGTCGCGGCGGCGCACTTGGCCGAGGATGGGCCTGTGGAAGGCGAGGTGCTGGTGTGCGGCAACAACGTGGAGGCTCGCACGGTTATCCTNGCGCTCGTCGAAGCTGTTGGGTTGAAGGGTTGGCACGGTGGTCCCATTGACAACTCGGTGGTCAGCGAATCGCTCACGCCCCTGTTGATCTTCATCAACAAACGCTACCAGCTCAACGGGGCCGGAATCCGCATCGTCGGGCATTAGCGCATGACTCCCTCCAGCCGCCGCCAGCCATCGCCCCCTCTGACACTGACCGCGCTGCCCGGAATGCCGTTGGTTCGGCCCGGAGACGATTTGGTTGCAGACATTCTCAAGAGCCTGAAGCAGGCAGCACTTGTCTTGGTGGATGGGGACATTCTCGTAATCGCACAGAAAATCGTCTCCAAATCAGAGGGGCGCACTGTCAGGCTGGAGGATGTGCAACCCTCACAACGGGCACATGAGTTGGCGGAGGTGACGGGCAAGGATCCGCGTCTGGTGGAACTGATGCTCTCGGAAGCCCGCGAAATCGTGCGGCACCGCCCCGGAGTGATCATCGCAGAGAACCGGCAGGGTGTGGTGCTGGCCAATGTGGGCATTGACCATTCGAATGTCGAAGCCGATGGCGATGCCGAACAAGTGCTGCTGCTGCCTGTCGATCCGGACGCTTCGGCAGCAAGCATCCACAAAGCACTTCAGGAGCAAACCCAAGTCAACATCGCCGTGATCATCAACGACAGCCTCGGACGCGCTTGGCGTAACGGCACCGTGGGCACGGCGCTTGGGGTGTCCGGACTGCCTGCGTTGCTGGACTTGCGGGGTCAGCCCGACCTCTTTGGGAATCCTTTGCGGGTGAGCGAACAGGCGCTTGCCGATGAACTGTCGTCTGCGGCGTCGCTGCTGCAAGGTCAGGCGGCGGAAGGCCGACCTGTCGTGTTGATCCGGGGTTATGCCACCTCCNCTCCCCCCACTCCGGCCACGGCCTTGATCCGTCCCAAGGAAAAGGATTTGTTTCGATGAACACCTCGGCGGCTTCTCCAAGCGTTCTAGCACTTTCCGGAGGAATCGGCGGNGCCAAGCTCGCGCTGGGGCTGACTCAGGCCATGCCTCCTGAAAAGTTGCTGATCGTTGGCAACACCGGAGACGATTTCGAGCATTTGGGACTGCACGTCTCCCCGGATTTGGACACGCTGATGTACACGCTTTCTGGCAAGGCCGATCCGGAAAAGGGTTGGGGCTTGGCCAGCGAATCGTGGGCGTTCATGCAGGCGCTGGAAGCCTTGGGCGGCGAGACGTGGTTTCAGTTGGGAGACGGGGATTTGGCGACGCATGTGGAGCGCACCCGCAGGCTNCGGGCAGGCGAGTCTCTCACCGAGATCACNTCGGATTTCTGCCGATGCCTNGGCATTGTGTCCCGGATTGTTCCNGTCAGTGATGATGCGGTGCGCACCATCGTAGAAACTCCGGACGGTGATTTGGCCTTCCAGCACTACTTTGTGCGCGAACGTTGCCAGCCCNCCGTGTCCGGTTTTCGCTTTCAAGGCGCGGACGNCGCGCAACCGAATCCGCTTTTTTGGGAGGCTCTTCGCAATCCATCCCTGCAAGCGGTGGTGGTTTGCCCCTCGAATCCGTTCCTCAGCATCGATCCGATTCTTGCGGTGCGAGGAGTCCGGGAGGCGTTGCGGACCTGTTCTGCGCCTGTGATCGCGGTTTCTCCGCTTGTCGGCGGCGATGCCGTCAAAGGTCCGACTGCNAAAAANCTGCGGGAACTCGGGCATCCGGTGTCCGCAACCACCGTCGCCAACTACTATCGGGACTTCCTTGACGGCTTTGTTGTGGATACGCGAGACAAAGCCACGGTTCCAGAAATCGAGAAGCTTGGGTTGAGCGTGGAAGTCACCGACACCCTGATGACCGACTTGGCATCCAAAGCGGCTCTGGCCAAAACTGTGCTGGCGTTTGCTCAACGTTGCAGAGCTAAACGGTGAGGATGCGCTGTCGGAAAACTCAATCCCCCTCAAATTCGATCAACGTCCGCACAGGCACATTCATTTCCTCCAATTTTTTTCGACCTCCAAGGTCCGGAAGATCAATGATGAAACTGGCCCCNACCACATTACCNCCTGCTTCTCTTACAAGCTTGGTGGCCGCGCAAGCCGTGCCTCCAGTGGCAATCAAGTCATCGATCAAAATGATTTGGTCTCCCTTTTCAATGCTGTCGATATGAATCTCCATCTCATCGGTCCCGTATTCTAATTGATACTCTGCTGAGATGGTTTGCCAGGGGAGTTTGCCTTTTTTGCGGATGGCGACAAAACCCACGGAGAGTTGATGCGCGACCGCTCCCCCCAAAATAAAACCGCGAGCTTCAATCCCGGCGACTCGGTTGACGCCCGCACCTGCAAAAGGCTGGACCAGCATGTCAATGGAATACCGAAACCCAACGGGGTGTTGCAAAAGCGTGGTGATGTCCCGGAAGATGATTCCGGGCTTCGGGTAGTCGGGAATGGACCGGATGAGTTGTTCGAGGTTCATTTCTGCTCCTGTGGTTTGAGAAGACGGCCAGCAATGGCGTCAAATTTTTTCAAAAATTCAGGATCCCGTTTCTCCGGTGCCGTAATCAAGGCGACTTCGAGGGCGCGATCATCTCCGGAAGGACAAACCGCCGGGCGCTCCTTCATGCGTGGGGCCACTTGCTTGACCAGCGTGCGGGCTTTGTCCGCATTGGTCATCAACACGCGGATCAAAGCGTCCACCTCGACGTTGTCGTGGTCCGGATGCCAGCAGTCGTAATCCGTGACCATCGCGACCGTGCAGTAGGGGATTTCCGCCTCACGGGCGAGCTTGGCTTCCGGCATGTTCGTCATGCCGATGACATCGCAGCCCCATTGCCGATAAAGGTTCGACTCCGCAAGCGTTGAAAACTGCGGGCCTTCCATCGCCAGATAGGTGCCCCCGCGATGCACCGTGATGCCCTCACTCCGGCAAGCCTCCTCGCACCAGTCGGCGAGACGGGAATTGGTCGGGTGCGCTACGGAGACATGGGCCACCAGTCCGGTTCCGAAAAAACTCTTTTCCCGCGCAAAGGTACGGTCAATGAACTGGTCCACAATGACAAAATGTCCCGGCGCAAGCTCGTCACGAAACGAGCCGACCGCTGAAAGTGAAATGAGGTCTGTGACACCAGCGCGTTTGAGGGCGTCAATGTTGGCGCGGTAATTGATGCTGGAAGGACTCAAGCGGTGCCCCCGTCCGTGCCGGGGCAGAAAAACCATCTGGACTCCCTCCAGACTGCCAAACAACAACTCGTCGGAAGCCTCCCCCCATGGGCTTTCCACTTTGCGCCATTCCACGTTTTCAAGTCCGTCGATTTCGTAGATGCCGCTTCCGCCAAGGACACCGAGCGTCGGTGCCGGATGCAGGTCGCTCATTTTTTATCTTTTGGAAGGTGTTGAAGAATCAGCTAAACTTTCTCCGTTGGAGAAAATGGATCAAACCCTCCAATGATACAGGATTTGCTGAAGAACACGAACGCAAGCTTTGGAGGTTCGCGAGCAAGCGTAATGTTCGGGGATTCAGTCAAGACTTTTTGTGACGAATTCACATGTGGGCCGTAATCCCGATCAAGAACGTGAACGAGGCGAAGCACCGCTTGGCGTCCATCCTCAGCCCCAACGAACGCAGGGAGCTGTTTGTGGCGATGTTCGAGGATGTGTTGACGACGGTGCTGGCGGTTCCGAGGCTGGAAAAAGTGGTGGTGGCGACGGTGTGCCCGACGGCTTGCGGAATCGCCAAGCGGCACGGCGCGTCCGTGCTGTCCACCGGGCAGGACGAGGGCCAGACGGCAGCGGTCGCAAACACCGCAGCGGCTTTGGAATCGAAAGGCGTCGAGGGTCTGTTGATGCTTCCCGGAGACATCCCGCTCGTCACCACCGAGGAAATCCAGGCCGTGCTGGAGGTGCATGGCGACTCCCCCGCAATGACGATTGTTCCTGCACGAGATGAGTTAGGCTCGAACTGCATAGCCCTCTCGCCTCCAAACGCTGCACCCCTGCGTTTTGGTTCAAACAGCTACTGCCCGCATTTGGACACCGCCCGGAAACTGGGTCTGGAACTGCACACTCCCAAGCTTCCCGGAATTGGCTTGGACATCGACACCCCGAAAGATTTAATGGAACTTTGCCGACAGCCAACGCGCACACGAGCACAGGAGTATCTGCGCAGTCAGGGGATTACGGAACGATTCAGGGTATGCTGAATCGTTCTGTCTGTTAGAGTTTAAGAGTTACGCAGCTGGGTCCCTTAAAATTAAATTATTTCAGTTATTTATCTAAACATTATTCAGATTTTTTATTTAATTTCAGGTGCTTACCGTAGCCGTCG
>PANO01000068.1 GCA_002707655.1 Deltaproteobacteria bacterium
TGGCGCCAAGGGTACTGCCGGGGTAGCCCGGCGGGAGAGTCGGAAGGCGCCGACTCCAAAGGACGGTTAGGTTGTCATACAAGTAAAGCAACAGGCGCGTAGCTCAGTGGGAGAGCGCTACCCCGACACGGTAGAAGTCGGCGGTTCAATCCCGCCCGCGCCTACCAAAAATATCCAAGTTTGGAGGTGCCATAGGAATTCGTAAATCGCGGACCCCAGTACGTCAGGAAGAGACCACACGGATCAACGATCGGATCAGGGCAAGTGAAGTCCGCGTGATCGACTCAGATGGTGAGCAAGTAGGTGTTCTCAGCCTCCAAAATGCCCTTGAAAAAGCACAAACAGATGGTTTGGATTTGGTGGAGGTTTCACCAAAGGCGCGGCCACCTGTTTGTCGGCTGATGGATTTTGGGAAGTACAAGTATCAGCAAAGCAAACGCACCCACGCAGCCAAGCAAAATCAAAAGATCACCCACCTCAAGGAGGTTAAGTTCAAGCCAAAGATTGAGGAGCACGATTACCAGTTCAAGCTGAGGAATGCTCTGCGGTTTTTGGATGACGGGGATAAGGTCAAGATCAAGGTAGTGTTTTACGGAAGGATGATGGCCCATAAGGACATGGGACGAGTCTTGTTGAATAAGTTTTTGGAAGAGGTTGGCGAACGAAGTGTCGTTGAGCAACCAATCATGGATGAGGGCCGGAACATGTTTATGATTCTCGCCCCGCCCCACAAGAAAAAGTAAGAGCTTACTAATGAAAATGAAAACCCACCGAGGGGCTGCCAAACGTTTTCGGGTGACTGGCAGTGGTAAGGTTAAACGGAAACGAGCCTATTTGCGTCACGGCATGCGCAAGCGTAGTCAGGACGTAAAACGAGCTCTCCGGAAGAAAACCTATGTCACTGTTGAGGATATGGGACTTGTAGAACGACTTCTTCCGAATAGGTAAGCATGGCACGGATTAAGCGAGCAGTTCATTCGCGCAAGCGAAAGAAGGATTATTTCAAGGCGGCAAAAGGTTACCGGGGAGGTCGCGGTAAGCTCTGGAGAACAGTCAAAGACGCTGTTGAACGATCATGGGAATACAGCTATCGGGATCGAAAAGTCCGGAAGCGTGAATTCCGGAAGACTTGGATTCAGCGTATCAATGCAGCCGTGCGAGCTGAAGGCTTGAAGTACAGTGAGTTCATCTACGAGCTGGGGAAAGCCGGAATTGACCTTGATCGCAAGGCTTTGGCGCACTTAGCGCTTGATGAACCTGATGCCTTTTCAAAAATTGTCGGCCAAGTGAAAGCACAAATGGCGGCATAATCTACAGATTTTTTCAAAAAATTGGTGGTAAAGAGCCCTGCCTCAGTTTAACTGAGGCAGGGCTTTTTTGTTTGTAGTGGTTCGTGGATTCAGTAAAGTATCAGTGGGATCTTGTGGAGATGAGCTTATGAACAAAGTGTTGATTGTGACCGGGGGAAGTCGAGGAATCGGAGCTGCGACGGCACTCCTCGCAGCAAAGCAGGGTTATGGTGTTTGCGTGAACTATCAGACTCGTGTGAATGCAGCGGATTCAGTGGTGGGAGCAATTTTGGCTGAGGGGGGACGTGCTATTGCGGTGGCAGGTGATATTTCTTCAGAGGAAGAGGTTGTCCGGGTTTTTGGAGAAACTGAGGAACAGCTAGGTCAGGTGACCGCACTTGTCAACAACGCCGGAGTACTTGAGCCGCAAATGCGGATGGAGGCAATGACTCCGGAGCGCTGGAGCCGAGTGTTGGCGATCAATGTGATTGGGAGTTTTCTCTGTGCACGGGAAGCTATCAAGCGGATGTCCATGAAATCTGGAGGGAATGGTGGTGTGATCGTGAATGTTTCTTCAATCGCCGCGAAGTTGGGGGCACCAGGAGAGTATGTGGACTATGCGGCGTCCAAAGCGGCGGTTGATGCTATGACCATGGGTTTAGCCAAAGAAGTGGCCACTGAAGGCATCCGCGTCAATGCGGTGCGTCCGGGCGTGATTTACACGGAGATTCACGCAAGTGGAGGCGAACCCAAGCGTGTGGATCGTGTGAAAAACAGTGTTCCGATGCAACGCGGCGGAAATCCGGAGGAAGTGGCCAGCGCAATCCTGTGGTTGCTTTCTGAAGAGGCGTCCTATGTAACTGGGGCGTTTGTGGATGTTTCAGGGGGACGATAATTCTGAACCAGCGGACTAAAATCAACTGCTGCGCCCGACCATTACAAAGGCGGACCAATAGAACGGAGCGCTCCAGCGCATGGACTCTACCATCTCCAGGCGCGCTTCCCGCAGGGCTTGGCGTGGAGGGGTTCCGGAGAGGTATTTGTCGTAGAACTTGCTCATCAAAAGCTGGGTGCCGTCGTCGCTGACCTCCCAGAAGGAATTGATCACGGAATTCACGCCGGCTTCCTGAAACGAGCGCCGGAGTCCGTACACCCCTTCCCCTTCATGAATTTCTCCCAATCCCGTTTCGCAGGCTGAAAGTACGACCAACTGGGTTCCAGTGAGGTCGAGGCTGAGGATTTCCATGGCTGTGAGAACGCCATCGTTGTCGGTGTCGATCTCGCCAAGCAGGGGCGCATTGGCATTCAGTCCAGCAAAGGCGAGGCCAGCCCGCAAAAGCGGATTGTCCGCAGGTGGCGGTAACCGATTTGCGCTTCCGCGAGATAGGCCCTTGATTCGTTTGGCGAGAGTTTCTTCCTCTTTTAGGAAGAATCCGTGGGTGGCGATGTGCAGGATATTCGGAGGTTTGGAAAGAGTACGAAGGCGTTGTTCCTCCCCATCCCGACGAGCATAGATTACCGTCGTCAGGGCTTTCTCGTCCATCACCTTCTTGATCACCTCGCCTTCTTTCTCGGCACCGGGCAAGGGATCAAACCGGAGTCCTCGGAGTCCGGAGCCCATGCGTGCGCCCTGCGCCACACTGCTGGAACGCTTGCGGGAAACCTCTTTGGCTTTGGGGGAGTTGATGATTTCGTCGGAATCATAATCCGGACCAGCGATGATGACAATGTCGCCCTCAGCAGAGGGGAGTTGCTCTGCAACCAAATCCCGAGACGAACTGATCAAGCGCAGGTCGTATTTTTGGATGAGGTACTCCTCCTCGTCATCCACCAGCACGTCAAAAGGCAGAATGTTGAGGACGCTGTCCGGAGCAACGTAAATGCTTTCTTGCTCTCCCAAATACTCGTTGAGTGGTTCCCAGAGCGGAACCCAGAGCTCGTTAGCCGCCATCATGACATCTTCGTCTTCTGAACCCTCATCCTGAATGGTCTCACGGACGACTTCGATCAGCTCGCGGATGGGTTCGAGTTCCCCATAGTTGACAATGTTGAGTTCGCCATCGGAGACCACCACCGCCAGCAGTTGCAGGGTGTCGTCCTCATTGCGGTAAACGAGGAAGTCCACCAATGCCGCATTTGCGAGTTGCTCGACCACCTCTTCTGGAGCCACAGGTTTCAGCGATTCCCGGAAACGCTGGCTGGCCTGTCCGAGCTGAAGCTGGAGTGCGTTCACTCGTTCTTCGAACGTGTGGATTTTACTGGCGAACACGTTCCGGTTTTCCGGAGTCGGACCGGCAAGCGTCAAAGAGGCTAGTTCCTTTCGAGTTTCCGTGAGTTTCGTAGTGATAGTTTTCAGCACGGGATCATTGGACATCTGCACGACCTGCTGGGTTTCGCTAGTGATCTTCAGCAGGAGGCCCTTGCGTTGGAGGCTGACATTCAGCACTTCCAAAGCGATGTCCTCACCCTGCTCTCCTTGTTTGAGCAGTAACCGTAAATAAGCATCCTGCTCTGGCCGGTGCATCCCGATGTAGGATTGGCGCGTGTTGTCTCCGGCGACCCACAGCACCCGATCAAAAAAGATGTTGCGGCGAGCAAAGCCTTCTCGCCGGAGTGCGTGGGCACTCCCAAGTTCTTCCAGTTCTTCCAGCAAATCGGCCAGATTGTTGAGTGTCTCAAAGGTGTAGGGGTGGGAAGTGCCAAGCACCTCTTCTGCCAAGGCGAGAGTATTTTGTAACTGCTCAACCGCTTCTTCACGCTTGCCCATGCGGCCGAGCAGGACGCCAAGGTCGTTCATGCTCCGGAGCGTGTCGGGATGGCGTTTGGTGAACACTTTAGTGCGACGTCGCAACGCTTGAGTGAGCAAAGGCTCGGCCTGCTTGTAGTCTTCTAACTGCATGTGAACGCGCCCAAGGTTGTTGAGTGCCTTCATGGTGTTCTGGTGGGTCTTGCCAAGTTGAAGTTCCCAAGCTTGAGAGACTTCCGTGAACAACGGCAGCGCTTCTTGCGGGCGGTTGTCACGGAGGTAGAGGTAACCAAGGTTGTTGAGGTTGGCCAGCGTGTGCGTGTGAGATTCACCGTAAACTTTGCGGTTCAGTTGGATGACCGTTTTGTAGTTCAACTCTGACCGCTCGAAATCCCCTTGCGATTCGTAGAGAAATGCGAGGTTGTTGAGCAACGCCAGTGTGCTGGGGTGTTTCGGGCCAAGCTTGGTTTGTGCATTGGAAAACGCCTGCTTGAAAAGCGGCTCAGCCTGATCGTAGAGTCCCTGGCTTTCTAGGAGTTGGGCCAGATTGTTCTGGAGGTTGATAATGTTGGCCGCGTAGCTGCCGTCATCACCTAGCGCGTCTTCCATAATCTGGAGAGCACTCCGGAACTGTTGTTCCGCAAGGGCATAGCTGCCCAAACGCTGATTTACGCTGGCAAGGTTGTTGAGGTCGGTTGCGATGTTCGGGTGGGCATCACCGAGCAACTTGCGGTCCAACTCGTACACCTGCCCGTGAAGTTCAAGCGCTTGCTTGAGGCGTCCAGTGTCTTCGTACAATTGAGCGAGGTGGCTTGTTGCCTGAATCGTGAGNGAATCCTCTTGGCCAAGGCCGATGTTGACCTGGGCCAGCACCTCAGTGAAAAGTGCCTCTGCGGTTTCGTACTGCCCAAGTTGACGATGGGTTTCCGCGAGGGCTTCCACCGTCGAGAGGGTTTCGTAGTCCTCAGCCCCCAGTGCCTCGGTTTGGAGGGTCCGAAGTTTTTTGAGGGAATCGAGAGATTTTTGTAGCTGCCCCTGAAGTTGCTGCACACGGGCGATGNCGGAAAGCGTGGAGAGGGTTTCCGGGTGTTGGCTACCCAAAGCAACTTCTAGTCCTTGGAGGACGGTTTGGAGATGGGACGATGCGGCCTCAAGTTGCTGCTGGGTTTCGAGGTTGAGCGCGAGTGCCCGGAGGCGAGTGAGGGTTTGGGGAGCCGGNTCGCCAAGGCTACGGATGGAACGTTGGTGCGATTCGGAGCGGAGTTCCTGAGCGTAGGTGAACTCGCCAACGTATTCCAGAAAATCGGCGTATTTGTCCAGTGTGGTCAGAGTCAGGGGGTCATCCGGACCCAACACCTCCTGGAGGGAGCCGAGGGTTTCCTGATAAAGTTGGTNCGCTTCCTCAAGGTAGCCNACNTCGACCAAGAGTNGGGCTTGGAANCCAAGGGTGAGTTCCACCAATCCGGGATCGTCAGGNGCAAGGGTGTCTTGCGCAAGGAAGAGCATTTCGGTGGAAATCGAGAGCGCTTGTTCCAGATTTCCTTCCTGATAAAGTTGTTCAACCTGCGCCTGAAGGCTGGCAAGTTGCTCCAGAGGGTCCGTGGTGCTGTCTTGGGCAACTCCGGTCAGGGGCAGGCTGGTGAGGAGCAGGAGGCCGAGGGCCAGCACATTCCTCCAGAAGTAGTGACTTGGAATCGAGGGCATCGTCTTTTTTGGGTCGAAGGTTTTAGGCTGCNTTGTTCAGTTGGGTCCGGAGTGTTTCCAATTGCTTGGAGGAAGTTTCCCAGGAATCAAGAGATTTTGACAATTCCTGCTCCAGTTGCTGATGCTTGCGTTGGAGCTGTTCGATTTCAGCGGATGGATTTTCGGTATAAAACCCACCGGAACTGAAGAGTTGGTTAAGCTCTGCCAGTTTCCGCTCGGCGTGNGAGATGCGAGTTTCCAGCCGTTCAGTTTCCTTGGTGAGTTTGGCATGGTTGCGCTTCAGATCCTTGCGTTGCTCGTGCGAGTGCTTGCTGGTCGTTTGGGCGGTTTGCTTGCGGTTCCGAAGTTTTCCAGATTCTGTGCTGAGATGATCGTCTCCAAAATGGTTGAGGTACTCCTGATAGGTTCCCGGATAGTCACGCGCCCCCTCGGGAGTGAGTTCGAGAATGTGAGTGGCGATCTCCGCAACAAAATAGCGGTCGTGGCTGACAACGATCACGGTTCCGGGGTAGGCATTGAGCGCATCCGCGAGGACTTCGACGCCTTCAAGGTCAAGGTGGTTGGTCGGTTCGTCCAGCACAAGGACATTGCGGTTTTCCAGCATGATCTTCGCAAAGAGCAGCCGTGCGGCTTCGCCCCCACTGAGGGCGCTCACGGGCTTCAATCCCTCGTCTCCAGAAAGCAGTACTCGGCCCAGCAATCCCCGGATGAAGCTGACAGTTTCGTGCGAGGCGAATTGGTAGAGCCAATCGTAAGCACTGACGCTTCCCCGNAGTTGTTCGTGGTGATCTTGGGCAAAGTAGGAAATGCTGGCCTCGTATCCCCATTCGTATGCTCCGGAATCCGGAACCAATTGCTCAAGCGCTATTTTCAGGAGGGTGGACTTGCCAATGCCGTTGGGGCCAATCAGCGCCACCTTCTCTCCGCGTTCGACCTGAAACGAGATATCCTGCAAAACCGGAGTCTGGTTGAACTGCTTGTTCAGCCCTTCNACCTTGAGAACCAGCCGTCCGGAAGGGCGNTCTTGTCGGAATTGCAGCTTGGGCGCAATGCGAGACGAGCGGCGAATTTCGGGAATCTCCAGCTTCTCGATCTGCTTCACTCGGGACTGTGCTTGGCGGGCCTTGGTTGCCTTGTAGCGGAAACGGTCTACAAATGACTGCATCTCGGCANCTCGTCGCTCTAGGCTTTCGATCTCCTTGGTTTTCTGCTCCTCGGCCAATNCTTTGGCGGCTAGGAAGTGTTCGTAGTTGCCGGTGTAGGCACGAATCGCCTGATAGTCGATGTCCGCAATATGGGTGGCAACGGCGTTGAGGAAGCGGCGGTCGTGTGAAATGAAGACAAGGGTTCCTGAAAACTGATCGCGCAGGAAGGATTCCAGCCAGCGGATGGAGATGATGTCGAGGTGGTTGGTCGGTTCGTCCAGCAGCAGCACGTCNGGAGCCTGAAACAGCAATTGCGCCATCAGCACCCGTAGCTTGAAGCCACCGGAAAGCACTTGCATCGATTTCTGGTGAAACTGTTCCAGAATCCCGAGGCCGGACAGCAAGGCTTCGGCAGTTGCTTCCGCGACATACCCGTCCTGTTCAGCGATGACNATTTCCAGTTCGGCAAGCCGATGCCCCGTTTCGGCATCATGCTTGCCGGAATCGAGCAGCGTGGTTTTTTCCTGAAGNGCTGCCCACAGTGCAGGTTTGCCCTGAAAGACCACATCAAGGATGCGGTCTTGCTCAAACCGGAAGTGGTCTTGACGCAACACCCCAAGCTGCACATCGCGTGGGATGGCAATCGTGCCTCTTGACGGGGTTTCTTCCCCGGTGATCAGGCGCAACAGGGTGGTCTTGCCCGTGCCGTTAGCGCCGACTAACCCATAGCGCTTGCCGGGGTTGAAGCTCAAGGAGGAGTCCTCAAAGAGCATCTTGCTCCCGTAGTGCATGGTCAGTCCAGCCAAGCTGATCATTGAGGAACCGTCTTCATAAGGTGGTGAGGGGCTTCAAGGTGACCTTAAAATCTAATNAAATTCACGGGTAATTTCAACGCATTTCCACCACCAAGGTTGCACCCCCCTGCGGATGGGCTTTATTTTTCTCGACGANCGGCCCAAAATCATCACATCCGAATTTCAGGAGCCTCATGCATCGCCACGCCAATCTGCCCCAGCCGAACTCGTACTTTGACCGGAACCAGCCGGACAACGAGTCGTTGCTAGTCCAACTCTGCGAACACCTNCACCGCTCCGGGTTTCTCTATGACGACGGGAATCCCGCAGAGATTCGGCGGGGCGAAGAAGTGCTGCTGGATTTCTTTGAGCAGGAAGCACAAGTGGTGCAGGAGTTNCTGCCCCGGGAGCGGCTCCAGCAGTTTCTGGAACACCTCAAGCGCTTCAATTGGCCGCAGAAGCAATTGCGCGATCGTCTGCATCGTCGCATCGTCAGTGCGTTTGACCGCTTGGCGCGTGGNGTCCATCACCACTTCAACATCCGGCGCAACTTGGCGATTGGACTTCAGCAGCCGACTGGGCATCCACTGTCGGAGTTTCTGCTCTATGTGGAGGCGTACTGGAACTTGCTGCTGAAAACGGAGGAAGCGACCACCGAGCAGCAGGAAACAGAGGAAGCAGAACCCGATCTTTCCGGGCAGCGCTATTCCATTGACGACATNCTCCAACTCCGCAAGCAGGTGCAGGAGCGTGTTGCCGCCCGCCAGTTTATGAGAATGGTGNTGGGNGACATCGCCAANCANCGCGGGGTGACGGTGGNNCANCTNGATCCGGAAGCCGNACCACNACAANNNGAAGAGCGCCAGCACGAGCGNATTGAATTCCTGNNGCCTTCGCAAGCTCCGGCNCNTCCGGAGCCNGNAGCCNNNGCTGGTGGCGGAACCCACNGCGACAGCGGAGGACAAGGTGGAGGCGGAAGCGCCNGAGTCGGATTTGGATTTGGTGCTGGANCCGGANTTGTCGCTNGGNGCAGAGGNNCAGGAGGAGGAAGNNCCACTGCTGANTCCGGAGATTGAAATCGCNGAANCCNCNNCTGCNGATGCGATGTTTCAGGNGGAAAANCCNAAAGNCGNAGCTCCGGAAACNNCAACTTCGGAGGNNNCGGAATCGGTNGCANGCAANGACTCGGAATCAGNAGAGCNTACNNANNCGNCTGCTGANGTCTCGGTTGAGGAAAAGTCCACAGTTCCGGAACCTTCGGAGGAACTCGAAGAGTATGAGGAGGAGCCTCCAGCGCCTGCTCCGGTGACAGCAGCGGCTCTGCTGGACCTCGGAGACGAGGACATTGACGACGATGATTTTGAGGAAGGACTGAAGGAAGTTTCCACCGACGAGGCCGATGTGGTGTTCGGAACCGGACCCATCACCCGCGATGCTCTGCAACGCTATGTGCGGGAGTATCCGGACAGCGCACTTCGGTTTCTCCTGCGGAGAGAAATAGATGGACGCCCACTCTCCAGAGAAGTCGAGTCGGTTCACGAGCAGTGGCAGGAGCGCGGACTGGTGCGCGGGCGTGTAAACCGCTACTTGCTGGAGTTGATGAGCTGGGAGGAAATCCCGGATTTGCCCATCCATGAACTGCTGGGCGAAATGCGTCGGCATCTCGTCTCGCTCAGTGTTACTGAGGGAGTTTGAAGAAAAGCTGGAGCAGGTCGTTGTAGGTGACGAACAACATGAGGGCAAGGAGCACCGAGAAGCCGACCATCTGGGTGCGTTCCCGGAGGACAGCACTGAGCGGGCTGCCTTTGAGTTTTTCGAAGAACAGCAGCAGGATATGGCCACCATCCAAAGCCGGAATGGGCAGCAGGTTGAAGATGCCAAGCTGGAGGCTGATGATCGCGGTGAGGAAGAAGAGGTCCGTCCAGCCACTTTCAGCGGCTTCCCCAATCACTTTGCCAATCCGGAGCGGCCCGCCGACATCATCCATTGAACCTTGGCCGGAAATCACCTGTCCGAGAAAGGAAAAGGTTGCTCCGACGAGGTACAGCAACCGTCCCACTCCGCGTTGCACGGCCTCACCAAAGCTGAAGCTCAGTTTCTTCATTTCCAGCGTCATGCCGAGCAGGTAGCGTCCGGACTCCGGATCAAAGTTTGGGGTGATGTCCACCCAGAACGGCTCACTGTCGCGCTCCACTTCAACTCGCAGAGGCTGTGAAGCTGCATCATTTCTAGTGGAGTCCCGGTGTTGCTGTTGCAGTGCTTGGACGGTTGGAGAGATTTCGTTCCAGTCTTGGATCAACTGATCGTTGATGCGGATAATGCGGTCTCCCGGAACAATGCCCGATGCCCGTGCCGCAGAATTCTCCAGCAAGGTGCCCACGATGGGAGGGATGCGGGGCACCCAACCTATTTCGCCTGTCCGGTACACCCCTGTGACTGGAAGAAAAGCGCCGTTGCGGTAAAGCTCCAAAGTCAGGGGAGCATCCGGAGAGAGTGCGGAAGTGAGTTCACTCACCGTGCGCCAGTCGCTGGTCTCCTGTCCATTGATGGAGAGGATTTCGTCTCCGGGTTGGACGCCAAGTTCAGCGGCCAAGGTTGCAGGAGCAACTTGATGGACCACTGGGGTGGAGAAGAGGTATCCGGGAGAGTCCACGCCCATCCAATAGACCAACGGCATGAACAACAGGGCCACCAGCAGGTTCATGGCGGGACCGGCAACGAGGATGTAGAGCCGCTGAAAAATCGACTTTGCTGCGTAATTCCGAGGGTCGTCCGGGTCCTCATCGTGCATGTTTTGCCCGGAAAGCTGGACGTAGCCGCCGACAGGAATCCACGACAAGCGATACTCCGTTTCGCCGATCTGCTTGCCGATGAGTTTGGGGGGAAACCCGATGGAGAAGGACTCCACCCGGACTCCAACATGACGAGCCGCAAGGTAATGCCCCATCTCGTGAATAAAGATGAGGAATCCTAGCACTAGGAGGAAAGCAAATACTGTGGTCATGGTCGGTCAGGCAACGGCTTGTGGCAGAGGTTCACGGGTGAGGTTTTGGTTCATCAAAGTGGAGGCTTGTTTCCGACCCCAAGCATCGGCGCACAGAGCGTCGTCCAGGGTTTGGGGAGTCGTCGGTAATTCCGGATGTGCTTGTTGCGTTTTCCAAAATTGTAGCACGGCCTCCAAGGTTTTTGCGATGTCGAGAAACCGGATTTCGCCTGCAAGAAAGGCGGCGACTAGCATCTCGTTGGCCCCATTCATCACGGCGGGTGCGCTGCCGCCCCAGCGCGTGGTCTGCATGGCGAGACGGAGGCATGGAAACCGCTGCAAGTCAGCAGGTGCAAAATCGAGCCGTCCTAGTGCTTCGAGCTTCAGTTCCGGGAGGGAAAGCGGAAGCCGATCCGGGTAGGCGAGGCAGTAAGCAAGCGGGATGCGCATGTCCGGCAAGCCAAGCTGAGCGAGGAAGGAGCCGTCCACAAATTCGGCCAACGAGTGGACGATGCTTTGTCGGTGGATGACCACCCGGATTTGATCCACAGGAAGCCCAAACAGCCAGTGGGCCTCAATCACTTCCAACCCCTTGTTCATCATTGTTGCCGAGTCGATGGTGACTTTGGGACCCATCTTCCAATTCGGGTGGGCGAGGGCTTCGTCAACTGTGATGTTAGCAAACTCTGCGAGCGGACGGTCGCGGAATGGCCCACCGGAAGCGGTGAGGATGATGCGTGCGACGTGATCCCGCGAATGTCCGTGGAGTGCCTGAAAGATGGCATTGTGTTCGCTGTCTGCGGGCAACAGGGTGGCACCAGTGCGCTGGGCTTCGTTGACGAACAACTCTCCGGCCAACACGAGCGGTTCCTTGTTAGCGATGGCAATCACTTTGCCCGCTTGCACAGCAGCGTATCCCGGAAGCAGGCCCGCCGCTCCCACGATGCCGGAAACGACCAATTCCACCTCGGGGTCACTGGCGAGTTGCACCAAGCCGGTTTCACCAACACAAACTTCCACTTCCGGAAACGAGGCTCGCAGATCTCCCGCAGCGGTTTCCGATCCCACACAAATTCGATTGGGTTGGAACTCCCGGATTTGTGCGGCTAACTGCTCCACGGCTTGATGGCAGGAAAGCGAAACCACACGGAAGCGTTCCGGAAACTCCCGGACAATGTCCAGGGTGCTGGCACCGATGGACCCCGTGGCTCCAAGAACCGAGATGGGCTTGGCGGGAATCATAGCCAAAAGGTCAGGTAGTAGAACGCTGGGGCGGCCAGCAAATGCCCGTCAGCGCGGTCGAGCAGGCCGCCATGTCCGGGGAACAAGGAGCCGGAATCTTTCACGGCGCAGAGTCGTTTCATTTTCGATTCCACCAAATCACCCACTTGCCCAACAGCTGCGGTGACAACAGCCAAGAAAAGGGCTTCGTGCCAAGCAATGCTCATGAAGGCACCGGCGCACAGCAATCCAACCAGTCCGGCTCCTGCAAGTCCGCAACCGCTGCCCTCCCAGGTTTTTTTGGGGCTGACGGTTCGAGCGAGCGGGGTTCGTCCAAATTGCTTCCCGCCGAAATATGCGAAGATGTCACTGAAGGAAACCACCAACAGGACAAAGAACAACTCTGCAACCCCACTCTGGCGCGAGGCGATCAGCGTGAAGTGTTGCAAGCTCCAGACGATCCAGAGCAGGCCCAACACACCCACGCCAAATCCGGCCATGCCTTCCAGCGACTTGACGGGTTGGGAGAGCAGCGACCAGCCAATCCAGAGCAGCAGACATGCGAAGAGTGCAGCCGTCAGGCCGTCCCTGCCTGCGAAAAGAGTTCCTGCCGACATCAGCACAACCGCTCCGACCAAGGCGGCAAAGGGGACAGGCCTAGCGGTGCCGGAGAGCATTCGGGAGTACTCCCAAACACCGAGCAGGGCACTTGCTGAAACCAGCAACCCAAGAGCGAAGGGTGGCAAATAAATCAGCAGGAGGGTCAATCCTCCTGCCAGCGGTACTGCGGTTTTGACACGAGCAAGCAGGTCGGAAGGCATGGTGGGGCTGGCAGGCATGGAGAGTGTTCCGGAGGTCAGCCTACAGTGCGGGAGGGTGTTGTTCCTCCCATCCGGCGCTTGCGGTTCTGGAAATCCAGCAGGGCGCGATGGAAATCGGCTTTGTTGAAATCCGGCCAGAGGACGGGGGTGAAGTGGAATTCCGCATACACCCCCTGCCACGTCAGGAAATTGGAAATGCGCTGCTCGCCGCTGGTGCGGATGATCAGGTCGGGGTCCGGGGTGTCCGGGGTGTAGGTGTGTTGGGAGATCACCGCTTCGTCAATGTCTTCAGGCTGCAACTCTCCGCGCTGCACGGCCTCGGCGATCAGGCGCACCGCCCGGACGAGTTCAGCACGTCCACCATAGTTGACCGCAAGGTGCAGCCGCATCCCTCGGTTTTCCTGTGTGGCGGCAAGGGCTTTGTTCAGGGGCGTCTGCACCAAATCCGGTAGCCGCGATGGGTCACCGATCAAGCGGAAGTGAACATCGTGCTTGAGCATCATTGCCAACTCCTTGACGAGAAATTCCGCGAACAACTCCATCAAGGCGGAAACTTCTCCGGAAGGTCGGCTCCAGTTTTCGGTGGAGAAAGCATAAAGGGTGAGGTTGGCCAAGCCCAACTCAACGGCAGCTTCGACTGTTGCCCGCACGGCTCGTACCGCGTTGCGATGCCCCTGAAAGCGTGGAAACAGCCGCTGTTCTGCCCAACGGCCGTTGCCGTCCATGATCACCGCGACATGCTGGGGCAACCGCACAAGATCAATTTGATCTTGCAACGACTCCGGGGCCGTGGAATTGGTGCTGGAAGCGGAAGCTGCCGTGGACGGAGATTGCTGAAGCACGCTGAGTTTTGTGGAAAAATTGGCTTGCGTGGCAAGATCAACAGAGTAAGTCAGGTGCGGTGGGAAGACAAGCCTTTACTCTGAGGGTTGGTCGCAAATGGCTTGTGCAGAANTTGGATTTTGATGNTTCCATAGCTTCTGGATTGNACGGTTGCAAAGGTTTGGGGAATTTCCAATTTAAGATTGGTTGGAGATTCCACCACCACCCAAGAGCCGGGCCGCAAGGCAGGGTGCGTTGCCAGCATTTGCAGAATATTGTCATAAGCCCCGCCTTGGTACGGAGGGTCAAGGAAGACCAAACTGGGAATCCTGGACGATTCATAGTCCGGNAGCCAACGTTCGGCGCGGTCCATAATCATGCGGCAGGTCTCGGGTTGAAGTCCGCATACGCCCACATTGTGCCGGAGGATACCTGCGATGCGTTTTGAGGATTCCACCAACACAGCGCTTTGCGCACCGCGACTGAGTGCCTCCAGTCCCAAGGCACCGGAGCCCGCGTAAAGATCCAGCACCACCATTTCCGGCCAGACGATGCGGTGTTCCAGCATTCCGAAGAGGGCTTCGCGCACTCGGTCGGTGGTGGGGCGCACGTTCCGGCCGTCAGGAACTTTGAGGNGGCNTCCCTTAAATTTTCCGGAAATAATGCGGATCATGTGTGAGACAATGCACGGGTGGTTGATTTGCNCGATACTGTCAGAAACACGGAGGCCCTGAAATTCAGCAATGCTCGTACACCTTGGCTTAGGCAGCAATCTAGGAGATCGAACCGTCTTGTTGCGGAACGCCCGCAAAGCGTTAGCAGAACAGCTTGGCGAATTCCGGAAGTCACCGATCTATGAAAGTGCGCCCTTGCTCGNCATGGAGCAACCAAGCTACCTCAATCAAGTGGTTTGCGGAACCACAACGTTGGAACCGCTTGCACTGCTGCACCTCTGTCAAACGCTTGAAGAGCAAGCCGGNCGTGTCCGCACCGAGCATTGGGGANCACGCACCCTTGACATCGATGTGCTGAGCTACGGCGAAGAGATGCTGTGCTTGCCGGAATTGACAGTTCCTCATCCTGAATTGGCCAAGCGTGCGTTTGTGTTGCTGCCACTCAAGCAACTCACTCCGGTGTGGACCCATCCCGGAACCGGGCAGACGTTGGATGAGCTTTGGGCGCAATGGCAGACTTGTTCAACGGAACCACTGCCGACTCAAATTTCCGCATGAGCAGCCCCCAGCGTTTTGGCGGTGTTGACGAAATGCGTCACCTGCTCGAAAGGTGTCCGCTCCAAAAGTCCGTGGTTGAGGTTGAGGATGTGGTTGCGGCCGCCTGTTTGTGCGAGACAGTGTGCAATGGCTTCCGTGACCGTTTCCGGAGTGCCGTCGGCCAGAAGTTGATTGTTCACGTTTCCCTGAAAAACGCGGTCGGGTGCCTTGCTCCGGGCGTCGGCGAGGTCAACGCAGGAACCCACGCTGAGGATCGGTGCCCCGCTCTGGANCAACAAATCAAGGTCGGAAAACTCCTTGGCAAACAGGATCGCAGGAGTTGTTTTGGGTAGTGAGGCGAAGATGCGCTCGTGCGTGGGCAGCGCAAATTGTTCATAGAGTTCACGAGGCAAGACATCGGCCATGGATTCAAANATTTGCACGGCATGTGCTCCGGAATCGATTTGGTAGTGCAGGTAAGCGATGGTGAGGTCGGTCAGGTAATCCAACAGGGTTTGCACCAATTTGGGTGCTTCGGAAAAAAACCGCAGCACGTCCGAAATCTGGCGGGTGGGGCTTTGTCCGGCGATCATGAAAAAAGCAAGGGTCACAGGGGCACCAGCGAAGCCAAGCACGGGCAAGGCNCCACCAAGTCGCGCTTGGATGCCCTGTAGAATTTCACCAACATGGGGTATGTCCCGCTGCGGATTGAGAGGCCGCAGCGCCTGAACTTGCGCAGTCGTCCGGATGGGCGAGGCCAGCGTGGGTCCGGGCGTGAAGCGAAATTCAGCGCCCACGGGTGCAAGCGGGGTGAGGATGTCTTGAAACATGATGATTGCGTCCACTCCGATGCGCTGGGGGAGCAGAGAAATCTCGATGGCTTGCTCCACGTCTCGGAAAAGCTGCTCCAGCGGTCGGCCATCGCGCTCCCGGATTTTCCGGTAAGCGGGGTCGGTGCGTCCAGCCTGTCGCATCATCCAGACAGGTACTCGCTCCACCGCAAGTCCGTTTATCGCCCGCAGCAGCAGGTCGTTCTCAAGTTTCGGAATGGGAAAGCGCACTGGCATGTTCAGGATGGATTGGGGAAGATGAAGAGGCCGCTGCTGACTGCGGCGAAGGATGACTCACTCACGATTTGTTTTTGAAGAAACACATGGCTCAATCCAGCCCAACCTGCCTCCGCTGTCAGGACACGCGGGTTTACGTCCGTGCCGGCACCGGCACTCGCTATGCCCAAGCTCAACTCTGCGACTGCGCACCCAACCCCTGCCCCACCTGTCGCGGGACGGGTTTTTTGCTCACTCTTGATCCACAGGGGCGTGATTTGGCGACCTTGTGTCCGGACTGCGAGCGGCTCAAGCAGCGCATCGAGTTCTACAACCGCTGTCGAATTCCGCGCCGTTATCAGCACAGTCGACTTGNNCTCGCCGATCAGGATTCCGAGAACGCGAAAGTCTTCTCCCTGCTGGAAAGTATGCTCCGGGGGCTGCCCCATCAAGTCCGGCCTGATTCGGAGCAGGAGAGGCCATCTGCTGATGTGCTCAAGGGCATGGTGCTGATGGGATCGCCGGGCACCGGAAAGACCCACTTGATGACCGGATTTGCCTACCGAGCCACCATCGAACTTGGCATCTCCTGCGTTTTTCAGGGATTCACCGAACTGCTCTCCGAACTGCGCCAAGGGTATTCAGACGGCAAGTCTGACATCGAGATCATCGAACCCCATCTGCAAACCGATGTCCTCATCATTGACGATCTGGGCAAGGGCCGCAACACCGCGTGGGAATTGAGCATCTTGGATACTCTGATCACTGAGCGCTACAATCACCATCGCTTGATCATGGCGACCACGAACTACACGGAACGCGAGGAGGACACCCTCCGGGAGCGCGTACTGAGCCGGGATCGTACCGAGACAGAGCAGTATCTTGCCGACACCCTCCGGAAGCGCGTGGGCGAGCGNATTTATTCTCGGCTGCGGGAGATGTGCTATTTCCAGTCCCTGCAAGGCACAGATCGCCGCCTTGCGCCTCCGGAAGCCGAGGGCTTTGTGGAATCTGCCGATTAATCAAACCAGCCCCGCCGTTTCCGGNAGCCCAAACATCAGGTTCAGGTTCTGAATTGCCTGTCCGGAGGCTCCCTTCACAAGATTATCGATACTCGTCACCACGATCCAGTTCCGGCGTGAGGCATCGCAACTGAGACCGATCACGCAGCGGTTGGAATGGATGCTGGCCTTGAGGTCGGGAAGTTGTCCTTCCGGAAGCANGTGGACAAAGGCGTTCTGCGCTGCGAATTCCTGAAAACCGACCTGCACCTGTTCGGCATCCAGCGGATTCTGAAACC
Organism: Deltaproteobacteria bacterium; assembly: GCA_002707655.1. Next base: position 17,083 of record PANO01000068.1, read on the forward strand.
GCAGGTAGATCGTGGAGAGGATGCCTCGGTTCACAGGCAGCAGGTGGGGCGTGAAAATCACTTCGCCTAACTCATCTGCCGGATACGAGGTGAGGTCGGTCAGGTACTGCTGGATTTCCGGCTGATGCTGATGCCCGAACACCTTGTACGCCTTGAAGTTCTCGTTGACCTCCATGTAGTTCGTGGCGTCGTCCTCCACCCGCCCTCCAGCTCCAGAAACCCCGGATTTCGCGTCAATGATCGGAGAGTTGACCAGTCCGCTCAGCAACTCCCCAAACGGCAACAGCCCCAGCAAAACGCCCGTCGGGTAACAGCCCGGATTGGCGATGACCCGTGCGTTTGGAATGCGCTCTCGAAAATACTCCGGAAGCCCGAAGACCGCCTCCCGCAACACTTCTGGCGAGGTGTGCGAAAGGCGATAGTGCGTTTCAAACGAGGCAATGTCCCGGAGCCGATAGACTCCGGAGAGGTCAATGATGCGCACGCCTTGATCGAGAAGCTGAGGCGTTCGTTCCAAGCTCGCCTTATTCGGGACCGCGAGGAACACGGCATCGCATCCCGACACGTCGGTGTCGTTGGGTTGAAAGACGAGCTTGCAATTCGGGAGTTGCGGAAAGGCTTCGCAGACGNGTCGGCCTTGGTATTTGGTCGAAGTCACCAGTGTGACCTCCACCTCCGGATGCCGCCCCANCCAGTGCAGGAGTTCCAGCCCGGAGAGTCCTGCGGCGCCGATGATGCCNANNCGNATCATGGGGTCAGCACCTNNGCGTAAAGNNCTTCGTTGAAGCCGACNANGAANTCGCGGCCAANNCGCCAAGTCGGNGCCCGCAAGTTTCCGCTGGGGCCGATGACGTCGCTGAGAATCGCGTCGCGGTCATCCTCGGACGGGTTCCAGCGCTTGATTTTCTTGCCTTTGGCGGTTTGGATGCGGGAGGCCGTCTTGAGCAGTTCCCACGCGGCATCCGCGTCGTAACGTTGTTTGGTCGCGCTCACGCGCTCGCT
>PANO01000069.1 GCA_002707655.1 Deltaproteobacteria bacterium
GATCGGAAAGGTGCTTTTCATGGTGACCTACCCGGCACTGGTGTACTTGGGGTTGTCATGGTTTGATACCAAGGATTGGGTTTTTGCGAATTTCTTTTTGTTTGTTCCCTCGCTGATCAATTTCGCCTTGTTGACGGTTTTTCTGAACAGTATCTTTTCACCGCCTGCAATTGCCGAGAAATTTGCTCGAGTGCTCGTGAAGGATCTTCGAGAGGAAGAAATCCGTTATTGCCGCAAGGTGACGCTGGTTTGGTGCGTGTTTTTTGTAGGCAACGGCAGTTTGGCGACGGGTTTGGCGGTGTATGCCAGTCTTGAAGTCTGGACCGCTTACAACGGCATCATTGCATATTGTCTGATGGGAACCTTGTTTATTTCCGAGTTTCTTTACCGTCACTGGCGCTTCCGTCGCTACGTCGGCACCCCGTTCGATCCCTTCTTACGACGCATTTTCCCACCAGTCAATTCTGATGGCTGCTGAGTACCTGCCCTTATCCAAACTCATCTCCAGCGGGCGAGAACCCACAACCCCGGCCGCAATTTTCGGCGAGCAATCCTTTTCATGGTTGCAGTTCACCCGGCACGTCGCTGCCCTTGCGGAGCAAATCCGGACGAGAGGCGCAGGCCGCTGGCTGCTGCACACCGAGAACAGCTATGCCTTCGCGGTGGGTTTGTTTGGCCTTTGGCATGCGGATTCGATTGCGGTCTTGCCACCCAATACCGGAAAGCAAACTCTGGAGGAATTGGGTGTCGAAACGCAGGGTGTGATTTCGGATCATCTCACAAATCCGGGGAACCGCCTTGTGCTGGATCCTTTAGAAGCCCCAGCCACGAAGCTACTGCCCGGCGGGATTTTGGAGCGGAATTCTTTCAAGCTGGAACTCTACACCTCCGGTTCAACGGGCGAGCGCAAGGCCATTAAAAAAACCCTTGGCAATTTGGAGGATGAACTGGATGGGCTGCAATGGCTTTGGGGACCCATGCTTGGTGATGCCGAAATTTTCAGCACGGTTTCCCATCAGCACATTTACGGACTGCTGTTTCGTGTGCTGTGGCCGTTGAGCGCAAATCGTGTTTTCCGGGGAGATGCGTACATCTCGCCAAGCCGATTGCTTGCGGAAATGCGCACGGATCGTCAAGCCTGTCTGGTGTCCGGACCTGCACATTTGAAGCGAATGCCGGAACTGGTCGATTTGGCAGAATTGGGCTTGCGCTGTCAGGTGATCTTCTCATCTGGTGGCCCCTTGAGCGCAGCGACCTCGCACGTCTTCTCAAAAAACGCACTGCTCACGCCCTTCGAGTTGTTTGGCTCCACTGAAACCGGGGGCATTGCGTGGCGACAACAGACGCTTGGAGCCGAGGCTCTTTGGAAACCGTTCCGAAATGTTGAAATTCGCGCCAAACCTCCGGAAGGCTTTCTGCAAGTGCGTTCTCCTTTTTTGGGTGAATCCGATCCAGAGGGGTGGTTCACCACAGGCGACCTCATTGAATCCACTCCATGCGGGGGCTTCATCCACCAAGGTCGGGGGGATCAAATCATTAAGGTCGAGGAAAAACAACTGTCCCTGCCGGACATGGAAGCCAAACTGGAGGCGCACCCTTGGGTGGAAACAGCAAAAGTTTTTCTCAAGGAAGACCCTCCATTTTTGCGACGCCGACCTCCGTTGGTAGCCGTGCTGGTGTTGAACTCGGCTGGCCGCACTTCACAAGTAGAAAACACTGACCTCGCGGTGATCCGTAAGCTGAAGCAAGCCTTGTCGGAAGCGTTTGATCCAGTCTTATTTCCGCGTTTGTGGAAATTCGTCGAGACCCTTCCAACTGACCCGCAGGGCAAGATCACGGTTGCAATTTTGCGCTCTTTGGTGGGTCCGCCTGCGCCCGTGCGAGTCCCCCAAGTGCTGGAAAAAACGAGTCATGAGGAGGAAGGGTCAACCGTGCTTTCCCTGAAGTTCCATGTTCCTGAAAATCTGTTGTGTTGTGACGGGCATTTTAAGGATTATCCTGTGGTTCCCGGAGTTGCCCAAGTCCACTGGGCAGCCGATTACATTGGCGACTTGGTGCGGCATTCGGTTGCTCTGACGGCAATTGAGTCCTTGAAATTTTACAACCCGCTCCTGCCGGGGCAAAACTGCCTGTTGGAACTTCAGCACACTTCCGGAACCCAGAAGATCAACTTTCGTTTCTATGCCGAGCAGCACAAAATCTCATCGGGTCGCTTTGTCATCAACTCCGCCCCGGTCACCGCTTCCGGGTAGTCCGGGGTTCCACCCTTGTGTGGTGATTCCTATTTACAACCACAAGGACACCATCACTCAAGTGGTTGATGCCCTAGAGGGTTTAGATCTGCCCTGCTTCATCGTTGACGATGGCAGCGACTCCGCAACCAAGCAGGTGTTGTCAGAAATAAATCTTGAAAAACAGCAAGTTGAAGTGATCACTCGCTGTGCAAATGGAGGAAAAGGGGCTGCCGTCACCACCGGGTTGCTGGCTGCGCTTGCAAAAGGGTTCACTCACGCCCTGCAAGTTGATGCTGATGGCCAACACCAAATCTCGGATGCCCGCATATTTTTGGAACGCTCCGCCTCTGCCCCCGACGCTTTGGTGCTGGGAAGGCCGACCTTTGCTGAAAACGCCCCGCAAGTGCGGGTGTATGGACGCAGGATCACGCATTTTTTCGTTTGGCTCGAAACCCTTTCGCTAGAGATCAAGGACACCTTGTGTGGCTTCCGGGTTTACCCGCTGAGCGCCTTCAAGGCCATCACGGACAAAACTCGTCTGCGGGAGCACATGGACTTTGATCCGGAAATCGTGGTGCGGATGCACTGGGCTGGAGTCCCAATCCTCAATATCGACACTCCTGTGCAGTACGATCAGCAAGGTCTTTCGCATTTTGACTTCAAGCGGGACAACCTGCGGATGATCTCGTTGCACACACAACTGCTGCTGGAAATGGTGGTACGGCTACCAAGCATTCTGCTCCGGAGGGTGGGATAAGCATGCCGCAGGAAGCCCAGCGGTGGCACCTCAAGCCGGAGCGTGGCACTAAGCTTGGGCTACGCTTCATGCTGTGGTTTTATCAACTTTTGGGCAAGCCCCTCACTCGCCTGCTACTCTACCCTGTCGTTGTCTATTTTTACCTGACGGATCGCACGGCACGAAAACACTCCCGTATATTTTTTGAGCGGGTTTATCGAAATTCCGGTGAGAAATCTGCCCTGAACCAGCCGCCCAGTGCATGGGACAGTTTCAAACGATTTTACAATTTCGGATGCTCACTGGTGGACAGCATCGAAATTTGGAGCGGCACTCAATGGTTTGCAAAGGTGAAGTGGCATGGCTTGGAGTGCATCGAGAGGTTGAACGAGCAAAAAAAAGGTGCCGTGATTGTGAGTGCCCACCTGGGGAATGTGGACGCCATGCGGGTTGTTGCCCAGTCGAAAACGAGCAAGCAGATCAAGGTGTTGATGTACACTGACCACGCTCAACGGTTCAATAAATTGCTGGAGCAGTTGAACCCAGACGCTTCCAAAGACATCATTCCTCTGGAAACTATTGACGCGATGACCGTGCTGGAGTTGCAAAGCTTGGTGGAGCAGGGCGACACATTGGGCATCTTGGCAGATCGTGCAGCAGTGGGGTCTCAGGATCGGACCATCAAGGTGCCGTTTTTTGGAAAACCAGCCCCCTTTCCTCAAGGTCCGTGGATTTTGGCCAGCTTGCTGAAATGTCGGATATTTCTGCTGTTTTGTATTCGTACCGACCGCTCACATTATGAGGTGTTCATCGAACCCTTCGCAGAGCAAATCATCCTGCCGAGACAGCAGCGTGAGGAAAAACTGCGCCACTGGGTTGGAGTGTATGCGGCTCGCTTGGAAGCGTTTTGTCGTCAGTACCCTCACCACTGGTTCAATTTTTACAATTTTTGGGCGGACGATGTTTGAAGCCAAACTCAAAAGCACCAAGGTTGAATTTGCAAAAGTTCGCGTTGACTGCAAGCAGAAATTCGTCCGGATGCTGTTGCTGTGCGGACTGCTACTCTTCGCGTTCATCCCGACGAGCCCGGTCGCGCAGTCGGTGTTTGAGCATCCGGTTCAAGAAGATGCCTTTCCTCCGACCTTGCAAGCATTGGGAGCAGGGTGGCAAAACCAGCGCACGATCCGGACGCAGTTTACCCAAACCAAGAAAATCAGCATCCTCCGGCATCCTCTGGTCACTGAGGGAAAGCTGCTCTTTTCCCCCGAACATGGGGTTCACTGGCAGACCATTGCCCCATTTTCTGCTGAGGTGGTGATCACTCCGGAAGGGTACTTCCAGCGAAAAAACGGAAAAATGGTTTCGCAAATTCCTGCCAGTGTCGGTTCTGGAGCACAGCAGTACTTGAAGGCCATGCTGCTGGTGTTCTCCGGAGATTTTCAAAACCTCAAAACCTTGTTCGCATTTTCCTTTCTTCACTCAAACCAAGTTTGGACAGTGGGCTTGAGTCCCAAAAATCAACTAGCAAAAATCATTGAAAATATTGAAATCTCTGGTGAATTTCCTGCGGATCTGAAATTGATCGTCATCAAGGAAACCAATGGCGATCTTACCCGAATCGAGCTTCATGGCATCGACCACTCCACCGCGCCACTCTCCCCAACGGAACTTCGGTTCTTCAAGTAAGTTCTCCCTGCAAGCGATGCTGCCACGAGTGTGGTTTGCACTAGTGATTGTTTTGTTGGCCGCTCTGGCCTTGCTTGCTCAGCGGGGGATCGGGGTTGAAACCAACCTGTTGAGCCTGTTACCTTCCTTTCAAAAAGAACCCCTCCTTCAGAAAACGGTTGAGCGCTTTGCCGAGCAAGTGAACCCCCGCCTCATCTTTCTGGTCGGACACAAAAACCCCGAACAGGCCCGTACCGCTGCAAAAAAAATGGCGGTGGCATTGCGTAACTCCGGACACTTCGCCTCGCTGGAAGCCGAAATTCAGCAGAATACACTGGAAACTTGGCAGCAATTCTACTTCCCCCATCGCTACCGCATGCTCTCCCCGGAAATCCGGCAGTTGTTGAAGCAGCCGGATGCCGTTGCAGCCACACTACACCGTCTGCAAGAAAAACTGCACTCGCCACTCTCTGCCTTTTTCAGCAGGATGCTCCCGCAGGATCCGCTGCTTTTTTTCTCGTCTTTTCTGCAAACCCTCCCGAAGCCTCCCGGCCAGGTGTTTCTTGAAGGGGGGATGCTGACGGTGCAAGACCACGGCAAGACCTACCTTCTGATCAACGGAGTGCTCCAGCACAATCCCTTCAACATCGGGCGGCAAGCCGCAGTGCAGGAGGCACTTGCAGAAATCATCGAGCAAGCCACTCTCAGCACCTCCGATCTGGAGGTGTTGCATTCCGGAGTCTTCCGTTTTGCGGCAAAGGCAGCAGAAGAGGCACAACGGGAAGTGTTAAGCATTGGAACTGGGTCTATGCTGGGGATCCTGTTTTTGATCATCGTCACGTTCAGAGGAATCCGTCAAGTCCTTGTGGTCGTACTCCCGCTTGCCATTGGACTGCTGACGGCGGTCACGGTGTGTTCGTTGTTTTTTGTGAAACTCCACTTGTTCACCTTGGTGTTTGGTGCCAGTTTGATTGGGGTGAGTGTTGATTATGCTTTCCACTACTTGGCCAAGCACCGTTTGTCCGCCGGACAGTGGAATTCGTGGGAAGGGCTTTGGAGCATTTTTCCCGCGCTCACAATGGGGGTGGTCACCAGCATTTTGGGCTACGCCGGGTTTTGGCTCACTCCCTTTCCTGCGCTTCAGCAAATTGCCCTGTTTTCCGCAGTGGGTCTGCTTGGGGCTTACGGGACGGTAGTGTGTTGGTTCCCCCTCCTGATGAAAGCGTCGCCATCAGTGGCCTCGCCTCCGGTTGCCCTCGTGGCAGTCAAGTGGTTCCTACAACTTTGGGATGCGATTCAGGAGCATCGCGCCACCCCAGTCGTGCTAATCATGCTCGGCATCGGATGCTTGGCGACCTTCAACTCCATTCAGTTCAACGATGACATCCGAGCACTTGAGCAGCGGTCTCCTACATTGCAGTCCGAAGCCCATCGCATCCGTGAATTGACCGGTGGCCTTGAGGTCAGCCGTTTCATTGTGGTGCGGGGCAAGAGCGTCGAGGAAGTGTTGCAACGCCAAGAGCAAGCCACCCGTCGCCTGCAAAGCCTGGCCCGCAATGATCCGCAGTTCGACTTCCAGTCACTAGCTCCGCTGCTGCCCTCACAAAAAACCCTTGCCGAAAACCAGACTCTGCTCCGGGATGCGCTTTTAGCCCAACCTGAGAGACTGAAGCAGGGTTTGTCGAATATGGGATTCGCTCCGGAAGTTGTGGAACTGTTTGTTCGGGAACTGCTGAATTCGGAGCCTCACGGATTTTCCGTGAAAGACTGGTTGGCCAGCCCGATCTCCAAGCCGTTCCGGCATTTGTGGCTGGGGAAGATTGAGCAAAAACAGGTCTCGCTGATCCTGCTCGGAAGCAGGCACGATGCTCAACAAATCACCGTCGCCTTGGCTGGCATTCCGGGAGTGGCCTACCTCAATCAAGTTGAGCGGATTTCCAGCCTGTTCCGGCAGTACCGGGAGGCACTGACCAAACTCGTCGCCCTGTCCTATCTGCTGGTGTTGGGTTTGCTCATTTGGAAGTACCGACTCCGGAAGGCCGTGAAAATCATCGGCAGCCCTGTTTTAGCAACACTGTTGACCTTTGCCCTGTTTTCGATCACGGGACAACCGGTGAACCTGCTGCACATCGTCTCGTCTTTCCTGATTTTGGGAATTGGAGTTGATTACACGATTTTCTTCACAGCAGGACACCATGCCGCTTCAGCAACAGGGCTGGCCGTGCTCTTGTCTGCGATCACGACCCTTTTGTCCTTTGGACTCTTGTTTCTGAGCCAAACCCCGGCACTGGAAGCGGTCGGGCTGACGGTCGCGTTGGGGATTGGTTTTGCTCTGCTGCTCAGTCCTTTGGCGCTCACAAAGAGGTAGGGCTTGCTGAAAAAGTATTTTCAGCAATTGAATGACTACCGCCAAACGGCGGTAGATTCAGTTTGCCGACTGAAAGTCGAGCGTGAGTCTAAAAGACCCTATCGGTAATAGAACCACCTGGCTACACTGGGTAGGCACGACCAACACAGGAAGCCCCAATGATCAGCCACGCCAAGATTTTCCGCCACCGCCGCATGTTCAAGACGCTCACCGGCTTGAGCACCACCTGCGAGGGGAAGAAACACGACAAAAGACTCGCTGACGAGCAGGCTCTGCGCTTCCCCAAAGGCTCAAAGCTCTGGAAGGANACCGGCTTTCAGGGCTATGAACCCGNAGGGGTCACGACNCTGCAAGCAAAGAAGAAACCCAAGGGGGGCAAACTCAGCCCCGAAGAGAAGGAGGCCAATCGGCGTGTCTCCAAGCTACGGGTGCGCGTCGAGCACAGTATCGCCGGAGTCAAGGTCTTCCGTAGCNTCCGTGACATTTATCGTAACTTCAAGACAGACTTCGATAAGGTGTCACTTATTTACGATAAAATTATCAATTGTATTTTCAGAAATTCTTTTTGAAGTTTTAACTTGGGGTTGGTTCCAGCCAAAGTTTCCGCTATGCTTGAAACTTGGTTTTTCGAGCCGACCGTTTGGTGGGCTGCGATTCACANTTTTTTNCACACTCTANAAAGGAACGAACATGCCAGAGATCAAACGTATTCAGGTTGGCCCCCGCATGACTCAGGCCGTGGTACACGGAGACACCGTTTACACCGCCGGACAGGTGGCTCAATCCGCTCCCGGAGCGTCCGTCACCAAGCAAACCGAAGCCATCCTCGCCCAAATTGATGGCCTGTTGACCGAAGCCGGAACCGACAAATCNAAGNTGATTTCGGCAACGATCTGGCTCACAGATATCAACGATTTCAATGAGATGAACGCGATTTGGGACGCTTGGGTGTCCCCCGGAAACACGCCCTGCCGAGCCTGCGTGGAATCGAAGCTGGCGGCACCGCAGTTCACGGTGGAAATCGGAGTGATTGCNGCACGGTGAGTTGAATCCAGAAGCTTTGCAGGAGATGCCATGAAGGTCTTGATTCTTGGTTGCGGGGTGATTGGCACAACGACCGCGTGGCACCTGCTGAGAGAGGGGCATGAGGTCACGGTGTTGGACCGCGAACCTCCGGCGCAGGGCGGGGCGAGTTTTGGCAACGCCGGGTTGATTGCGCCGGGGCATTCCTTTGCGTGGGCCTCGCCAAAGGCGGTGACGATGCTGTTCAAGTCGCTCTACCGCAATGATCAAGCCTTCCGGATGAAGTTTCCTCCGGATCGTCGCCTGCTGCGCTGGGGTTTGCAATTTCTGGGGCAATGCACCACGGAAGCAGCACGGCGCAACACCCTTGCCAAGCACCAACTCTGCGCCTACTCCCAGCAGGTGCTGCACGAGGTGGTGCGTGAAACNGGCATTGCCTACGACCGCAAAATTGGGGGACTGCTCTACCTGCACCGCAGTCCGGAAACCCTCAAGGCCGGAGCAAATCACATGCGGATTCTTGAGGAGGATGGGCAAGCGGTGGAGGTGGTGGACCCCGCCCGCGCCGCTGAGATAGATCCCGCCTTGNAACCCGTCCGGGACCGCTTTGCCGGAGGCATCTACATTCNGGCGGACGAGTCNGGCGATTCCNGAATTTTCACAGAAAAGCTGGTGTCCGTCTGCCAATCCATGGGNGGAAACTTTGTGTTAGGCCCGGAGATTCAACNGATCGCTGCCACCGGAGAGCGCGTGGAGCGGGTGATCACCAACCAAGGCGANTACACTGCCGACCTCTACATTCTGTGCCTCGGNTGCTGGAGTCCGTTGCTGGCCCNCACTCTTGGGGTGCATCTTTCAGTCTATCCTGTGAAGGGCTACTCGGCCACGCTTCCCATCAAAAAAGGGGGACTTGCCCCCAAGATTGGCGGGGTGGACGAGGATCACTTGCTTGCCTATGCTCCAATGGGCAAGCGGTTGCGGCTGACTTCGATTGCGGAGTTTNCAGGCTACGACNGCAAGCACACTCCAGAGGATTTTGCACCGATGATCGCCAAGGCGAAGACGCTGTTTNCAGACGCCTGTGACTACGACAAGCCGCAGTANTGGGCNGGCTTGCGGCCCATGACTCCGGAGGGCACGCCCATTTTCGGCAAAGGCAGGCACCAGAACCTGATCTACAACACGGGGCACGGACACATGGGCTGGACGATGTCCTGTGGGGCTGCGCGTATCACTGCGGATCTGGTGGGTGGCCGCACTCCGGAGTTCGACATTTCCGGGATGGGCGTTCGTTAAAATGGCCCAGCGCAAAAGCTCAGGCGCAGCGCNGCAGCGGGCGCGTCAGACAAGTGGGGCCACCGGAGCCTTTCAAAGAAATCTCGGAGCCGTCGTAGGTTTGNACCTCCACGCCTTCGGCTTCAAGCCTGCGTCGAGTTTCCGGATTCCCTGCCAGCAGGATCACCTTGCGGGGCGCGANCGCCAGCACGTTGCAGCCCATNGAGTCGTACTCCTCGTCCGGAACCTCNACCANNGTGATGCCGNGTNCCAANAGANATTGACGGAAGGGCACGGTCAGCAGCCGCGAATAGACGAGGTGGAGGTCGTGGTCAAGCGGACTGACGTTGGACATGAGATGCAGGCAATCGCCTGAACCCGTCCAGTGCGGCAGGGGCACTGAAATCACCTCGTCCACCAAATCTCCGAGCAACTCCCCAAACTGCCGGATGCCCTCGGCGTTGGTGCGGTAGCCCTCTCCCACTGCAACCGTGCGCTCGTCGATCCAGACCACATCCCCGCCTTCCAAGGTTCCGGGTGCTTCGATGCGCCCAAGGACAGGCACGCCGATTTCCTCGAAAAATATAGCCATTGCCTCCGGTTCCGGAAGCCGCTCTGTTTTCCCCATCGTGCAGAGGATCGCCCCCTTGTTGGAAACCACGCAGGGGTCGTGCGTGTAGATCGAATCCAACGTGGTGGTGGTGTTTTCGGGCAGGAAATGGATTTCCATTCCGGAGGACTCCAGCAGTTCCACGAAGTGGTCATAGTCGGCAATCGCCTTTGCGAAATCTGGAAGCCCCAGATAATTCAGAGCCTGCCACTGTGCGGCCAAGTTGGCTTCATCTCGATACGCCTGCCGGGGATGCTTGATGAGAATCCGCCGGATGGGATCCACCATGTTTTGACAACCGATGTTCTGCAAAATCACCTCTGTTGGTTTTTGGGTTTTGAGTGATGCCCGTGCCTTTGGATCATCTCCGCAGCGCAGAAATTTCCTGTCACTAGGGCGTGTTTACATTCGCAAGCGTTTGCCGTCTCATCCTGAAGCATGTGATACTAACGGTTTTTCAGTTACGAGGCCATGTTGAGACTGCTTTTGCGCGATGACCAGTGGGAGCCCATCAAGGACCTGCTTCCGGGCAGGCAGGGTGACCCGGGGGTGACGGCGAGGGACAACCGCCTGTTTGTGGAGGCCGTACTGTGGATTGAGCACACGGGTGCTCCCTAGCGCGACCTGCCCAGGGAGTTCGGCAAGTGGCACACGGTGTACATGCGGTTTCACCGCCTGACGAAAAAAGGGGTTTGGAAACAGATTGTTGAACGGCTTTGCAGAGAAGCAGACCTGAAGGAGTTCATTCCCGACAGCACGGTCGTCCGTGTCCACAGAGGGTGATCGCCGACAGGGCGTATGACGCTGACAGCTTCATCGGGAAGGTGTGGGCCTTCGGGGCCGAGGCCGTCATCCCCACGCGCCACAACCGCGTCGAGCAGCGCGAATATGATCGCCACTGGTACAAGAACCGCAACCTCGCCGAACGTTTCTTCAATCGGCTCAAGCTGTTCCGAAGGATTGCCAGACACTATGAGAAGCTCGACCGCAACTTCATGGCCATGATCGACATCGCCTGCATCTTCGTCTGGCTGTTGTGATTGTAAACACGCCCTAGGAGCACTCCAGCCCAAGTTTTCGGAGTCCGGCTTGCACTTCTGGTTGCTCCAGTAGAGCCAGAAACGCCTGCACGGATGGTCGTTCCATACGGGGTTTCGGGAGCAGAAAATCGTACTCCTCGTCTTGCAGAAAGTGAAACTCCAAACCCTGATCCTCAGCGACCGACTGGATTGCCACGCCCCAGTCCGCCCGGCCTTGGGCAACGGCGGCGGCAACGGCGGTGTGGGACTTGGCTTCCGAGAAAAATCCAGAGGGCCGCTGCTGTTGAAGCAGTTGGTCAAGCAGCACCCGTGTTCCGCTGCCCCGGTTGCGGTTGACCATGCGCAGTTCGGGATTTTGCAACACCTGCTCCAGCACCGCCTCCGGGTTTTTTGCGAGTTCCACAAAGGCTTCGGAATCCTGCCGGAACACCAGACCCTGTCGTCGCTGGTAACCCTTGACGAGTTGTAGTTCGGAAGTGAGCAGGTGTTTGTTGTATTGCCCGCTGGCGGCGTCCATGAGGTGCGTTCCGGCCAAGTCGCACTCGCCTCGTCGTGCCGAGAGTACTCCCCCCATGCTGCCGACTGCGAGGCTGCGGCTCAAGAAGCCCTGCTCCCGCAGTACTCCCAACAGGTAATCCAAACCCACACAATGGCTGCCCACCACCATCAAATCTGGGGGCTGCACCGTTTGTCCCAGCAGTTGCACTTTGACCGTACTACCGGCTTCGAGCAGTTCCACCTCGCGGGGAATTTCAATAAATCCATCAGCGCGGGCGAATCCAGTCACGGATCCGGAACCCTTGCCTGTCGGGTAGGCGGTGAAGCTAGGGGCGGGTTTCAAACTCGCCCCTACAGGGGGCTGGTCGTGAGCAAGGAGGTGGACAAGGAAAAACTCGGTGCGCCCCTTGTCCGAGTTCGTTTGCAGGGGGAGGATCGCCGGGAATTGGCTGCGCTGTTCCGGAGGTAAGCCTGCCAACGCCCGCAACACCGGGGCGATGAAGCGCGTGAAGGTGAAGATCGCCGAGGTCGGGAATCCGGGCAAGATCGCAGCGGGTGTGCCTTCCAACACGGCAAGGCAGAGTGGCTTGCCCGGCTTGAGCGCAACGCCATGAACGAGGATTCCGGGGTTCTCGAAACGCTGGAACACGCGGTAATTCAGATCGCCATCACCCTTGGACGTGCCAGCGGAGAGCAGCAAGAGGTCAACCTCGGCGAGTGCCTTGCGCACCATTTTCTCAAGGGCATGTTTGTCATCCGGGACAATCCCCAGCCGGATTGGTTCACCGCCCAATTCCTCCACGGCGTGGGCGAGCATCGTGCTGTTGCAGTCGTACACCTTGCCCGTGGAGATCGCACTTCCGGGCGCGACCAGTTCATCTCCGGTGGAGAGAATCCCGACTCGAGGTTTGCGCCACACCCAGACCTCCGCCTCGCCAAGTGCTGCGAGGGTTCCGGTTTCCCGGTGCCCCAGCAAATCGCCACGCCTCAGCACCACCTCCCCGGCCCCAATGTCTGAACCTGCGTGGGAGATGCCACTGCCCGGTGCAATCGGCTTGAGGACTTGGATGCCCCCCGCAAGCGGATGCGTGTTTTCAATCAGCACCACCCCGTCGGCCCCGCGTGGCAGCACCCCTCCCGTGGCAATCGGAGTGGCCGTTTCAGGAGCGACAGTGCAGTTTGGAATCACCCCGCTGTGCAGCGATTCCGGATTGAGCGTGAAACGGATGGGCTGCGTTTCCTCTGCTCCAAAGGTGTCCTCGGCACGAACCGCAAAGCCGTCGAAATTGGAGCGGTCAAAGAACGGGACATTGTGACGGGCGCTGACATCTCGAGACAAGACGCGCCGCAACGCTTGAGCCAGCGGCACCACTTCCTCCCGAAGCGGTTGGGGCTGCACCGCGTCTCGGAAGCGCTGCTCGGCTTCCTCGGCGGTGGCGAGGTTGAGAAACTGTTCTTGGCGCATCAGTCGTACCGCCAAACCGAAATCGTCTCGCCCGCTGCAATGCCTTCGGATTCCTCCTCGGTCAAAAAGAAGGCATCTGCCTGCGTGGTTGAGGAAAGGATGGACGCGCCTCCGGAGGCCAGCACTTCGGCGCCGTCGTCATCGAGTCGCAGCCGAACATACTCGATGCGCCCGATCTGCGAGGAAATTTTTGTTTTGAGCCGCACGGTTTGGGTGGCATAGGGCCAGTCCGGATTGCGCCCCCCCAACAACCGTAAAGCACGGGCGACAAAGCAGTCGTAGGCACAAAAACAGGAGACAGGATTGCCCGGTAACAAAAACACCTTACGCTCACCTAACAGGCCAAATCCCATCGGGGCTGCCGGACGCATCGGGATGCCATGAACCAGCAACTCGCCAAGTTCGCTGAGCAGCGTCGGGGCGTGGTCCTCCAGCCCGACCGAGGTTCCGCCCGTGACGATCACCACTTCTGCGGTCGAGTCAAGCAGAGCCTTCCGCAACGGTTCCCGGTCGTCCGGAAGGTGCTGGATGCCAAGCAGGTTTCCACTATCGCGTTTCACCAAACTGCGCAACATCACCGAATCGCTGTCCACGATCTGCACTCCGCTGGGCTGTGTTCCTGGCGCAAGTAACTCACTGCCCGTGATCAGCAGTTCAACCGTCGGTTTCCGGATCACCGCCACCTCCGGAATTCCAACCGAGGTTAGCATTCCCACATCTTGCGGACGCAAACACCGCCCTTGCCGGAAGAGTAAAGCGCCCGACCGCACATCTTCGCCAATTTTGCCCACATGCTTTTCCGGAGGCACAGCCTCAGCCACCTGAATGGAATCTCCCACTGCTTCGGCGAGTTCTGCCATCAGCACAGCATCCGCGCCTTGCGGCAGCGGCGCCCCCGTCATGATGCGCACCGCCGTTCCCGCAGAGACTTCTCCCGCAAAAGGCTTGCCCGGCAGCGACTGCCCCACCACCTGCAACGGAATCGGGTTGTAGGCACTCGCTCCAAAGGTTTCCTCGCCACGCACCGCAAAACCGTCCATCGCCGCTCGGTTGAAATGGGGGACATCGACTGGTGCGGTCAGTGTTTCTGCCAACACCCGACCCCACGCCTCCGTCACCGAGGTAACTTCCGCAGGAAGCGGAGGGCAGTGCTGCTCAATCCGAGAGAGCAAAACAGGAACAGGAGTCCGGCGCAGAAACCCCCGCATGCGCACATCGTGCTTGGACATCAACCTATCCTCATTTCAGTAGCAATTAGAACTCGCCTGAGCAATCAACCCGTGACTCATTTTAGAGAGACAAA
>PANO01000070.1 GCA_002707655.1 Deltaproteobacteria bacterium
GGCATCGAGGGCATCCGCGAACAGCTCAAGCTCAACGCCGTGGCCATGCAGATTCCAATTGGCCTNGAAGANGGNCATCNNGGCGTGATCGACCTCGCCACCATGACGGCGATCTACTTTGATGGNGACAACGGNGANNACGTCCGCACGGAAGAGATTNCNNCAGANCATCNGGANNTCGCNGAGGNAAANCGNGCTGAGATGCTGGAGGCNGTNTCNATGTTCAACGAGCAACTGATGGAAGACCTCTTGGANGANAACGAGATNTCCGAAGANNTCNTTCACGCNGCCATCAAGNCGGGTGTGCTTTCACTGGAACTCTGCCCGGTGTACATGGGCAGCGCNTTCAAGAACAAGGGGGTGCAACCCCTGCTGGATGCGATCAACCGCTACCTGCCCTCTCCACTGGAAGCCGAGCCTACTGAAGCTGCAGACCTCGCCAATGGCGGCTCCAAAGTTTTGTTGGANACCGATCCGGAAAAACCCACCGTTGCNATGGCCTTCAAGCTCACCGAAGAGCAGTTCGGNCAGCTCACCTACGCCCGCATCTATCAGGGCAAGCTCCGCAAAGGCGAGCAGTTGGTGAACACGCGCACGGGCAAGAAACTACGCGTGGGCCGCATGGTCCGGATGCACGCCAATGACCGCGACAACATCGACTACGCCGAGGCGGGGGACATCGTGGCCATGATCGGCGTGGACTGTGCGTCTGGCGACACCTTTTGCAACGATNACGTTCGCCTCGCCTGCGAGAGCATCTTCGTTCCNGACTCGGTGATCTCGCTCGCGATCAAGGCAAAGGATAACGAGCAGCAGATGAAGATGAGCAAGGCGATCGGCCGCTTCATGCGCGAGGATCCGACCTTCCGGGTTCATTCCGACGAGGAGTCCGGAGAGACGATCATTGCCGGCATGGGTGAGTTGCACCTGGACATCTACATCGAGCGCATGCGCCGCGAGTACGGAGCCGAGGTCATCGTCGGTGCCCCACAGGTGAGCTACCGCGAAGCCATCACCACCTCTGCCGAGTACGATCATTTGCACAAGAAACAAACCGGGGGTTCCGGACAGTTCGCCGGAGTTTCGGGCATGATCGAACCGTTGCCGAGGGACAGCGAGGAATCCTTTGTGTTTGAGAACAAAATCTTTGGAGGCTCGATTCCCAGCGAACACATCCAAGCCTGCGAAAAAGGCTTTCGGGATGTGATGGAAAAAGGACCGCTAGCTGCCTTCCCGATGGTGGGGATCAAGGTGACGCTACGAGACGGGAAGTACCACGACGTGGACTCCAGCGACTTGGCCTACCGCCTCGCCTCTCGTGCGGCAATGAAGCAGGCGGTTCACAAGGCGAACCCAGTGCTGCNGGAGCCGATCATGAAAGTCGAAGTTGAGACTCCCTCCGACTACCAAGGTTCCGTGATCGGCGACCTCAGTTCGCGCCGAGGTGTCATTTACGGCTCCGAGGTCAAGGGTGAGGACACCGTGATCAACTCCGGGGTGCCGCTGGGCGAGATGTTCGGCTACGCCACGGAACTGCGCTCGATGACGGCGGGCAAGGCCAGCTACTCGATGGAGTTCGAGAAATATACGTCGACCCCTCCGTTCGTTCAGGAAAAGGTGATCAAGGAGCGTCTCGAGAAACTCAAGGAGGACGAATGATCCTCCGGGACTGCGGGGGAGTCCACCCGCTCCGCAGTCCCTCCCATCGCCCTCCTGACACTCCCGGAGTCGCCCTGCAAATGGGGCACTCCTGCTGACTGACCCCCAATCGCATCACCCCTGCCACTGGCATGACCACCGTTGCCCTCCATACTCTTGGTTGCCGACTCAACCACTCGGAAACCGAAGTGCTGGCCCGGAGTTTTCGGCAGTGTGGCTACACGGTCGTGACTGCCAACGGAGCCGCCGATGTCTTGGTGGTCAACACCTGCACCGTTACGGCACACAGCGANTCCAAAAGCCGGCAAACCATCCGCTCCCTGCACCGCAAACATCCGGACGCGGAAATCGCGGTGATCGGCTGCTACGCCCAGATGGCTCCGGAGCAGATCGCTGCGCTCGCTGGCGTGCGGGTGGTGGTCGGTAGCGAGGAAAAACTGCGGCTTCCGGATTTGCTGGAGCAGGCGCGTCAGCACAACGATCCCCTCGTGCTGGCTCCCACTCCGCGACGGCGGACGTTCTACGCNCCNATCGCCCCGCTCTTTCCGGAAANCTCCTCCGCACCCGNAGACACTGAAGCCCTCNCCCACTCCGGATTGCANACCCGCGCCGCTCTGAAAATTCAGGACGGCTGTGATTTNATGTGCAGTTTCTGCATCATTCCCTTCGCCCGTGGGCGCTCACGGCACCGGGATTTCGGAAATCTCTTGGNNGAAGNNCGGATGNTGGCCGAGGANGGNGTCCGNGAGGTAGTACTCACGGGAGTGAACGTGGGCACTTACGAGGAATCCGGGCGCACCATCGTTGAGGTTGTGGACGCACTTGCCGAACAAAGNGGGCTGGCNCGTGTCCGCATCAGTTCAATCGAACCNACCACNGTGCCNCCAGCNNTGTTCGAGCGCATGGCCGATGCGACGCATCCCCTCGTTCCCTTCCTGCACCTGCCGTTGCAATCCGGAGCGGANGCGATCCTCCAACAAATGAAACGCCGCTACTCCGTCCGTGACTATGCCGCCGAAGTGGAACACGCCTGCCGGGCGGTTCCGGATTTGTGNGTAGGCACCGATGTGATGGTGGGGTTTCCGGGAGAAACCCCGGAGGATTTTGAGGAAACCCGCGCGCTCTTGGCAGACCTGCCCGTCAGCTATTTCCANGTCTTTCCCTTCTCAGTGCGCAAAAACACGCCTGCCGAACGGATGGACACGCAGCTTCCTCCGGAAGTGAAACAGGAGCGCGGCGCAACCCTGCGTTCACTCAGCCAGCGCAAGCAACGGATGTTTCAGGAACGATTTTTGGGACGCACCCGGACGGTGCTATGCGAAGCACCCAAAGCGGATGGGCGCATGGGCGGGTTTACGGACAACTACCTGCGCGTGGAGTTGAAAGGCGGTTTCCCGGAACTCCACAACCAACTGGTTCCGGTGCAGCTTTCCCACATCCGTGGAGCGGTACTGGTGGGGCAAGCCGCAACCTAACTCAGCCTGCGCTCAGACTTCGTCACCGTGGTTCTGTCGCAACACATAGGGGCGGTCGCACCCATGCCGCGATGGATTCATTGAGTAAGAGGTGAAACAGGCGGGGTGGTAAAGCNCCGTGAGGTTTTCGGCGCAGCCTCCGAGCGTTCCAAGGACCAGTGCAAGGAGGGCGAGTCGGATAAAGCGTTTTCTCATGGGTCTTCTCAAGCAGGGACACGGGATTGCGTCTCTNCCCTAACCTCCTGCAAACCCTGATCCAGAATTCCTTTGCTGTCCTGNGGAGTAGCGATNCCTCCGGCCTTGTACGGTGCTACACCTTGCGCAGCACTTTCAGCGAAACNCCCTCTACAAGATCCTNGACCTGCTCCCGGTACGCCAGCATNTGCGGAGCCACNGANTGCGCTTTCAGCGCATCCAGACTCGCCCAACGCTCCAGAATGGTGACCACCTCCGGATCCAGTTTCTAAACTGCTCTGAAACCGACAAGATTCTTGTTGTGTTTCCGTCTTTAACTCCATAGAATTCGAGTTTCATGGACAAGGCTGGAAACCTTNGGCAGACTGACGGCTTGCCGCCTCAAGCCAATCCTCAACGCTTCACAGGAGAGCGCAATGAGTACAGAAAACCTTCATGAAGGCGGATGTTTGTGCGGCGGGGTTCGCTACCGGACTACGGGCGATCCCAAGCGAGTGGGAGTGTGCCACTGCCGCTACTGCCAACTGCGCACCGGAAGTGCCTTGGGCATCTCGGTGTATTTTGACTCGAAGAATGTGGAGGTGTTGCAAGGCACCCTCAAGTCCTACAGCTACCCCACCGAATCCGGAAACCGCTTTGAAGTGCAGTTCTGTGAAAATTGCGGGTCCACCGTTTTTTGGACCGGAACTGCCGAAAGCATCACTGGAATGACCGGAATCGGCGGCGGCAGCTTCGATCCACCGACCTTCTGGTACGAGATTCAACGAGAGGTGTTCTGCCGCTCCAAAGCGCCTTTTCTGGAAACGAACCTTGCCGAACAGCACAACACGATCTCCTACTACAACCCGACCCATCCGGAGGATGCGCGGCTGCTGGGGAATGATTGAGGAACTGGGCAGCACTCTGACCCGTGACTGACCGGAACATGGGCTGGAATGTGGAGACAGTGCTGTGAGGCGGAGACGAAAACCGCAGCCACTTCCGGGTCTGCGGACCCGGCTGCGTTGAAGCTAGGAGGGANGGAGAGNAAAGATTTTNGCNGGTTGTCNTTGCTGTTGAGCTACACCTTGCGCAACACCTTCAGCGAAACGCTCTCCACGATGTCCCTGACCTGCTCTCGATACACCAGCATGTGCGGGGCCACCGAGTGCGCTTTCAGCGCGTCCAAACTCGCCCAGCGCTCCAAAATGGTGACACCTTCCGGAGCCAGCTCCTGCGCGGCCATTCCGGAATCGACATCGATCGAGGGGGCGTATTCCAGACACCCATCCTCGGCAAGCACGTTGGGCACGTTCGCCCGAAAAATCTCTAAGAATTGCTCGACCTGCCCCGATTTCACCCGGACGGCGGCCAACACGCTGACTTCTGACATTGGTTCACAAGGATTTGGATGATTGATCTCAAAGTTGGGTGAGGCGACACCTCACTCCTCCAGCGGTTCTGACCCACCAAGGTAGAGGTTGCGGACGCGCTGATCGGCGACGTAGGCGAGGAGTTTGAAGAAGGTTCCGTAGAAGAGGGTGATGATTGTAACGGCTGACGCTCCGGCAAGCATTGAGGAATCCTCAAGGACTTGGAGGNTCAAGATCACTCCNATCAGGGTGCCGANCACTCCCATGATGAATGCGGTGTTCCCCATCACCTGAAGACAGCGGGAGGTGGAGCGGGCATCTTGCAAGGAAACTTTTTTCAGGGAGCCGAGCGGCANGGTCCAACTCCGGCCAAACGCCTTCCACGAGGTCGCGGCCACCCCAAACAGGATCGCGGGGGCCACCACGATCAAAAGGGATGGGATATCCAGAAAGTACAGTCCATTTTCCCAGTGGAACTCCATGCCCATGAAATCGAAGACCGCGGCTATCACCNTCAGCCCTATGAAGATAATAACACTGATCCACATCATGATGCCTCCTGAGTAGTCGCTTGCCGCAACGGATTTGAGAATTTGGGGATCCCGCTCCAGCTGCTCCACGCGCATCCGCATGTAGGCCCAGCGGGCTTTCTCCTTATCGCCTTCATGGAGCGTCAGCGCTTTGATCCAAGTTCCCTGATCAACTTCCTTGTTTTCAAAGTCGCGGTACGCGATCAGGTAGAGTTCCTTGTCCGCCATGGCTCCATCAAGTTTGAATTCCTTAAGATACTTTCCACGATGATTGGGAGAAAGTAAAGGCTTTTGCATTCCACCCAAGATGCATCTTGCTTGCAATGTTGGACAAGGTGCGCAACATTAGGAATTCATACTGCGTTGAAATCCAATCATGACTGACGAAGACTTCATTTCCGGACTGCCCAAGGCAGAGCTGCACCTGCACATTGAGGGGTCGCTGGAACCAGAACTGCTGTTCGAGCTGGCTGAGCGCAACCGGGTTGCACTGCCCTACGCGAACGTGGAAGCCGTGCGAGCGGCGTATGATTTCAGCAATCTGCAATCCTTTCTCGACATCTACTACGCCGGGGCGAGTGTGCTCCAGACCGAACAGGATTTCTACGACCTGACGTGGGCGTATCTGGAACGGGCACAGCAGGACAACATCCGGCACACCGAAATCTTCTTTGATCCCCAGATACACACTGACCGGGGTCTCGCCTTCGAGGTGGTCATCCGGGGCATCCAGCAAGCNCTCGCTGATGCCGAGCAGCACTACGGACTGACCTCAGGGTTGATCCTCTGCTTCCTCCGGCACCTCAGCGAGGAGGAGGCGTTTGCAACACTGCAAGCCGCGCTGCCTTTCCGGAAGTGGATCGTCGGGATTGGACTTGATTCCTCCGAGGTCGGTAACCCTCCGGAGAAGTTCGAGCGAGTCTTTGCCAAGGCTGCAAGCAAGGGATTCCGCAAGGTCGCACATGCAGGCGAGGAAGGTCCGGCAGACTACATTTGGGGCGCGTTGGATGTGCTGGGGGTGGAGCGTATTGACCACGGGGTGCAGTGTCTCCAAGACCCGGAATTGGTCCGACTACTGGCGGCCAAGCAGATTCCCCTGACCGTCTGCCCGCTGTCGAACACCAAGCTCTGCGTGTTTGAACGCATGGAGGATCACAACCTCAAGCAACTCCTCGATGCCGGCCTGCGGGTGATGATCAACTCGGATGATCCTGCCTACTTTGGAGGCTACCTCAATGCCAATTTTCTCGCCGTCTGGCAGGCGCTCAAACTTTCCCGCGCAGAACTGCTCCAACTTGCAAAAAACAGCTTTCTTTCCAGCTTCCTTTCTGAGTATGCAAAGCTTAAACACCTCCACGAAATCGAACAATACGCACGTCAGGCGTAGTATAAAAACTCGAAATCTCATGCCTTTTGTGCAAAACTTCTTGTAAAATGAACCTTCGCAGAAATTCTCCAGAAAAAATGGAAACGTACACGACTCAAGAGTGTCAGGAATTTTACAATCAAATCCGCTCCCTTTCGCGCAGTCATTCTGAAACGGAAGTTGCGCAAAAACTTGGATTTTCCGATGCGGAAGTGTTCGCCGAGCAACTTGACGAGGTTTGCGAAATCCTTCAGCTACGGCGGCCCAAATTCGGGCGCCGCATCCTGAAGGGTCCGGATCCGGAGTACTGCATCACCGCCAGCACCAAACCCACGATCACAGGCCAGCCAAGGATGCCTCTTCCCATGGAAATCCTCCGACACCTCAATGTTGGCCCCGGAGACCAACTCCACTTCGCTTTTGAGGACGATGGCGGAGTGGTGCTAACCAAAGCCTGACCCTCCCTCAATATGCCTGTTCCGCAACTCCACCTCACTCCAGAGGTGGAATCCGCTTTGGCCTCCGGAACTCCAGTCGTTGCGCTGGAATCCACCATCATCTCCCACGGCATGCCCTATCCGGAAAACCTGCAAACCGCGCAGGAGGTGGAAGCTCTTGTGCGGGAAGAAGGCGCGGTGCCGGTGACAATTGCCGTGCAAGACGGGAAAATCTGCATCGGCATGTACGCGGAGGCGTTGGAGCGTTTTGCACAAAACCGCGATCTCCTCAAAATCAGCCGCCGTGATCTTCCGGTCGCCCTCAGCCAAGGCAAAAGCGGAGGCACGACCGTCGCAGCGACAATGATCTGTGCCCGCATGGCCGGAATTGCCGTCTTTGTGACAGGAGGAATTGGCGGAGTTCACCGCGATAGCGAACAGACGCTGGACATTTCAGCCGACCTCACCGAACTCGCCCGCACTCCGGTTGCCGTCGTCTGTGCCGGAGTCAAATCCATCCTCGATATTCCCAAAACACTGGAATTTCTTGAAACCCAAGGGGTTCCTGTGATTGGATTCCGCACCAACGAATTCCCTGCTTTCTTCACACCCGCCAGTGGTTCACCCGCGCAAGTGCGCATGGACACTCCGGAGGAGATCGCCCGCTGCATGAAAACACAGTGGAGCCTTGGTCTTGAGACCGGATTGGTGATCGCGAACCCCATTCCTGCCGAGGAAGCACTTGACGAAAACTTGGTGCAACAGGCCATTCTGGATTCTCTGAATGAGGCCAAAACTCAGCAAATCAGCGGCAAGGATGTCACTCCTTTTTTGCTGGAACGCGTCAATCAGCGCACCCAAGGTCAGAGTCTGCAAAGCAACACCGCCCTGATCCGGAACAACGCCCGCCTCGGTGCTCGTATCGCAGGGGCGTACCAGCGTCTCGGCTGAATTAAAAACACTATTCCACAAAACAACCATGCCTGTCCTCTCGTCCCGCATTGCCGGATTCCATCAACTTACGCCCTCCGAGCGTTTGCAAAAAGTTGCTGACCTCTGCGAACTCGATGCGCAGCAAGTGGAATCGCTCTCACAATACGGGAACCTTCCTGAAAATTTAGCCTCGCACATGGTTGAGAATGTGGCGGGGGCGATGACCCTGCCGCTGGGCATTGCCACAAACATGATCATTGATGGCGAAGAAGTGCTGATTCCGATGGTCACTGAGGAGTCCTCTGTGATTGCTGCCGTTTGCAATGCTGCCAAGCAATGTCGCTCCACAGGAGGATTCATCACCTCGACCTCCGGATCCGAGATGATCGCGCAAATCCAATTACTGGAGGTCTCTGATCCGGAACAGGCCCGACTCAAAATCCTAGAGCAAAAAGACGCGATTCAGGCACTCTGCGACGAGGTCGATCCCGTCCTACTGAAACACGGTGGGGGCTTCCGGGATTTAGAGGTGCGCTTACTCTCCACTCCAAGCGGTCCCATGGTGGTTACACACCTGATTGTGGATACCCGTGACGCAATGGGGGCGAACGCGGTCAACAGCATGGCCGAGCAACTGGCTCCGGAAATCGCTCGCTGGACGGGTGGGCGTGTCAACCTGCGTATCCTTTCAAACTTAGCGGATCGGCGCTTGGCACGGGCGCGGGCCGTGTGGACGTGTGACGAGATCGGAGGTCCGGACGTTCGCGACGGTATCCTCTCTGCCTCCCAGTTTGCTCAGGCAGATCCCTACCGGGCAACCACCCACAACAAGGGCATCATGAATGGGGTCACTGCGGTCGTGCTAGCCACTGGAAACGACACCCGTGCCGTTGAAGCGGGTGCCCATGCCTACGCCGCCCGTAGTGGGCAGTACCGTGGCTTGTCGTGCTGGGAACGCACTGCTGAAGGAGATTTGGCGGGCACGCTGGAACTGCCCTTGGCGGTGGGTTTGATCGGCGGAGCGACCAAACTGCACCCCACCGCACAGACCTCACTCAAAATTCTTGGCGTTCAAAATGCTAGTGCGCTGGCCCGTTGCATTGCGGCGGTCGGCTTGGCGCAAAACTTCGCCGCGCTGAAGGCATTAGCGACCACAGGCATCCAGAAGGGACACATGGCCCTCCACGCTCAGAACATCGCGATGATGGCCGGAGCACAGGGTGATGAAATTGAAACAGTGGCTCAACGACTGGTTGAGGAGAGTCAAGTNCGACTGGATATCGCAGAANTGGCGCTGGCAGAGCTGCGAGGAAAATCGTAGGANCGTTCTTCAGGTGCCGGGCGAGTGCCGACACCTGAGCAAATGAAAAGCTCGGCTGGCGCTAATCGTAGGCAACCCTTGCCAACCAGAGTGAAACTTCTGGGANGGCTATGACCAACAACAGCCCAATGACCTGGATGATCACGAAGGGGATAATCCCACGGTAGATGTCCAGCGTNTGCACNCCTTCCGGGGCGATACCCTTGAGATAGAAAATTGCAAACCCAAAAGGAGGTGTCAGGAAGGAGGTCTGTAGGTTGACCGCCACAAGCACAAGGAACCAGATCTTCATGTCTTCTGCTGCAACGTGAGCCCCGAAATCCAGACCAGCGACCATGGGTGCGAAAATCGGCAGGACAATCAGGGTGATCTCCACCCAGTCCAAGAAAAAGCCCAGAAAGAAGACAACAAACATGATCAGTCCCAACAGCCCCCAAGAAGAGAGTCCGGATGCTGCGATCATGTCTTCCACGATGTAATCCCCGCCCAGCGAACGGAAAACATAGGCGAAACAGGTGGCGGCAACGATGATCATAAAGATCATCGCGATGGTCAATCCGGCAGATTCACAGATGCCCTTGAGCAAACTCCACTTCATTCTGCGCTTTGCCACCGCCAGCATGAACGCGCCGAAAGCACCCACCGCCCCGGCTTCACTTGGAGTCGCAAAGCCAAACAGGATCGAGCCTTTGACCATGAAAATCAAAGCAACCGGAGGAAGAAATCCCCTTAAGATCAATTTCGGCAACTCCCCCTTTGTTGCCGTCATCTGTTCATCCGTCAAACGCGGAGCAGCCTCCGGATTGTATGAGGCATAGAACCCGATGTAGAGCATGTACATCATCGCTAAGATCAGACCCGGTCCTAATGCGGCCATGAAAAGCGTACCGACCGGCACCTGTAGGAGGTCTCCCATGATGATCAGCATGATGCTAGGGGGAATCAGGATTCCCAAAGTTCCCGCAGCACAGATCACCCCAGTGGCCAGCGAGGCATAGTACTTCTGCTTGAGCATGGTCGGGAGCGCGATCGCCGTCATCATGGTCACGGATGCACCAATGATCCCGGTCATGGCGGCGAGGATGGTTCCCATCACGGTCACTGACATCGCCAGTCCTCCAGGCACTTTGCGCAACAGGATCTGGGTGATGTGCAACAGGTCCTCGGCAATCCCACTGCGCTCCATCGTGATTCCCATCACGATAAAGGTTGGCAAGGCAACCAGCACGAGGTTTTCCGCTGCGAATCCCCAGATTCTTGGTGCAAAGTTGAAGAACTCTCCAAGCGAAAAAACTCCCAGTGAAAACCCGATCAGGCCGAAGGAGATCGAAACCCCTCCCAGAATGAATGCGACCGGATAACCCGTGAATAAAAGCACCCCCAGCATTGCGAACATGAACATGGGCAGGTACTCTTGAACAAAATACGTCAACTCCATGCGCGTCTCTCCGAGCTTAAAGATGGGTTAAGCGTTTTGAATCTCATTTGCTTGCGTCCTCCATGTCAGGATACTTTCGACAGATCTTGAATAAACGAGTGGTATAAATCAACCAACAGACCAGAAACCCGCTCAAGAGCAGCTTGTCCAAGTACATGTTGTTCGGATGAAAGTCATACAAAAAGAAAACCCCGAAAACCAACACGGGTAGACTCGCTGAGTAGAGCACCGCCCATGGAGATTTTCTGGACACGAGGAAATACAACGCCACCAAGAGGAAGCATCCGTACCCTAACACTGGGAGATACTCTGTCTCATGAGTGGTGTAAACCTGAATCAGTGCCCCAAGGGTCACTAGTCCCACTAAGGTTCCTTCAAACACAACATAGAAAAACACTTCATTGTGCGCCTGCGTCTTGCGCATCTGCCCCGGCGAAACATGGTAGGGAGTTCTCTCATCATTCCAGACATACTTCCGGACGAACTGAAACCACCAACTGTTCATGAAAGCACTTTGGTACACGGCGCCTCAAACTGAGCGCACACGTTTTGACAAGGAATCACAGGACAGGAAAGCGGCAGGTGAGTGTCCGGAGCAGCAAGTCAGCAGGGGCAGAGTAGATCACCTTCAACTCTTGGCCTCCAGCGTACCTTCCATCTCCTTGAGATCCTGCTGCCTCTGATCCAGTTTCTCCTCCGGCCACTGGACGGTCATCAAGTCAAAGCGGTAATCAGGACGGCCAAAGAGGCAGATCACGGTTTGCAGCCAGACCGCAATTCCGGAGAGCAGAGCCACGATGAACCCGAGCACCAAGAAGCTCTTGATGATCCAGCGGTGGGACAAGCCCACAAGGGAAGCCGAGATTTCATTGATGAGAAAGGATTCCCGAGTGTAAATGAAGGAAAAGTAAAGCAAGACGCAGATCCAAGGAATCATGAAGAAGGTGGTCCCCAAGAAATCGATCCAGATCTTTTTTCGGAATGAGAGGTTTTCCCGGATGAAGTCCACACGCACATGGCGGTTATGAGTGAACCCGTAGCCGAAGACCATCAGGAACAGAGCTGTGTGTAAATGCCACTCCATCTCTTGCATGAGAGTGGATTCGAACATTCGTCCAAAATTTTCCACCAACCAGATCTGAATCCAGACCAGCTTGCGGCAGAACACATCCCAGATGGTGATGAACACCAAGGGGATCATAAAGAAGGTGGACAGCTTGCCGAGGCGGTCCACAATACTCCTGAGTTTCTCGCTGATGTTATCGAGGGTTTCTTCCATTGTCCTCCAAAAAAAACTAGCTGGAACCGAAGCAGTTCCAGCCAGTTTTGGTTACTAAGCGATGAATCTGGCTTACTTCAGGTAAGCTCTTGATCCCCAAACCGCATACTTGTCGCGGTAAGACTGATAGCTCTCCTCAATTTCAGCCCAGAGCGGGTCTTCTGCCGATTTCTCGGCATTCACCTCTACCCACGCCTTGCGGAACTTAGCAATCTCAGAATCCGGCCAAGTCACGAAGGTCACACCCTTGGTTTGCAGTTCAGCCATCGCAGCGAACTGCATGGCGTCACTGCGGACTGCCGACCAAAGATAGGCGTCGTTGCAGGTGGTGCGGATGATGGCCTGAGCCGTTGAACTGAGTCCTTCCCACTTCGCCTTGTTCATCAGCAGTTCGCTCATGGTGGACTGCTGGTGCCAGCCGGGGAAGTAGTTGAACTTGGCGACCTGATAGAAGCCATAGCTCAAGTCCATGGTGGGCATGGAGAACTCGGTCGCATCAATCACGCCCTTCTCCAAGGCCGGGAAGATGTCTCCACCGGGCAACAACTGGGTCGAGACTCCGAGCTTGTTCATCACCAAGGCACCGAGACCAAAGAAGCGCATCTTGATGCCCTTCAGTTCCTCAACCCGGTTGATTTTTGTCCGGAACCATCCGGAAGTCTCCGGTGCGATGATCAGACACTTGAGGGACATGAGATCAT
>PANO01000071.1 GCA_002707655.1 Deltaproteobacteria bacterium
TGTACTGCGTCAGGGACACTGGCCTCCGGAGCTGCTGCCGACGCGAATTTTCCTTCAGTGGCAGGGGCTTCGTCGGGGGCAGCTCCTGCGTCTGCCGTTGCCTCTTCTGTTTCTGGGGCCGCAGCATCGTTGGAGTTCTCGGCAGCAACGGCCTCGGCGGCTTCGGCCATTTCCTCTGTTACGTCTGCTTCGGTCTCTTCAGTAGAGATATCGGGGGTTTCATCGGCCATGGTGTCTCCTCGGATTCCGGTGGCTTGCTCCAAGCGAGCGGCTTGAGTTCACTAATGGATTACTGTAAATTAACAGGCACTTCAAGTCATTTGACGTTTGAGCCTAAAGAATTGACCACCGAATGCAGAAATTGAGACAGCGCAAGCCCGAAAAAATTTTACTTCAGGATGACCTCTACATCCTCTGGCGCGACGGGCGCGAAAGCCATTACAAATTTCACGACCTGCGCTGTGCGTGTCCTTGTGCAAGCTGTGTCAACGAACTAACGGGTGAGCGGGTGCTGAAGCCGGAGTCGGTGCCAAAGCATGTCCATGCGTCTGGCAGCGAATATGTGGGCAACTACGCCCTGCGCATCCACTGGAGTGACGGCCACAATACCGGCCTCTACAATTTTAAACACCTGCGGGCACTTGACGAGGCTCGCACTTCCCAAAGCGAAGCATGACCGAACTGGACGGCGACCTGATCGCCACTGACCTTTCCATCGCGATCGTGGTGTCGCGCTTCAACGAATTCATCACGGAACGGCTGTTCGAAGGTGCAGTGGACGCTTTCGTGCGTCACGGTGGAGACCGCGAGCGCCTGACGATTTCCCGCGTTCCCGGAGCCTTTGAGTTGCCGCTCATTGCCAAGCGGCTTGCCCAGAGCGGTCGTTATGATGCAGTGGTTTGTCTTGGTGCGGTGATCCGGGGGGCGACTTCGCACTATGATTACGTCTGCTCAAACACGGCGAGTGGCATTGCCTCGGCAGGCTTGGACACGGGGGTGCCGGTGAGCTTTGGTGTCCTCACCACNGANACNTTGGAGCAAGCNATCGAGCGTNCCGGGNGCAAGGCGGGCAANCAGGGNCGCCACGCCATGGCGAGCGNGATCGAGATGGCGCGNNTGCTCCTGAAAATNCCGGTGGAACGCTAACTGCATNATCTANGGGTGAGNGTTAGCTCNCGAGTCCGGCATGGGGTCGGTTTTGGTTTTTGCTAACGTCACTGCCGAGAGGTATCATGCAATCACTCCTAAAGTGCGCAATTGCTCGGCTGGAAGATCTCTCCCGTCAAAATGTCTCCATTTCTAGGGGACTAGACCTCCTTGAAGCCTCAGCTCAAAGCTGCGGGGAATTGGTGGTCATCAATGTCATGCGGGACTGTTTCCAGGAACTCCTACAGGAGCAACATTGCCACGCTTAATTCCTTTCGGGTGAGGGGGGACCGCCTCCTCACCTCGATCCTCCAAGCACCCGTCTCTCAGCGGTTCCTTCAGATCACCAGACCCCAACTCCAAAACGTTGCTGAACTTTCCGGNGGTTGGTGTTCCGAATACACATACGGATTGGATTTCTCGCAAACCAGTTTGCAGGTTCCCCCACAGCCCGATAGTTTGTTGAGTTTAGACGAGACCACAACACAAGAGGCNTAACGGTGCTGGAGGGCAGGAGGGTGGTNCTGGTNCATGACTGGCTCAACGGCATGCGCGGCGGGGAGAAGTGTCTGGAGGTGCTCTGTGAGTTGTTCCCGGAGGCTCCCATCTACACGCTCATCCACGAAGAAG
Source organism: Deltaproteobacteria bacterium (assembly GCA_002707655.1). The sequence continues at coordinate 1,777 of PANO01000071.1, forward strand.
GACGCTTGAGTGCGACCATTGAGGCGCATCGGATTGTACCCTCGTTCATTCAACATCTGCCGCACGGCATCTCACACTACCGCCACTTCCTCCCNCTCTTTCCAACCGCAATCGAACAGTTCCGTTTCGATGCCTACGATCTGATCATCAGCACCAGCCATTGTGTCGCCAAGGGCGCAAAGCCGGGACCGGAAACCTACCACTTTTCTTACGTCCACGCNCCGATGCGCTATGTGTGGGACCTCTTCGACACCTACTTCCGGAGGACGCAAACCCATCCGGGAGTGCGCATCGCGGCTGAACTGGTGCGGCCCTACCTCAAGAACTGGGATCGCCGTAGCACCTCGCGAGTGCACACGCTGCTCTGCAACAGCCGCAACGTGCGGNGCAAAATCCGGGAGTATTACTCCCGCGAGGCGCAAGTGATCCATCCACCCGTGGATGTTGAGCAGTTCCAGCCCGGCTCCCGGAAATCCGACTGTTATCTCATCATCAGTGCCTTTGCTCCGAACAAGCGCATCGACCTCGCGGTGGAAGCCTTCAACCGGCTCAAGCTTCCCCTCAAAATCGTGGGCAGCGGACAGGACGAAGCCTACTGCCGGAGCATCGCCCAAGATCATATCGAGTTCTTGGGAGAACAATCCTCCGAGGCACTGGTCGCGCTTTATCAAGAAGCTCGCGCCTTCGTGTTTCCTGGAGAGGATGATTTCGGNATCACGCCTCTGGAAGCGCAGGCCTCCGGAACGCCAGTCATCGCTTTTGGAGCAGGCGGTGCGTTGGAGACAGTCAATGAGCGCACCGGACTTTTCTTTCATGAACAGCGCATCGACGCGCTCTGTGCCNCAATCGAGGAAATGGAGCGGCGGTATTCGGAGTTTGATCCGGACGACCTTGTGCGCAACGCCGCCCGTTTTGGACGCGAACGCTACAAGCAGCAGATGGCTCATGCCATTGAGTATGGCTATCGGCAGTGGAAGGACGGGCTGGCAGAACCTGCGGTTCCGGAATCCATGCAAGCACCCGAATCCTCAGAGGTTTCATGAGTCGAATCCGGATGCTGGCGGCACTGCTGCTCATGCTACTTTTGGGTGCCGCCAGCACTCCCGCGAACTATGAGGCGCGGCTGGCCCACGCATTTGGCACTCGCTGGATTCACCAACTCAACGCTCCGGAGCTTGATCAGCGTGTGCANGCGGTGCAGGCGTTCTTGGCGTTTCCGAAATTGGGGCTGCCGCATCTCAGAAACTCGCTGGCTNCTTCTGAATCCACCACCGGACGTTGGCCCGCTGCTTTCCTGCTCGGCTTGCTTGGTGAACGCAGAGATATTCGTTTTTTGCTGAATCCCCTGCAATACCATCGGGAGCAACTGGAGCGCCCGGAGGTTTGGCGTGGCGCACTGGAGCGGCTCTACTTGCGGACACGGACGCAGGAGTCGTTTGAACTTCAACTCACCAAGCTCTCGCTCAAGGTTCTTGGCAACGAGATTATTGAAGGCAGGCGAGTGACCTCTGTGCAACTGGACTCGGCTTTGCTGAATCGCGGCAAGAATTCCGGACTCGTCGAGATTTCTCTGCACCTGTGGGGAGCGGGAATCACCGTAGCGCCTCAACCTCGACTCGTATGGCTGGTTCCGGAAACCTCAAACCCGCAGACGTTCTCGTTGGAAATGAGCATGGCAGCCGAAGGTGATCCCATCCGTCTAGATTTCTGGGTGCATCACATTGGCTCCAGCGAACGGCTGCTCCACCAAAAGGCACTGCTTCCCTTGCGTCCGCAACTGGCTCCGGATAATGCCACCGCAACGGCTGCTCCTGCCGACTCGGAAAGCCCTATGGACACTCCCTCTCAGTAGCTTTCAGCAATCAGCACTGGATTAGTGCTATTTTTTTATTGAATCCGGACCAATCTAGTGCTAGTCTGAATAAGACGAAGATTTGAATCCCATGCTGAAGCTTTCAAAAAAGACCGATTACGCAATCATCCTACTCACACACCTTGGCGCAACGCACGCGCCGGTGAGTGCGCAGGAACTGTCCGCGCACTACTGCTTGCCGCATCCGATGACGGCCAACATTCTCAAGCAGTTGGTCACGGTTGGGATAACAGAATCAATGCGGGGGCAGCACGGCGGCTATGTGCTGGCACGACCAGCGGCGAGCATCACCCTTGTTGAGATCATTCAAGTCATGGACGGCCCCTTCACTCTGGTCGATTGCGTCCACGAGGAAGGGCGCTGTAAGGTGTCGCAACACTGCCCCACGCGAGGGCCGCTCACTGCCTTGCATCGTCGCATGGAGCAATTCATGGAGGAAACCACCCTCGCGTCTATCATCGCGGAATCACAACTGAACCTCACACCCCAGCCATCCCAGGATCATGGAATTACCCATCTATCTTGACTACAACGCTACTACGCCGACTGACCCACGGGTGGTGGAGGCGATGCTGCCGTATTTCACGGAAATCTATGGTAACGCTGCCAGCCGCAACCATTCCTTTGGCTGGACTGCTGAAAAAGCTGTTGCTAGCGCACGGGACATGCTCGGTAGCCTGATTGGCACGAGCAGCAAGGAGATTGTCTTCACGAGTGGAGCTACGGAATCGAATAACATCGCTATCCTTGGCGCTGCGGATTTCCACAAGGACAAGGGACGCCACATCATCTCCAGCCCCATTGAACACAAGGCAGTGATTGACCCCTATCACTACTTGGAACAGCAGGACTACGAGGTCACTTTCCTCAATGTTGATCAGCACGGTTGCATCAGTCTAGAACAGTTGGAGCAAACGATTCGTCCGGACACGATCCTCGTTTCGCTGATGGGCGGGAACAACGAGATCGGCACCGTCAATCCGTTGGAGGAAATCGGACGCATCACCCGCAAACACGGGGTGCTGTTCCACACGGATGCGACTCAGGCGTATGGCAAGATTCCGCTTGATGTCGAGCGCATGAACATTGATCTGCTCTCCATGAGTGCGCACAAGATGTACGGTCCCAAAGGCATCGGTGCCCTGTACGTCCGCCGCAAGAAGCCGAGGGTGCGGCTTTCGCCGATCGTCTTCGGAGGGGGACACGAGCGGGGCATGCGCTCCGGAACGCTCAACGTCACCGGCATTGTCGGCTTCGGCAAGGCGGCAGAACTCTGTGCGGAGGAAATGGCGTCCGAGGCCGAACGCCTGATCGGCCTGCGGCAGCGGCTCTACGAAAAACTCACGGTGGAACTCGATTATGTGTTCCTCAACGGTCACCCGACCGACCGCCTACCCAACAACCTCAACCTCAGTTTCGGTTACGTCGAAGGCGAGAGCTTGATCATGGGCATCGACGACATCGCGGTTTCGTCCGGATCGGCCTGCACCTCCGCCAGCCTTGAGCCGTCTTATGTCTTGCGCTCGTTGGGCGTGGGTGACGATTTGGCGCATTCCTCCATCCGCTTCGGCTTCGGACGCTTCACCACGGTGGAGGAAATTGACTACACCGCCGAGCAGGTTTCCAGTGCCGTCAAGCGGCTCCGGGAGATGTCCCNGCTTTACGAGATGGTGCTGGAAGGCATTGATCTTTCAACCGTGCAGTGGGCCTCCCACTGATTCATAACCTATTTTCGAGAAAACCAATGGCATACAGCGAAAAAGTCGTGGACCACTACAGTGCTCCCCGCAACGTGGGCAGTTTCATGAAGAATGATGACGCCGTGGGTACCGGACTTGTCGGTGCTCCGGAATGCGGTGATGTNATGAAGCTTCAGATCAAGGTGGAGAACAACCAGATCGTGGATGCGAAATTCAAGACCTTTGGATGTGGCAGTGCTATCGCATCTTCTTCCCTCGCCACCGAGTGGGTGAAGGGCAAGACACTGGACGAGGCCATGACCATCAGGAACACGGAGATTGTCGAGGAACTTTCCTTGCCGCCCGTGAAAATTCACTGCTCTGTGCTGGCCGAGGATGCGATTAAAGCCGCCATCGCNGACTATAAATCCCGGAGCGCAGCCTCCGCTGACTGAGTTGGCATTCTTCCTTGCCTGACCCATCTGTCGCTTGCGAGCAGTGCNGCGCCCCGCTGATTTCGCTCCTGTACTGCTTCGGATGCGACGCCCTTCAGTTTCCNTCCGGAGAGGTCACCCCTCACGAGGCCCTTGGCATCCCGGAATCCTTTCAGGTGGACCTTGATTTGCTGGAAGGGCGTTACCAGCAACTCACGNTCGAACTGCATCCGGATTTCTACGCCAACGCCAGCAAGCGCGAACAGCGGCAGAGCGAACTCGCCTCAGCCGTACTCAATCGGGCCTACAACACCNTCNGGAATCCCGTCGCCCGCGCCAATGACCTGCTACCCCGATTGGCGCAGGGCACGGTATTGGACGAACGGCAACTGCCNGCGGGCTTCTTGATGGAAATGTTTGAATTGCAAGAATCCCTCGACGACTTGCTGGATTCTGGAACTCCGGACGAAATCGTCCAAACTCGTACAGATCTAGCAGAACGCCACGCATCCTTGATTTCCGGACTTGCCCTGCACTTTGCAGAAGCGGAAGCCACAGCCCCTCCGTCCACACTCCAAACTCTGCAAACCGACCTCAACGCAGAACGCTACCTGCACCGCTTGCTGGAACGCTTTCCAGTTTGAGTTGGTGAGTTTGGTGAGTCTGCTGCCTACTGACTCGTGCCTTTTAAACTTTGGAACTTTGCCCCTTTGGAACTCTGAAACTTGAAGATGGAACGCATCATCGGTATTGACCTTGGCACCACTAACAGCTTGGCGGCAACGGTGATTGAAGACGGTCCGGAAGTGGTGGCTCCGTCTGGAGAAAACCCCATCACCCCTTCGGTGCTCACCCGCAGCTCCGGAAACTGGATCGTGGGAGAAGCTGCCGTTGCACAACGCTTGACGGCTCCGGAGCAGACCGTTTATTCCGTCAAGCGACTGATGGGGCGCGATGTTGAGGAACTGGCGGAAGAAATCAAGGAGTTGCCGTATGCCGTGATTCCAGCGCAGCGCAAGCTCGTGAAGGTCCGCATCGGCACTGAGGAATTCACGCCCCAAGAACTCTCAGCGGAGATTCTCCGGGAGGTGAAGCGTCGGGCGGAAACCGCACTGGATGAGACAGTCTCAAAAGCTGTGATCACCGTTCCTGCCTACTTCGACGATGCCCAGCGCCAAGCCACCCGCGATGCCGCGAAACTCGCCGGATTGGAAGTGGTACGCATTCTCAACGAGCCGACCGCCGCCGCCATCGCCTACGGATTGGACGAGCGCAAGGACGGGTATGTGGCTGTGTACGATCTTGGTGGCGGCACCTTTGACCTCTCGCTGCTCAAGCTTTCCGGAAAGCTCTTCAAGGTCATTGCCACGCATGGCGACACACGGCTGGGCGGGGATGACTTCGACCGCGAGTTGATGACTCTGCTCCGCGAACGGCTGCTGGCCGAACATCCGGAAGTTACATTTGAGCGTGCAGAAACCCAGCAGCGTCTGCGGAAAACGGCGGAGGAGATCAAGATTCGGCTCAGTGGCTCTCCGGAAACCGCATACACCCTTGAACTTCCAGAATGTGGAATCATGCCGCAGGGCTTGGTGACGCAAGCGGAGTTTGAGGAACGCATTGCTCCTTTGATTGAGCGGACGCTGGCAAGCTGCCGGAAGGCACTCCGCGCTGCCGGATTGACCGCAGAGCAGATGGATGAGGTTGTCTTGGTGGGTGGCTCCACCGTGGTTCCGGGAGTCCGCAAAGCAGTGGAGCGCTTTTTCGGACGTAAGCCGCATGTTGCCATTGATCCGTACAAGGTNGTGGCCATCGGAGCCGGGATTCAGGGACACCTGCTCGCCGGGGGCCGACGCGATTTTCTGTTGCTGGACGTCATCCCGCTTGCGTTGGGGATTGAGACGCTAGGCGGTACCTTCAGCAAGCTGATCACCGCGAACACGACAATTCCGGCAGAGGTGGCCGAAATGTTCACCACCAACGTGGACAACCAAACCGCCATTGACGTCAACATCTATCAGGGCGAGCGCGAACTCGTGGAGGATTGCCGCAACCTCGGACGTTTCAAGCTCCGGGGCATCCCGCCAATGCCAGCGGGATTGCCGCTGGTGGAAGTCACGTTCCGCGTTGATGCGAACGGCCTGCTCATCGTTTCCGCCAAGGAGCAGCGCAGCGGCACCGCAGCCGAAATCGAGGTGATCCCCTCGCACGGACTCACCCAGTCCGAAATCGACCACATCCTAGAGGAGTCCTTTGACCACGCGATCAGCGATTTCAACACCCGTCAGCTCATCGAATTTGGGCAGACGGCCGCACGCATGTTCCGGGGGATCGAGCAGTGCTGGACTGTTGCCGAAGCAACGCTGTCCACGGAGGAGCGTCAGGAACTCCGGACTCAAATGGACGTGGTTCGCAGTTCGATGCAGGGAGGTGACGCCGCAGCTCTCAAGCGGCAGATTGACGCACTAGGGGAACTCACGCGCCCACTCGCGGACACGGCAATGGGTCGAGCAGTGCTAGAGGAATTGCAAATAGCGGCGGGGTGATCGGGGGGCAGAAATAGAAAACCTCAGCCGAAGTCGTCAGGGGGCTGACCGACTTCAACCGGGGTTGAAGACAACCGTCAGACGGTCGTCTTAGGCAGCGGGAGAGACCACTTCAGCGGCGTTCATCCACTCGTTGGATTGCTTCCGCATTTCCTGCCAAGTCTTGCGGATTTGCGTGTACGACTCGTCCAGAGCGTTCAACTGCATCGGCTTCAGACTCAGGGCCGCTTCCGTTGTAGGCAGCTTCTCGATAGCACTGTAGGTGTTTTCCAGCATTTGCTTCTGGAACTTCTCCGCTTCGCCAAGTCCTTTTTCCCACTGTTCGCACCAGTCATTGTACGCTTTTATGACCGGGGTCAGCATCGTCGTTTTCTTAGCCATCTGATATCTCCTGCTTATTTGATTGGGGTTGAGGTGACCACTAAAGAAACTTCAGTTTAGCACTAAAAAAGAAAGTATAATTGTAATTTTTATGTAAAAAAGCTAAAAGACACCTAAATGTGGATCACTCCCTCAAGTTCTTGGGGCTGGAAAGCAGTTGGCCCGCCGCGCCGTAGCAGAGGAAGTGGTCGAGATGGACCGAAACCGCGTCGTCCGGAGCGCAGGCAGTTTGTGGAGGCGTGGTGGCACACACGACTTCTCCGGATTCCAGTTGGACTTCGACGGATTGAGACGCCCCCCGGAATTCCACCTGACGGACAACTCCCCGAACCCCTCCTGAATTGGCAGCTTGGAGCCGCAAGTTCTCAGGACGCACCAAGAGCGTGGCCGTCGGCTCTCCCACTTCCGGGGGCACGGTCACGACACCGAGCGAGCCGTGGAGCTTGCCTTGAGCCCAGCGCACAGGTAGCTGGTTGGCTTCACCCACAAAGGTTGCGGCCCAGAGCGAACTTGGCTGCTGATAGACCTCTTTTGGAGTTCCGGACTGCACCAGTGTTCCCCGATTCATCAGCACCATCTGGTCCGAAAAGGTGATGGCCTCGCTCTGGTCGTGCGTGACGAGGATCGTGGGAACGCCCTCGTGCTTGAGGATNCCGTGAATCTCCTGCCGAAGCTGAACCCGGAGTTGGTGATCGAGGTTGCTGAACGGCTCGTCCATGAGGATCAACTGGGGCCGGGGGGCGAGTGAGCGGGCGAGCGCGACCCGCTGCTGTTCTCCGCCGCTGATCTGGTGCGGCATCTGGTCCGAGAGGTGCGACAGGCTGACCAAATCCAGCAGTTCCAGCACGCGCTTTTGCCGGTCACTTTTAAGACCCCGAATGCCGTAGGCGATGTTTTCGGCGACCGTCATGTGCGGAAAGAGGACGAAGTCCTGAAAGACCATGCCGAAATGCCGTTGCTCCGGAGGCACAAATTTNCCGTTGCCGCTGAGAGTGGTCCCAGCTTGGCGGACGGCTCCNGAATCAGGATGNTCTAGCCCGGCGACCAGACGTAGCAGGGTTGATTTACCACATCCGGAGGGGCCAAGTACCGAGAGGAAGTCCGGTCCTTCAAGGGTTAGGCTCATGTCCCGCACAGCAAGCACGTTGCCGTACTGCTTCGAGAGTCGATGGCATTCAAGCATGAGAGGCTTCAGGAGCAGGGGCCGCATCCGGAAGGCCCGGAACAGGCATCAGACGATGAGACGGGGTTTCTTGCACGGCGTGGGCTTGCCGCAACTGACGGTTGAGCAGGAGCACCGGAGTCAGCCCCACCACGACAATCGCTAGGCACCACAATGCTGCAGGTTCCAACATTTCATCGGAAGCATAGCCGTAAGCCCGGGTGGCGAGGGTGTTGAAGTTGAAGGGGCGCAGCATGAGTGTGGCAGGCAGTTCTTTCATCACATCGACAAACACCAACAGCAGCGCAATCAAAAGGCTGCCCCGCAACAGCGGAACGTGTACGGAGCATAGGGTGCGCAAGGTGCTTTTGCCAAGGGCGCGACTGGCTTCGTCCATGCTGGGAGTGATGTGTGTTAGCCCTGATTCTGTGGTGCCAAAAGCCAAGGCGAGAAAGCGGGTGAGGTACGCAGCGATAAGAATAAACAANGTNCCGCTCAGCAGGTAGGNAACTCCCATTCCGAACTGTTGCTCCAGCCACGGGTTGATGCGCTGGTCCAGTTGCGCGAGCGGAATCAGCAACCCTAGCGCTACAACAGGTCCGGGGATCGCGTAACCTAAGCTGACGACCCGGATGAGGACGCGCACCAGCCGTTGTCGGCACAATCGCATCCCGTAAGCGAGGGCCACCCCTAGCACCACCGCCAATCCCNCCGTCACTGCCGCAAGCAGCAAGCTGTGGCTGGCGTCGTCCACAAAACGATCCAACGGCAACCGCTCCCAGCTTTGCAGTGTCCATCCGAGCAAGAACAGTGCAGGCAGTACAAATCCCAACAGCAACGGCAAGGCTCCCGCCAGCAAGGTCAGCCAGCCCCGAATTCCAGAGCAGGAGTGACGTAGGGGAAACCTAGTGGCGGTGCTGCGCATGTGAAAGCGTTGCTGGCGTCGGGACCAGCGTTCCAGCACGAACAACAGCGCGACTCCGCCGAGCAGGGCGAGGGCCAGTTGTGCGGCTCCGGAAGCGTTGTTGGTGCCGAACCAGGTGTGGTAAATTCCGGTCGTGAACGTTGAAACCGCCAAAAGCTGGACCGTGCCAAAATCTGCGAGCGTTTCCATCAGGGCCAAACTGACCCCCACAATGATCGCCGGACGTGCTTGCGGCAGGGCCACTTCCCAGAAGGCCTGCTGTGGAGGACGACCCAGCATCCGGCTAGCTTCTAGCAGCGCCGAGGCCTGTTGGGTGAAAGCGTTGCGAGCAAGCAGGTAAACGTAAGGATANAGCGCCAGAGAGAGCAAAAAAACGGCTCCACCCACTGAGGCAACCTCTGGAAACCAGTAATCGCGGGGAGAGCGCCACCCAAACAACTCGCGGAGCAGTGACTGCACGGGACCGGCATACTCGAACACCTCGACGTACACAATCGCCAAGACGTACCCCGGAAACGCCATTGGCAGCAGCAAAGCCCACTCCAGCACACGCCGTCCTGGAAACTCATGCATGGCCACAAGCCAGCCAGNGCCAACACCGATCACGAAAGTGCCCATGCCCACCCCCAGTGCCAGCAACAGCGTGTTGGTGAGGTAGCCCGGAAGCACCGTTGAGGCCAAGTGTGTCCACATGCCGTGCTGGGCAGAAAACGCCAGCACAAGAATGGCCACCACCGGCACCGAGAACACCAAACCGAGTCCTGCTGTGAGCCAAGACCAGCGGGAGGTACGATGTGGCATGTGCAGAAAGTGGAAAGTCAGGATTAGGGACGAAAGCCGAAAGCAGGGGCCGAAGGGTAGCTCATGCAGGAGACGTCACCGGCACAACAAAAATCTTGTCGGCCACGTGGAAGGGCAGCACGGTTTGCTCCGATCCTTGCTCCAGCGTCAGGGAACTCATCACCTCGGACTTGTCCACCAGCGTGTGCAGTTGTCCGGGAATCACTTGGTGGTCATGGAGAATCCGGAGCAGTTCTTCCGAATCCTCCAACTCCTCTGAAACTCGGGTCACCTCCATTTCGGTGCCAACCTCTACTTCCACTAACGAGATCATTTCATCGGGAAGTGCGGTTCCGGGCATGGGAGTNCCATGCGGGCAGAACTCCGGTTTCCCAAGGAATTCGGCGAGTTTTTCCACAACGAGCGGAGTCATGGCGTGTTCAAGCTGGTGTGCGTGTTTGTGGACCTCGTGCCACGGCACTCCGAGGGTGTTGCAGAGGAAGTATTCCGCGAGGTTGTGTCGGTAGGCGATGTTTTCTGCTTCCTTGAGTCCTGCGGGAGTGAATTCAAGCTCTTTCGATTCGCTAAGCTCCACCAGCCCGTCCCGCTTCATCCGCACCAGTGTGGCATGGACTGTTGGCGGACTGACCCCGATCCGTTCTGCAAGGTTCACCGCCTTGATCGGTCCTCCAGATTGCTGCGTTTGGTAGAGGGTCAGGAGGTACTCTTCAATGACTTGGGAGTGTTTGGCTGAGTCCATCATGGCTTCCTTAGGTCAATTTATTAGCATATCATAATCCCCTGAGATCGCCAAGGCGAAGCATTTTCCCAAGCACAAGCATACCTTTGTGGACCAGTCGGTCTCCCCGAAGAGAGGACTTTTCTCTTAATCGAGGCTGGGGGATACTGTCGAGTGGGAAAAANGGTAAAAACACGATGTCATTGAAACGGATGCGAGCAACACCATGTCCAAAATAAAAGTCTTCCTGAAAGCACTAGCTCTGCTGCTTTCTGCTCTGTGCATGTTGCTCTTCATTTTTATGGGCTGGGTCAAGTACCGAAGCCTCGGCAGCAATCCGGAAGGACTCCCATTGGCGATTCGCTGGGAGGGATTTTACCATGACATGAACCATCGCGATGTCGGGGCGAGCCTCAATCAGTGTCTGGGCAAGCGTCTGTTCCGGGAGGAGGTGTTGCACCGTTCGGCAGGTTGGTTCTCCGGATGGAGTTGCGAGAAAGTNGGTTCCCCGGAAGTGATCTACTCGTTGAATTACTCCCCAAGCCTGAAAGAGCGCTACTTTTGCCATGTGGANGGAGACAAGAACATTGGACGCTATTTCAATCCTGATCTTCAACTCAACGATCTTGAATTCATGGAAAGCTGGGAGCATCCAGCGATGCGAGGAGCGGCCTGTCGCTTTCTTGATGAGATTCTGTCCTCCATGATTGCCGAAAAGAAAATCCTGCTGCATTGTGACGCCGGACGCGACCGCACCGGAGCCATCACGGCATTGCTGGTGGCAATGGCCGCACAAGCCAAGGGTGAGTTACATGACGAAATGATCAACGCGATTGAATGTGACTATCGGAAAACAGAATCGCTGGTTCCGGAAAAATACGGACGAATGCAGCGCTTTATTAAGGGGATTGGCAACCGAGGGTCGGTCGCTGAGTTTCTTCAGAACCAGTGCGGAATTTCCGAGGAGAAAACCTTACGCGCCGCCAGTCAATTCAACCTGAACTGAGATTGTGAATCCGTGAAAGATGGTTGTCCCAACGGATTCCCGGAGTCTCGTTGGTTGAGTAGTGTGAAGTGTGATCGAGTGGTGCATGGCCACGAGCTGCCCGCTGCCGCTGGTGAGCAGAAATTCTCCAGCTTGCGTTCCGGAAGCGATGCCGTAGCTGTCTTCCAGCGCAAATGACTGAGGACGCGCCGTTCCGGAGCGGACCAGAAAATGACGAGGTTGCCACGGGGGGAAGTCAGCAGTTCCGGATGCGGCGGGCCGTAGTTCCAGTTGGTGACGGTGTAGGCCGGCTTGCGCAAGGAGGCCGTTTCGCCGTCGGCGAGTAGCACGGGCTTTTCTTCGTACTCGATGTGCATCCGGCCTTCGGCTCGATGCCCCTGAATCGCCAAGTCCTGCAACTGCCCGCCGTAGGTGGGTTCCGGAATCGTCAATGCACGATGCTCGGCAAGCCGTCGGCGTTGCTCTTCGTTTTGTGGGGGAATGCTCAGGCGCAGGAACATCGAGACTGCGTCATCGTCCGGCCAGTTGGCGGCAGGCGGATGGCCGCGTCCGTCCTTGAGGTGGCAACGTTGACAGGAGCGGGCGTTGAAGAGCGGCCCCAAACCGTCTGCCGATTTGGTGGAGGACGGCGATGACACCCAGAGCCTCTGGAAGAAGCCATTGCCGACCTTGAAATCCGTTTTTGCTCCAACGCTCAGATTAGTGGAATCAGTGGCCGAACACAGAGGATGAAGCGGACGGTAACAACGTGCAAACCCTACCCCCTTCCGGACGAAAAAACCACCCTGCCTTGAGTTCGGCCCTGCCCTATGGTAGCCCTGTTTAGGGCTTGCCCCTCAATTCTGAAGATTATTCCCACAAGGCTTCCCATGTCCGAAAACCGCATCCTGCCACTCGCTGGCTACACCGACCGCCTTTCCGCACGTCCCGGAGATTCCGTCGAGGTCAAGGTCAGCAGCTTGGGCACGACGCCCTATCACGCCAGCTTAGTGCGGGTGCTGTATGCCGATCCCAATCCGGACGGACCCGGTGTGCAGGAAGAGATCGTGCTTGCGGCGTTCGCCGGAGACTACCCGTCACGCGAGCAGAAATTCTGTCCGGGATCGTGCGGGGTTGTCGAGCACCCAAAAATCCTCAACACCCTAAACAGCTTCACTGCCTTTGTCACGATCTGGCCGACGACTCCAGGGCAGGGATGTCAAACGATGCTGGCGCACCAAGATGGGCAGCGGGGTTGGTCGCTGGGTCTTGACGAGAACGGGCAACTGCTTGCTCAACTTG
>PANO01000072.1 GCA_002707655.1 Deltaproteobacteria bacterium
CAATACACCTCCATTAATTATTAACTTAATTAATTATATCAGTATTATGAAAGTTTTTATAGGCTTTGTTGATCACAGCAGAGGAATAATCCAGGTTCATTCACTTTGCCGAATGAAACACAACGGCCTCCCGTAGCCATTTCGCCAGTTCGATCCCGGAGGATTCCCAGTCGTCCTGATCATTGAGGGTGGAGCGGAGTTGGTCCAGCAGGGGGGCGTTCCGGGAAGCGGGAGGGGGTTGCAAGTGGTCGAGGGGTAGGAGTTCCGGGTGGGTTTTGGTGAAGGGACGGAGCAGGGTGAAAAATTCATCGAGCAGGTCGTGCGGGGTTTCGGATGCCAGGGGTTGCACCCACGCGAGGGCTTTTCCCGACAAGACCTCCAGCTCTTCGATGGACACTTGCGCATCCTGCGCCTTGCGGACAAGCAGGGTGGGTTCCTGGACTAGCATGTGAAGCTGGAAATCGAGCCAACCCTGCAAACCCTGTTGTTGCGGTTCCGGAGTGTGGCGCCAGTCCTCCAGTGCCTCGTGCAATCGTTGGTACTGCCGGAACAGTCCGTTTTCCTGTCGAAGTTGATCCTGAAACCAGAGTTGCAGCGAGTCCTCCAGTTCTGCGAATTTTTTATTTTGAGTGGCCTCCCAGACTTCCAGCAGCACCCGCTCCACTTCCAGCAGCAGCGTCCGGTAGGTCTGCCCGCTTTCGGAATGCAGCCAACCCAACTCGAAGGGGGGACAATGCAGCCGATCCAGCAACAGGATAGCGGTTTCCAGCAAGTCGCTGGTTTGCGACTGAAGCCAGCGTTCCGGGGAATTCTCAGNCATTGGTTCCGGTGGGAAATGGCACCGCGGGAAGCGGNGCGGATTTTCCAGCAAACAGGTCTTCCAAGAGTCGCAGTTCTCCCAGAATTGCGTCAAAATCGGGNGGGACGTTGCGGACCTCCAGCGTGTTTTCCGGAATGTAGCGCAGGGCAGAATCCGGTTCGCTGAGCCAGTGGATCAGCGTTTCGTGGTTGAGCGCGTCTGGTTTGGCAATCTGGAGCCGTAGTTTTTCGCCCCGCAACTCGACCGTTTGCACANAGCGTTCCTGCGCCCAAATCCGAACCTGTGCGGACTTGAAGAGATTGAGCAAGGCTTCCGGAAGCGGCCCGAAGCGATCTTCNGTGCCGTTGCGGAGATCCCAAAGCGTGTCTTCCGCGTCCAGCGACGCGAGGGTTTTGTAGAGTGAGAGCCGCTTGTTGGTGTTGGGAATGTAGGCGTCCGGAACTTCTTGGACGATGGCATTGAAGATCACGCGCACTTCCAAATTCTCGTCCTGTCCGGCTTCCTGCCGTTGCAAACGCTTGACGGCACGGTCCACCATCTGCGTGTACAACTCCAGNCCCACGCTGGCGATTTGCCCGGACTGCTCGGAGCCGAGCAGGTTTCCGGCCCCCCGGATTTCCAGATCGCGGGACGCCAACTTGAACCCGACGCCGAGGTCGTTGAGGTCTTGCAAAACCTGTAGCCGNTCCCGCGCCGTTTGGCTGAGGATTTTTTCAGGCAAGACCATCAGGTAGGCGAAGGCCTGCACGTTGCTGCGGCCCACGCGCCCCCGGAGTTGGTAAAGCTGTGCGAGGCCAAAGCGGTCGGCGTTGTTGATGANGATGGTGTTGGCGCGGGGGATGTCGAGTCCGGATTCGATGATGGTGGTGGAGAGCAGCAGATCGTAGCGGCCCTCGATGAAGTCGAGCATGAGCTGTTCGAGTTGATGCTCGCTCATCTGCCCATGTGCGACCGCGATGCGCACTTGCGGGAGGATGCGCTGGAGGTGGCGTCCGTATTCGAAGATCGTCTCCACGCGGTTGTGGACGACGAACACCTGCCCCTGCCGCCGCAGTTCTCGGCTCACGGCTTCCTGAATCACCGTGTCGTTGGTGTGGACGAGCCGAGTGCGGATGGCGATGCGGTCGGCGGGTGGGGTGTTGATGATGCTGAGGTCGCGCAGGCCCATCAGGGACATGTGCAGCGTGCGTGGAATCGGTGTCGCGGAAAGCGTGAGGACATCAACCTCGGCGCGGAACTGCTTGATGCGCTCCTTCTGCTTGACTCCGAAACGCTGCTCCTCGTCCACCACGAGCAGCCCCAAGTCGGCAAACTTCACGTCCTTGGAGAGCAGCCGATGGGTGCCGATCACGAGGTCCAGCTTACCCTCGGCGAGTCGTTTGAGGATGCCTCGTTGCTCGGCTGTGGTTCGGAAGCGGCTCAGGGATTCCACTGTGATCGCGGTTTCCTCAAAGCGTTGCCGGAAGGAGACATCATGCTGCTGAGCGAGGATGGTGGTGGGCACCAGCATGGCGACCTGCTTGCCGTCGCTCACTGCCTTGAACACCGCCCGCATGGCCACTTCGGTCTTGCCGAAGCCGACATCGCCGCACACCAGACGATCCATCGGCATGGTGGATTCCATGTCCCGTTTCACCTGCATGATGACCTCAAGCTGGTCCGGAGTTTCCTCAAAGGGAAAGCCCTGCTCAAACTCCTGCATCTCGTGGGAATCGCGCTCAAAGGCATGGCCGCGCCGCGCCTTGCGGGCCGCATAGATTTCGGCAAGTTCTTCTGCGATGTCCTCCACTGCCTTGGCCACGCGGCTGCGGGTTTTCTTCCACGCCTTCTCGCCGAGCTTGTTGAGCTTGGGACGGCCCCCGTCCGGATGCACATACTTTTGCACGAGGTGGAACTTGCTGACCGGAACGTACACCTTCTCCTCCCTCGCAAAGGTCAGCAGCATGAATTCGTTTTGGATGCCCGCCGCCTCGATTTTCTGCAAACCCCGGTAGCAGCCGATGCCGTAATCGAGATGCACGACGAAATCCCCCTCGTTGAGATCGTCGAGGCTGCCCGACCAACCCGGCATGGCCACGCGCTGCAAGCGGCGCTGGCGGGTCTTTTTCCCAAAAACCTCATCCTCGGTGACGAGTGCAAAACACACCTGATTTTCGGCATCTAGCAAGCGGAATCCGGAGGACACCTCTCCTACCACAATCGGCAGGATTCCAGTGGTTTGCGGATTCCAGCCCCACTGCTTTGCAAGCTTGTGGCTCCAGCCCGTCCCTGCACAAAACTCCGCCCACGGCAAAATCGAAGAAGGCAGCGGCGGGCTGTCCGCCCCGGAAAAGTGATCCTGCAAAAGCCGGGATTCCACTTCGAGATCGAACAGCAATTCCCGAAAATGATCGGCCTGTGTCTGCGAACGTGCCGCCAGCACCACCGGAACCCGCTCCGCCTGCCACGTCCGCAGCCGCTCCATCGCGTTGCCCACCGCCGAAAGTGCCTTGGCCGCACGGAAGCCCTCGCGCAGGGAGCTGTTTCCCTGAAAACTGAAACTCTGCGAGCTGGCTCCGGCGAGTCGTTGGAAGCCTGCCCTGAGCGCAGCCAAAGGGTCTGGCGGAGCCTCCACCTCGTGGGCCGAGGTGACACCCACACAGGGCCACTCTTCCAGCAAGCTTTCCAAGTCCGCAGGGCCAAGGAACAGCAGATCCGGATCGAGCGTGAGGCGTCCCTGCGCCATGCTCATTTCGGCTTCGCGCAGCACCTCGTCCCGGAAGAAGGTGGCGTGTTGCTGAAGTTTTGCATCCTCTTGCAACACGACCCGCGTTTTTGGCGGCAGATAGTCGAACACGGTGTCGAGCTTGTGGTAGAGCGCGGCGAGGCTTTCCATCCCCGGAAAAGGCTGTCCGTTGCGGATGGTGTGCTGGGTGGACGAGAACTGGTTGTCCGGAAGTTGTTCTCGATACTGCTCCAGTTCGTCAAGCGCGTGGTCGCACTGCTCCGGACTCAACTGCACCTCCGAGGCCGGCAGCAGCCGCAGGCTCAGCAGGGTGGTTTGCTCGGAGATTTGCGAACGCAGGTCGAAGGGATGGATCGAGGAAATCCGTTGCAATCCGGAAGCATCTCGGCCCCGGAGTTCTAGGCGAAACGGGGTGGACTGGTTGCTGGGAAAGATATCCAGCCGCGTCCCTCGCAGGCAGAACTCGCCACGATCCTCCACTGTGTCCACCTCCACATAACCCAGCATCCGGAACTTGCGGCGCAGTTCGTGTTCGGCAAGCGACGCTTCGGTTTTCAGGTCCAGCAGAGCGTTCTGGAATAATTCCTTGGGCANCACCCGCTGCATCACCGCTTGTGGAGTCGTGACCACAAAGCGCACATTTTCGTGCAGAAGTGCATCNAGCGTTTGCATTCGCTGCCCCACGAGTTCCTTCTGCGGCGAGAAGAAATCGTAGGGCATCACGTCCCACGAGGGGAAGAAGTGCAGCCCGTCCTTCCCGCTGAAAAACGCGAGGTCGCCCAAACAGGATTCCGCCTGCTCAAAGCTTTCGCAGAGGATCAGCAGCGGTTGCTGACGCTGGANCTGAAGTTCAGACAACCACCATGCGGCACTCGATCCGGCCAGTCGNTNGACCTTCNGCGTGTGTGGGATCGTTTTGGAAACGTGAGCGTGAGGCACCGAAAATGCGGAGAAGGCGCGGTAACAGGATTGCTATTGAGCAGAACGCTTGCAGGATAACTCAAACCACAGGCGGTTCAAGCTGTTCCGGGTGGGAACTGCTTGCAGAAACGCTGGAATTGCGTTTTTCGGCAGGTGCGTCATGCTGAAACACAACAATTTTCAGGCAACCAAACCGGAGAAGACCATGCAAGAANCCGTGATTGTGGAAGCGGTGCGGACCCCGATGGGCCGTTCCAAGGGCGGGATGTTCCGCAACGTGCGGGCTGAAACGCTTTCGGCGACGTTGATCAATGAACTGTTGCGGCGGCACCCGGAAGTGAACCCGGACGAGGTGGAGGACGTGATCTGGGGCTGCGTGAACCAGACCAAGGAGCAGGGTTTCAACATCGCCCGCTTCACCTCGCTGCTGACGATGCTGCCACACACCGTGCCCGCGCAGACGGTGAATCGACTCTGCGCGTCGTCACTGACGGCAATCCAGCACGCAGCAATGGCGGTGATGGCCGGACAGGGCGAGCTTTTCATCTGTGGCGGTGTTGAGCACATGGGACACGTTCCGATGGACCATGGCGTTGATCTCAACCCTGCGTTCAGCAAGCACGTCGCCAAGGGTTCCGGGATGATGGGTCTGACCGCCGAAATGCTGGCAGTACAGCACAAGGTTTCGCGGCAAGAGCAGGATCAGTTCGCCCTGCGTTCCCACCAGCGGGCACATGCTGCAACGGTCTCCGGACGCTTTGCCAAGGAGATTGTGCCGGTCGAGGGGCACGACGCGGATGGCGTCCTCACACTCTGCCGCGACGACGAGGTGATCCGGCAGGACACCAACCTTGCAGCCCTTGGCGAACTCCGCCCCGTTTTCAATCCTGTTTCCGGAACCGTCACTGCCGGGAATTCCTCCGCGATTTCCGATGGCGCGTCTGCTGTGTTGCTGATGTCCGCCCAAAAGGCCAAGGGCCTCGGCATCGAACCCTTGGCAAAAGTGCGGGCGATGGCCGCCTCCGGAGTCGATCCCGCCATCATGGGCTACGGTCCCGTTCCGGCAGTCAACAAGGCGCTCAAACGTGCCGGACTGGAAGTCAGCGATGTTGACCTCGTCGAACTAAACGAAGCCTTTGCCGCACAATCTATTCCGGTGCTGCGCGACCTCAAGCTGATGGACTCCGTTGATGAGCGCGTCAACCTCAACGGCGGGGCTATCGCGCTGGGGCACCCTCTCGGTTGTTCCGGAGCGCGGATCGTCACGACGTTGCTCCACGAACTGCGAGAACGAGACAAGACCATTGGTGTGGCCACCATGTGCGTGGGCCTCGGACAGGGCGTGGCCACCGTGTTTGAACGGGGATGACCCTCAAGCACATGGCCAGCCGCACAATGAGACTCGCCTACGACCGGGATTCCGATGTACTCTACATCGCGTTTGGACTGCCCCAATCCGGGNTGGATGAGGAGGTGGAACCCGTTTTTTTTGCGACGGGATGAAGCCAACGGCAGCATTCTCGGCGCAACGGTCATGGATTTCGAGCGTCGTTTTTCCGGAAGTTTGGAAACGGTGCTTCCTATCANCTTCGAGGAAANTGCCGCTTGACAGGACTCCGGGCGTTCGATGGTCTCCCTCTGGAGTGTTGTTTCTCTGAAATTCGGGAAAAATCACTGAAAACCGAGGAAAACACACCGGAAAACGCTGTCTATTTNCAAAGTCACAACACTTTACAGGGTGAATTTTGNTGAGAACAGGCACCANCACTCCAGAGACTNCCCTTGCATCTCGACAGGAGGTGGGTTAGCGTGGAGGCTCATGGTTTTCGATAGTTGCTGCCTTCACTANGCAAAGGGNCGCATGCTTCGTCTATTCCTCACTGGGGTCTTTTGATTGCCGGGATTCTGCTGCCCGGAGTTCCGTTCGCCATCGAGACTGCCCCACGCCTCTCGGACCGAGAGATCATCGAGTCCCTTGCCGAGATCAAGGCGGAGTTCAAAGTCATTCACGAGCGTTTCGAGGCCGTTGAGCAGCGCATGGACGCCGGGTTTAAGCGCATGGACCAGCGCTTTGAGCGCATAGACCGCCGCATGGCTGAGGGCTTCTCCGAGCAGATGAATGTGACCCTCATGCTCTTCGGATCGCTGATCNTGCTGATCACCGCCCTCTTCGCCTACAATCGCGTGGGACCGCCGCACNGCGGTCAAGCCCNTGGAGCAGAAACTCGATGCGGTCGAGGAAAAGATCACCAGGCTCGAACTGGCCTTGCAGCGCGACCTCGACCTNGCCAGCCCGGAAGGCCCAAGCTCACCCGCCTCATCCAAGTCCTCGCCGGACGCGACCAACCCNTCGCNGCCNACCTCAAGCACGCCGCGCTGCTCTGCTGCTGCTGGCTGCCATCGGTCTTCGGCTCTCGATTCCCGCCACGGATTGTGCGGATGAACACGGGTCGTTTTGTTCCGCATCCATAATCTGTCCCCTACTCCCCAACCTCCTGATCACTTGGCACACATTGTGATGCTTTTTGGGGCATTGACCTTCGTGGCCCCATGCGTTTCTCCTTCCTGACCCTGATCATCGGTCTCCTGTTCCTGCTTGCAGGGTGTTTTGAAAGCACTCCGGAGGCACCCAAAACTCCCAAAGCGAAACCAAAACTGCCCACGCCGGAAGTCGTTTCGGTGTCTCCCACGGACAACGGCACCACGATTTCGCTGCTGCCGAAAATCGAGGTGAGCTTCTCGCTGCCGATGGACTCCAAGCTTGGCAAGGAACTCCCCACAGATGGAAGCTGCACNGGCGTTGTTCAGCTCTCTCCGGATGGTTTCCAGACCTGCGCCCTGCTCATCCGCACCGGAAATTCCGACCAGCAGAAAAGCTTTCAATTCCTGCCGACGGAACCGTTGCGTCGCAAGGTTCGCTACCAGCTTCGCATCACTCCGGAAGCCAAGAGCAAAAAAGGCGCACCCTTNAAATCCGNCTACACGACCGAGGACCGTTTTCCGACAAAATGGACGATCTCAATTGGTGCGTCCGGAGATGACCTTGGCCTCGCCCTGCACACTGATGCGCAGGGGCNGCTGCTCGTCGCGGGNGCCTCCCGTTTTGAAAACGATGACAATGTTTCGGAGGATGGCTTCCTCGCGCTCTANGACCGTGAAGGCGACCAGCAGTGGATTCAGCAACCGGGATTCGGNAAACNGCCCAACGCGCTTGCGCTTCAGCCCACGNATTCCGGATGGCGCGTGGGAGCCTTGCTTCCGGGAGCATCCGGAACCACGCTTGCGCTCACGAGTTTTGGCGAAGACGGTGCTGCTGGGCCACCTGTCGAGTTTAGCTGGCCCTCAGCCCCGCAAGGTTCCGCGCTGGTTCTCGATCCCGCAGGCAATCTGCTCTCATCCGGCGACACGCAGCGACATTTGCGCGTCAATCACCGACGTTGGAAGCAGCGCTCTTCTGCCACGCTGGGTTCCGGGATTTTCGTGAAAGCCCTTGCCCTGCACAAACGTGCCACGCTCTACGTAGGGGGAATCGTAACCGGGCCGCTGGACGGCACTCCTTCAACCCACACACAGGACGGTTTTGTGATGAAACTCGACCCCTCCGGCTTGAAACGCTGGAGCCGACGCTTGCCCACGGCCTTCAGCGATGCCGTCACCGCGCTTGCCGCAAACGCAGACGGAGTGGTGGTGGCAGGCGTGACTGGAGGCAAGTTGCGGGCGAACGTTTCCTCGCTTGCCGAAGCCCTGGAATCCGGACAGGGGGATGATGCCTTTGTCGTCCGTTTCGATGCTCAAGGCAACCCGCAGTGGCTCCAGCAATTGGGTACGGAAGCCGACGAACGGGTCCACGCCATCGCACTTTCCGACAACAACACCCTTGCCATTGGCGGCTCCACGCAGGGGGTTTTTCCGGAGCAGCAAACCGCCGCGCAGGGCGATGCCTTCGTCAGCTTGTTGCAGATGGACGGCACCCTTTTGTGGACTCGGCAGTTCGGCACGTCCGGAGCCGATGAAGTCCGGGCGTTGGCCTTTCTTCCCAACGGAAATCTTGTCGCCACCGGGAGCGTGGGCGGCAGTTTGGATGGACACACGCACCAAGGCGGCTTGGATGTGTTTGTCGTCCAGTTTGACGCGGAAGGGAAACGACTGTGAGCAAACTTCGTTGGCTGGGATCGCTCTTGCTCGTGTCTTTGGCAGGAACGGTGATTGCGCAAGAAACCGCCGTTGCGCCTGTGAAACAGCAACAGTTCCAGCAGGCCATCGCAGCGTTTCATCAGCAGTGGTCCGATTCTCAAAATCCGCTGGAGCAGTTCCTGATTCGCAAACAGCGCAAGGAGTATCTGGCGAAGTTGCTCCCGGATCGTCAGTTTCTGGAATGGGTCGGAGTGCTGACGTCGCTGCGGGCAACAGCGAATGGTAAGGCGTATCTGGAAATCACGGTTGCCGATCCCCAACGAGTTGATGCTCAGGTGCGGCCACGGGTGGGGACATGGAACAACGCCTATCTGGACTTGGATTACGGCACCCTCGTTTTTCCGGGAACCGAACTTTACGACTGGCTCGCCACCTTTCGGGTCGGCGAGTGGGNGCGCTTCACGGGACTGGCATTTCCGGATGACGAAGACCACCTCAAGGAAGCTAGCGCCGAGGCGGTTGATGCAATGGGCGCCCCGNTCTTCATCACCAAGTTTGAGTATCTGGAGCGNGTGGAAGGACCGACCTTGCCTGAANCGCAACCCCAACTCGCTNCCTCTGAAACTGTTGCTGACAACGCCTCCAAAGTTGAGGCCGATCCCGACAAAGCAGAAGGCAAAAAGCAGAAGGCAGACGTTGTAGGAGCAGGCCATGTCCGCGAANCGNCGACCGACCACCAACCGACGACCGACGACCGACGACCGANGACCGATCCTCAACTCACCGTCCNCTATTACACCAACCATCAACTCAGCACCTACGATTGGGAATACACGGACTACCTGAAGCGTTGGAACGAGCAGACGCGATTTTACTGGGCGCGGCACCCACCCACCGAGTACCTGTCCGGGGAACATCCGCAAGGCGGAGAGGTGTGGGTCACTGTGAAAGTCAATCGGGACGGACGGATTTTCGACACGCAGGCACAGGCCACGGGTGAACTGCCGGAGAGTGTGCAGGAAGNCGCGCTCCGGGCAGTGGACACCGTGTTGCTGCCGCCGTTGCCTTTTGGATTTCCGGATGAACAGTTGCGTGTGACCTTCCGTTTTCGCATGGCTCCACTGACGCATCTGCATGTTCCGCCGGACACTTCGGCAAGCAAAATCGGCATGAGCCCCAAAACGAAAAAACGGCTGGCGCGTCGCAAGGTGTTGCAGGGGGCGCGGGAACTTTGGCACGAAAAACTCCGCAAGGCGGTGGAGTCGAGTTTCCGCCCACTGCAACGTCACCGTCCGGATTCGGAATTGGTGCTGGAACTACGTTTTTCCAAGCAAGCGGAGTCGCCGACCCTNCGCTTGCTCTCGCGGCAAGGTTCGCCTGCATTCCTGCTCGGCGTGCTGGAAGGGCTTGCTCAAATCCGTTGGCCACCACTTCCGGAATTGCTGCTCAATTCCCAGCCGCTTCTCCACCTGCGCGTGGTGCCCTGAAGTGGAAAAACCCGCTATTGCTTTGTCGTTTTTGTCCGGAACGCCTCCAACTCTGNGAGGTCCGCGTCAGCATTCGTGGAGTACGCCTTCAGAAACACGCGGATGCCGTTGAAGAGGTAGCGGTGGATTTNGGCCGGGCTCATCGCCAAGTCCGGAATGTGCAGGTAGAGGTCGNGGNGTGTGGAAAGCATCAGTGACCACAGGTCATTGGCCGCAAGCTCAAAATCCTCGACCTCCAGCTTGCCCTCGGCGGTGAGGGTTTGCAGGTAAGCGATGATTCCGGACAGGGCTTGCTGGGGACTGGAGCGGTGGTAGTTCCGTCTGATTTCTGGAAAACGCTCGGCCTCGCCGATCACGAGACGGGTGAGGGACAGCAGATCTGGGCGCAGCACAAAATCGGCGTAGTGGAAGCCGAAGTCCAGCAAAACCGTCACCATTGGCTTGCCGGCGGTCTTGGTNAAGGGCTGCAAAATCTGCTCTGTCAACCTCTCATTTTTCAGAAAGTGCGCTTGCGGGCATCGTCGTACACTCGGTTTTTGGCGTGTCGTTCCACAGCGATAACCTGAAGCCGGTAGCTTGGCCTTGTCTGTGTTTTGGAAATCTCTGAGACGATCTTGAGGAACATGGGGACGTTCCTCGCTCTCACTCGGAGGGAACTTCTTTGACGGTAATGCGAGCAGATTGCCGGAGTTCGTTGAGGTAGGTTTGGATCGCCTCGTTCCGTTTTTGTTGGTACACGGAATTGGCNAGCGCGTCTGACTGCTCGGCGGAGAGCTTCGNGCAGTCTGGAGCGTTGGGGAACGCCTCCCTGGTGATGAAGAGGACNTGGAAGCCAAACTGGGATTGCACCAGTTCGCTGGGATGCGCCACCGGAAGGGTAAAGGCAGCTTGGTCAATCGCCGGGAGCAGTTGCCCCTGCTGGAATTTTCCGAGTGCCCCACCATTTTTTTTCGCCCCGGGGTCATCCGAAACCTCGCGGGCGAGGGCGGAAAATTCCTTGCCTGCCGTAAGAGCAGCACGCACTTCCTGTGCCCGGTTTTGCGCCTCCACTTCGGAAGTCCGGAAGAGGATCTGTGACAAGCTGATCTGCCGCAACGATTGCCGATGCGTCCGGCAGGCGGACTGAATCTCGGTGCCGTCCACCCGAATCTTCGAGTCCACCTCGCGGGACAGCACTCGCTGCTTCTTGAGGTCTTTGACGATGCGTAGCTGTAGCTCGCTTTCCGGCATCACCGTGAGCAGTTGTGGATTGGATTCGGAAATGCGGTCCAATTGCGCATCCACTTCTTTGTCGGAAATCTCGATCNTCAGAACACGAGCGCGGTCGAGCAGCAGCAGTTCCTGAATCAGACTGTCCACGGTGGTGCGGTCGACTTCGGCAAACTGCCGGTCGCGCTCCGGCCCTTCCGGGATCGCTTGTTGAATCTGTGCCTTGAGCGAACGGACAATGTCTTCCGCCTCGCTCTGGGTCATCATCTGACTGTTGACAATCAGGAAAATGCGGTCAATTACTTGGGGGGCTGCTCCAGATTGGGNGGAGGAAAACAACAAAGCTCCGAGCAGCAGAAGCCAAAATCTAGCGGGCATGGTCGAGCGCAAGTGAGGTCATCGGTTGAGCAAAGGGTTGCAGTGCAGTGCTACGNTCGGTCACAGGAATGCGTCGCAGGTACTCCAGCTTGGTGACAGTGACGCGCTTGTGGAGCTTGCCGTCAAGGAGGTATTCCGTGACTTGCGGATACGCCTGTTTCCGGTAAATCTTGAATTTCGAAAAGCGNACCTCCAACTGCCAAACCGTGCCGTCCGGCTGCTGAACTTCGCGGTGCAGCGAGTGAATCTGGAAGTTGACAGGCTGAATCAAGGCGTAAGCTCCGGATTCAGGATGGCCCACACGATAGAAGGCGTGACTGTCCTCAGTGAGTTGCAGGGTGACGTCAAATCCGGAAAGGCCGTACTCCCAGAGTGTTTGCTCACGGTTCTGAGAATTTCGGCCTAACAGTCGCAAGTACCACGGCGAAGTTTCGTGCCAGTCGAATCCGGGATGCAGGACCGTGTCGGCGTAGTTGTCCTTGTATTCAAGGTGAACGTGCAGCCGTCGCTGCTGGAATCCCATGGACTCCACGATGATGGCCTCATCGGCTTTCCAGTGAATGCGCTGGCGGTAGCGGCGGGNGGGNCGCNCCNCCGGNCGAAACTTGCCCTTGGCGTCCGTGACCGTTTGCAGGGGATCAAACACTTGCACCTCGGTTTCAAGGTAAATGCGCCACCATTTGACATGCTGGTTCATTTGAAACTGGAGGTCTTCCCACGCAAGCGGTGACGTTGCGGCATGACCGGAAGCGGCGACCAGCCCGGTTCCGCAGAAGATGAGAAGCCCCGACAGGCAGCGAGGGATCCGAAAAAGTGGCAAGCGGCTTTTCATTTGAGAGGGGCAATGCTAGATTCAGGATGTCAGTTTTTGTTGGAATTTGCAAGGAAGTGACCGACACAGGGTCTTCCAGAAGCGGATTGTCTAAGTTCTGAGTCGCTATGTATCCCAGCATTACAGTGACAATACTTCATGAAATGAACCAGAAGATGAGATTTGATTTTTTTTAAAAACCGAAAATAAGTAAAAGTGGATGTGTTGTTTTTTAAATTTTTACGTTTTTTAATTAGGTGAACGTAGTGAGGAATTTAATTTTAGCGATGATTTTTTTGTTATTCAGCAGCAGTAGTGTTTTTGCAGAGACGTGGGATTTTGGTATAGGAATACCGTATTCCCAAGGGAGAATGAAAAATTATAATCCACTGCAATTGGAAATGGGAGCAGCAAGTGTGAAAGGTTATGGCGTTAGTGCTAGTGTACAATCAACCAAGGTTCATACCGTTTCAGGGTTTACAGGAAAATTAAAACTAACAAGTTACGATTTCCATCTTTTTTACCGCATTGAAAAATATGTTCATCGGTGGGATGTTGGAGTGAGCACCAATTTAAATGAATATTTTGGAAAGATTAACAAAACCAAATTCAGTAAAGATGTTACTTACATTGGACCTATGGTGCAGTATTCCACCACTATCCAAGGATATGACCGTGAAGACGTGTATTATGGAGTCCGGGTTTTTATTGTGTCCACAAGTAAAATAAACACTAATTCATTTGACCTGACTGACGATACTACATTTCAATCTGAAAATGAAAATTATAAAAGTTATATCAAAGATAACAACCCGGCATCAGTTATTGGATTAAACATTACAATAGGTTGGAGGTTATGAATAAATTAATTTTAGCTTTAATATTTATTTTAATAGCTGGTTGTTCTACACAAAAGATTACAAGAATCGAAGAAAAAAAGACAAAGGAAGTAATTATCCCGAAAAATTACAATATCATCTACTGTAAATGTGAGGTAAATGACCTTCTTAACAAGATATTAGGGAGGTTAAGCGGGAAGGGTTATAAAATCACTCCAGTAAATGAATTTGAAAACTTGAACAGCATAAAAACAGAAAAAAATATAGTACTTTATGGTTATACTAAAAAGATTCGGGGTGAAACAAAAAAATATACAACTACAAATCTTGTCAGCAGAAGCCAAAGTGATGACTGTGGCAAGGGTTGTACAATCAGAAGGAGTTGGAATGAACTAGTCGTTAAT
>PANO01000073.1 GCA_002707655.1 Deltaproteobacteria bacterium
ATGGCTCAAGGCGGCATGAACCCCGAAACCGAAACGGAAAAACTCCGCGCCGACTCACGCGTTTATTTGCGATAAGGTCTAATGGGGGAAGCCACAGACATCACTGTGACCCCGGTTTCGACCTTTTTCATTCAGCCCCAAAAGGAGGAGGCACTCGCAGAGTTTTCTCCAGAAACCTTTTGGTCAGGGCGGCCTCTCCCCAAAAAGCTGCTCACTCTGGCTGCTTCCAGTGAAGAACGAGCCGTGTTGTTGCTCAAAAAACAAGGAGACTATCCCGCGTTTTGGAACAAGCCTTCGTCGTTTTTGGAAGTGATGGACGAGTTGTATCGTTACATTGCCCGGAAAACATGAACTCTAAATCGGGTGCGGATTCAACTCATAAGTCGGGATTGCAGACAAGGCAAGCGCGAGTTTTCCAAAGCAATCTGAAATCCCTTGCTTACTCGACTCGGCAGACCTCCGGGAAGGCGGCGACAAACTCCTGAAACAGCGGCCAGAGGGTTTCGACTGACGTGGCTTTCTGGATGAAGCCTACGCCCAGTTTGTGGAGCAAGATGAAGTCCACCCCGGTGCCCTCGGCTTTCTTGTCGTGCAGGATGAGTGTCTGGAAGGATTCAGCATTGAGCGCAGGTAGCACGATGGGAGTGAGCCGAGGCACCAAGAAATCCCGGATTCGGGACCAATCTCTTTCCTGCAAGTGCTCCCACTTGCGGGAAAGGTAAGCAGCGAACAGCATTCCGGTGCCGACCGCCTCACCGTGGAGGTAGGTGCCGTAGCCGGCATGGGTTTCAATCAGGTGGCCGAGCGTGTGGCCGAAATTGAGGGTGGCCCGCAAGCCCGTTTCGGTTTCGTCCTGCTCCACGACTTTGCCTTTCACTCCACACGAACGCAAGATCGTTGCTTCCCAAAACTCACGGGACTCCGCCTCGTTGGTTCGGTAATCGTACTCTGCGTTCACCAGCGGCCCAGCCTGAATCGTCTCGAACAGTTTTGCGTCGTGGACGAATCCGTGCTTGGCCAGCTCAAAGTAACCCGCCAGAAATTCACGGGGGGGCAGTGTCCGGAGGAAGGCAAGATCCATGCAGACATGGATCGGCTGCTTGAAGGCGCCGATGGTGTTCTTGCCGCGAGGGTGGTTCACCGCTGTTTTGCCGCCCACGCTGCTGTCCACGTCCGCCAGCAAGGTGGTGGGCACCTGAAGAAACGGAATGCCACGCATGAAGGTTGCGGACGCGAACCCCGCCATGTCTCCAATCACGCCGCCTCCGAAGGCGATCAGCAGCGTTTTGCGGTTGGCCCGCACATCCATCAGGAAATCGAAAACCCGGTTCAGCGTCTCCAGATTCTTGTAGCCCTCGCCATCCGGAAGCACACAGGTGTCCACCTGTCCCTGCCAACCACGCAAGCTCTGAGTGATGCGGTCGGGGTAGAGGTCGTGAAGGGTGGTGTTTGTGACCACCACAACATGGGTGGCTCCGGAAGCAGACACTGCCTGCGGCAAGTCGGAATCCACGATTTCCGTGCCAATGCCGATGTTGTAGCTGCGTCCGGGGAGTTGGATGGTCAGGGTTTGCACAGATGGGCTTGATCGAAATGCGAAATGCCTTAGCAACCGAGTTGTTCGGCGAGGTCGCCGAAACCTCGGGCAATCCAGTCGAAATCTGCGTTGGGAGCCAAGTCCGTTCTTTGCTCAGGACCGTACTCGGTGGGGCGGTAGATGAAGGCGGTACGGAAACCGTGAGAGGCGGCATGACCAAGATCACCATTGTGCGCCGCCACCATCAGGCATTGCTCCGGACGCAACCCCAGCATTCGTGCTGTGGTCAGGTACGCCTCGGGCTGTGGCTTGTAGTGTTGCGCGACTTCCGCGCCCAAAATCACATCCCACGGAAGTCTGGAATGCTTGGCCATGTTGACGAGCAGGGCGACATTGCCGTTGGAAAGCGTGGCCAGCGTGTATTTCTGCTTGAGTCGGGTCAGTCCGGAAACTACATCGGACCACGGGCGAAGACGGCGCCAAACACGATTGAGGTGGTCGATTTGTTCCTCGTTCAAACCCTTCACCTCAAACTGCTCTAAGAGAGCCTCCAAACTTTCTCGATGCAAATCATCGAGGATCGCCCACGGACGTTTCCCGGTGCGCACGGCCTCCATCGAGGGTTGGTAGCAGCCTCGCCACGCATCGGCAAACGCGGCCCAATTCACGGACAAACCCCAATCCCGGTTGAAACGTTCGCCCTCGGCGATGATGCTCCCGCGCCAGTCCACCACCGTCCCGAAGACGTCAAAGGTGAGGGCGCGAATCTCTAAATTCTGTGTCATAAAAACTTCTGTAAATCGTTCAAGCGCTTTTCCGGAGCAGAAGCGCCGGGGTGGCCTGCACCTGTGTGTCGGCATCTCGCAGGGCGGTGCGCAGTCCCTCCTCGATGACAGGATGGTAAAACGGCATTTCCAGCATTTGCGCGATGGTCAGCCACTGCTGGTGTGCCCACGAAAGCAGATGCCCCAGATGCTCGGCCTGCGGGCCGAAGATTTGCGCCCCAAGGAAGTGTCCGGATGCTGGATCGGCGTAAACGTGCATCAACCCCCGGTTCTTGAGCATCACGCGACTGCGACCCTGCCCTTCAAAGGAAACCCGCCCGATGATGAAGGGTCGGCTTTGCAAGGCCCTCCAACTTTCCCCCACCACCACCACTTGCGGATCACTGAAGATGACACTGAGCGGCGAGCGGCGCCGTCCGGGCTGCACTTGCGGATAGCGTCCTGCGTTTTCTCCGGCGATCCGGCCTTCGTCCGAGGCTTCGTGCAGTAGGGGAAGGTCGTTGTTTACGTCTCCGGCAATGAAAATGTGGCTCTTGCCACAGCGCATGGTGGTTGCGTCATACTCCGGAATTCCCTTTGCATCTAGGGCGAGCGTGGTGTTTTCCAGTGCAAGTCCCTTGATATTTGGAGTGCGTCCAGTCGCTGCGAGGACATAATCGAACAACTCCTCGACCTGTTTTCCAGATTCACGGTCAATGAAGCGCAAGGCCACTTGCTGCCCACGGCGTTCAACGCTGAGTCCCTGCACTCCGGGGTCCAGCGGGAATTCGGACTGAAACTGCCGGAGCGCGTATTCCTGCACCTCTGAATTCCCTAATGCCCGTAGAAAGCGACCCGACATGCCGAACATGCGCATACGCACACCCAAGCGGTGCAGGGCCTGTCCGAGTTCCAAGCCAATCACCCCCGGACCAAAGACCGCGATCGATTCCGGGAGGTCGGTCCAGTCGAACACGTCATCGTTGATGATCAACCGTTCACCCAAGCCCGCAAACATCGGCAGGGTGCTGGGAGTTGATCCGGTGGCGATCACGATGCGCTCGGCGTGAATGCGTGTGCGATCGTCCACTTGCAGGGTGTGGTCATCTAGAAACCTCGCGTAACCACGAATGTGCTGCGGCTCCGGAATTGCCTCCGTGTCCTCCAACACGAAACCCACGAAGCGATCCCGCTCACGGCGCACCCGGTCCATCACCTCCACACCGTTGATCACTGGCGGTTCGGCGTGAACTCCAAAGCCGTGCGCTCGTTCGATGTCGTGAGCAGCCTCGGCAGCGGCGATCAGTAATTTGCTTGGCATACAGCCCACGCGGGCGCAGGTGGTTCCGTAGGGACCGCCTTCGATCAGCACCACGCTCTCCGTGTGCTTCTGCGCTCCCCGGAACACATTCAAGCCTGCGCTACCGGCGCCAATCACGGCGACTGCGACTTTCAATTCCTGCCTTTCACTCATCACTATTCCTGAATCTATTGATTGACAGTTTCCTGTTTTTCCTCTTCCGTTGTGTCTTAGATTTCCGGACATTCTTACGACCCAATCACGATCATCATGACTCATTTTGAGGCAGGATGCGAGCCGACAGCAGGTACCACGCCAATCCCANCCCCTGCAAGAGCAGTAACACTCCAAAGGCCGCTTGGTAGCCAAGTGGGGAGTAGTTTCCGGAAGCGGTGGTCGGCCAGAGGTCAATGATCATGCCGATCCCCCACTGAATCGCAAAGGCTCCGGAGAACACCATCACATTGAGCAAAGTGATGACGCGGCCCGCGAGGTGTTTGGGGAATTGCTGGGGCAGGGCTGAAAACGGAAGGATTCCTGAGGAACTGAAAAAGCTGTAAAGCACCAACAGCAGCAAGGGCATGGCGGTCCACTCCAGCACAATCGGAAGTTGCACCGCAACGAAGACCGTCATCAGCCCCACTCCCAGCGTCATTGGACTCACCCATCCGGTGGAGGTTATACGCTCTGCCACAACGCCTAGCGTGAGNAATCCGGTGGTCATAGACACCATCATCCAAAAGAGAATGTTGGCCGCAACTTCTGGCTCCAGCCCTGCAACGTCCCGCAGCCACGGCTTGGCCCACAGTCCCAGCACGGCCAGTTGTGTTGCTTGCGTGAGGACCGTGAACGGAGCGATTTTCCAGAGCGCCCGGCTTAGAAAAATGCTCCNCAAGCCCTCCAGTTGTTCCCGCAGTGTCCCAGATTCCTGCAGNGTTTGTGGTTTTTCCGGATGGACCGTGAACAAAAATGNCGCCGCTGCGAGTGTCACGATTCCCAAAATCACGAAAATTCCGCGCCAGTCGGTGTGACCNAAGGCAAACTGGAGCGGCGTGGTTGCACTCAAGGCCCCCAAGCCGCCTGCGACCATCTGGAGTCCATTGATGAGCGGCAGGCGTTCGCTGGGAAACCAGACAAGATACGCCTTGAAAGCCCCCATCAGGCACGCCGAAACACCTAAACCGATGAAAAGCCGTCCAATCACCAAGCCTANCAGCGCATCCGAGGACGCAAACACGATGGCTCCCAATGCCGCGAAGACGAGCAGCGTGGATTCTGTGCGGCGCGTTCCGTAGCGGTCGAGCAGGAGTCCGAGNGGGAGTTGGAAGGCAGCGAAGGAAATGAAGTACGCGCTCGTCAGCAGTCCGAGACTGGACGCGCTCAGTCCGAGTTCCCGGACCAAGNTCTGCTCAATGATNGCNTTGGCGTTGCGGAAAAAATAGGAGATGAAATAGCCGAGGGCGAGCGGCAGATAAATCCGGGCAAAGAGCATGGAGGCGAATCAGAACTCGATGCCGACCCGTGCCCGCACTCCCTGCTCAAAGTGGTGCTTGACCTTGCGCATCTCCGTGACAAGATCAGCCTGCTCCACCAGTTTCTCGTGTGCGTATCGTCCTGTGAAAACCAGCTCCACCTGTGCAGGCCGATGGTCCACCACGCGCAACACCTGCTCCAAGTCAATCAAGCCCCGGTGCAGGCAGTAGTTGATCTCGTCCACAATCACGAGGTCGTAGTCGCCGGAGGCCACGCGTAGGTGCAAATCCTCCATTTCCGGAACCAGTTCCTTGCGCATCGCGTTCATGTCCGGCGGCTTGCTCTTGCTGACGCAGAGCGCCCAGTAGTGCGGGACGTTCCGGAAGGTGAGGTTGGGGTGNAAGGCCGGNTGGGTACAGAGCTTGAGTTCGCCCGTCTTCCAGCGCGGCTTGAGCATCCGGACGTAGTACACCCGGAAGCCCGCGCCGAGCGCCCGGAGCATCAGACCCAGCGAGGCGGTACTCTTGCCTTTGCCCTCGCCGGTATAAATCTGAAACGCACCGTGCTTGATTGGTGGACGCTTGGCCACTTTCAGGTCCGAACGAACCACCTGCTCTTCCTGCCCGACAAGGCTTACCAAGTCTGGATGCTCCTCGATTTCGTCCATGTCCTTCAGTCTTTCAGGGTTTCTTCCATTAAATNCTCCGCCGCATCACCCACGGATTCCACGGCATTCTCCACCGATTCGGGAACCTCTTGGTCGCGCCACCAGTCGCGGGCGTCCTCCCAAGTGATCCGGTGGTAGCCCGCGTAGTAGGCAGCGGCCATCAAAACAAGCGTGATGAGCAGTCGTCGGATCATTGCCAGAAATTTGCAGAGTCCAGCACGATGGTTTCCTCACGCCGAGGTCCGGTGGAAATGATCGAAACCGGAGCNCCCACCAATTCGGAAAGGCGGTCCAGATAGGCTCGCATCGCCGCAGGCAGTTCCTCAACCGTGGCGATGCCCACCGTGGGACACTGCCAGCCGGGCATTTCCTCGTAGGTCGGCTCGACGGCCTCCACGTTCCGGGAGGGCAGCGTGGCGACAATTTCTCCGCTGGGAATCCGATAGCCCGTGGCAATCCGGAGGGTTTCCAGCGCATCCAGCACGTCGAGCTTGGTGACGGCGAGGCTGGTGATGCCGTTGAGCCGCACGGCCTGTCGCACCAGTACGGCATCAAACCAGCCACAGCGCCGGGGTCGTCCGGTGGTCGCGCCGAACTCGCGGCCTTCCTTGCGCAGAAACTCACCCGTTTCGTCAAAGAGTTCTGTGGGAAACGGCCCCGTGCCCACTCGCGTGGTGTAGGCTTTCACGATGCCCACTACATCCGTGATGCGTGTGGGGCCGATGCCACAGCCTGTGCAAACTCCACCTGCCAAGGTGTTGGATGAGGTCACGAAGGGATAGGTGCCGTGATCCACATCGAGAAACGTGCCCTGCGCTCCTTCAAAAAGTAGGTGCTTCCCGTCATCAATCATGTCGTTGACGAGGATTGAGGAATCAACCACATAAGTTTGGATCATTTCGTACTGCCGCTGGCACTCTTCCAGAACCGGTTCCAGTTCAAAAGGAGGTTCGTCGGCCTCAAAATTCGTGAGCAGGCGGTTTTTCTCGGCAATCAGGAATTCGAGTTTCGAGCGCAGGTCTGCCGCATCTCCCAAGTCACCCACGCGCAAGCCTGCCCGTCCCACCTTGTCTGCATAGGTTGGGCCGATGCCGCGTCCAGTGGTGCCGAGCTTGTTTGTGCCTCGCAAGACTTCCCGGAGTCGGTCGAAGGTTTTATGCCAGGGCATCACCACATGCGCTCGGTCGCTCACCTTTAGCGTGTCCTCGACCGCGATGCCCGCCTTCCGGAGGTTGTCGATTTCCTGCGCCAAGCTGGCAACGTCCACCACCACGCCGTTGCCCAAGATCGAGGGCTTGCCCCGCAGGATTCCGGAGGGGATGAGGTGGAGGATGAAGGTGCGATCCTCGAACATCACCGTGTGCCCAGCGTTTGCGCCTCCCTGATAGCGCACCACGGCATCCGCGTGTTCCGTCAGCAGGTCCACGATCTTGCCTTTGCCCTCGTCGCCCCACTGCGAACCGACCACCACCACACACGCCATGTCCGGAAAATCCCGTTAGAGTTACTGCTAAAAACTCACCGCAGAGAGGCACAGGGGGCACAGAGAAAAATAAAAAAACAACCCTCTGTGCCCCCTCCGCACCTCTGCGGTGAATCAAATTACNGAGCCAGTTCCTTGGCTCGTTGATAGGCTTTTTGCAAGCCCTCTTGCAGGTGCTGCCCCACNGCTTGCGACTCGAAATGCGTCACTGCCGCCTCGGTGGTTCCTCCCGGCGAGGTCACTTGCCGCCGTAGGGTTGCTGCCGAAACGCCTTTTTGCTCCCAGAGCAAGATAGCCCCCCGCAGCGTTTTTTGCACCAGCGTTTGCGCTGCCGATTCTGAAAACCCCAAATCTTGCGCTGCCACCATCATCTGTTCGGCAAGGTAAAAAACGTAGGCGGGTCCACTTCCGGAAACCGCCGTTGCCGCGTCAATCGCGTCCTCGTGGTCCACCTCCAAGCACGTTCCACACGCACCAAAAACCGCCTGCACTTGCTTGCGACTGGCTTCCGGAACCGCAGGATCGGCGTAAACGGCAGTCATGCCTTCCCCAAGTTGCGCGGGCGTGTTGGGCATGGTCCGGACGAGGCGCTCGTGCCCCAGTCCGTTCCTCAGCGTGGTCAAACTGATGCCCGCCATCACGGACACCACGGTCTGCTCCGGAATCAGATGAGACCGGAGTTCTGCCAGCACCAATGGCGCTCCCTGCGGTTTGGTCGCGAGTAGCAGCAGTTCGTATTCGGAAACACGCCCGTCCATTTTGGACTGCACGGCGCATCCAGTTGCTTCCGAGAGGGCTGCGGCTTTTTCGGCTTCCGGCTCGACGAGCAGCAATCGTTCCGCAGGCACGATCCCCTGCGAGACCACCGCCCGCAGGATCGCACCTCCCATGTTGCCACCGCCAATCAGCGCCAGCGAGGCTCTTTCCATACGTTTCCCAAGAAGTTGTACACGCTCACAGCCTAGCAGTTCCTGACCAAGATTCCAGTAGAAAACCAGCGGAGTTTGACTTCTCCGGACACCTCTGGTGTGCTAGTCCCATGATATCCACGACCCCACCTGTTGAACTGAATCTGCCCCATCCGCAGGGTTTCCTGTACTTTGTTGCGGATTCTCACCTCGACACTCAGGACGCTCCGTGGGATGAGTTCGTCACTATGCTGGATGCGCTTCCGGACGCCCATGCCCTGATCTGCCTGGGAGACCTCTTCAAGGTCTGGCTGGCGCACCCGAAGTTTTGGGTGAAAATGCACGAGGAGGTGATGGCGGGATTCGCTAGGTTGCGGGAACGGACGGCGGCGGTAGCTTTTGTGGTCGGCAATCGGGAGGTGCTGGTTCCCGGCAACGCTCGCAGCTCGGACCGCGACGCCCTCCCCTTCACCCACATCGCACATGACGAACTGCGACTGCACTGGGGACCGCGCACCTACCGCTGCTTTCACGGAGACACGCTCAACACACGGGATCGGCAGTACCTGCGCTGGCGGACCATCTGTCGGAGTCGCCTGTTCACGGGTTTTTTCCGGAACCTTCCCGGACCACTCGCCCGCAAGATCGCAGACCGCGTTGAGGCCAGTCTCAACCACACCAACCGCGAATTCAAGATCGTCTTTCCGGAAGACGAAGTCGAACACTTCGCCGCGNAAGTTCTGCCCGGAACCGACGGCACCTTCATCGGGCATTTCCATCTCGACCGCGAAATCCGCATCTCCGACTGTGACGCGACCCTCCGGATTGTTCCGGACTGGCTGGCACAACGCACCGTGCTGCGACTGGATGCGGAAGGTCAAATTGAGCGATTGCGGTTTGCAGACGGGCAGTGGTCAAGCCCTCTAAATGATCAAGACTCTGGAGCGTAAGGGATCATGCCTTCCGGAATGGTGAAATCCAGCGGAACTCCCGAGGTTACAGGAAATACAACCTCCGTGAAGGCCAGCACGAGACGATTGTGGTCAAGTGCCTCAGTGATGAAAACTTTGCGAGGAAAGGACTGTCCGGAAAACGTTTGATAGCCGGAGATTCGCACCGTGTATTTCTCGAGGCCGTCCACCGCTTTCGTCAGCGTTTGCAAGTGACCGGACTCGTCGAGGGTGATGCGGAGAGTTGCGGATTCACGCTGGAGGGTTTGCGCTCCTGTATCCGCACCGATCNCCTGCCATCCGGACATCGATGGCTCTGGAATACGCCCGCGCACGATCCATCCCAGTTCCTCCAAGGACAAATCCATCCCCAGCCACTCCTGCCGGACTTCCGGGGTGTTCTCGTCCAGCCAGTAGCGAGATTCTTGATGGTTCAGCACCAGAAAACGCTTCGGATCGCTACGCAACTCGTAGAGCAATGACCCCACCAANGGTGCGAAAATTTGCAAGCGGAGGTGGTTGTCCGGACTCAGTTCAAGCGCCAATTCACCGGTGTGTTTTNCGCCACCNACGGCAAGGAGGATGCGCCCNGAAGCGCGGAGATGNCCGGAGGAAAGTGAGG
Source organism: Deltaproteobacteria bacterium (assembly GCA_002707655.1). The sequence goes on from PANO01000073.1 coordinate 9,705, forward strand.
AACTTGGGATTTGGGGAGGAGCAGGGGTACGGCACCCTGCAATTAGGAGGATGCCGATAAAGAGAACGAGAACGCCACGCAGGCGGGGCTTCACGCCTTGTCCTGTAGGAACACCTTCTCGACAACGTAGAACAGTGCGAGGTAGAGGGTGGCCAGAACAAAGACCGTGACCAGAACGTTCATTTCATGCATCGTTTCAACTCCGAGATTAGATTGGATTGACAAGCAATNGTAATCCTGAAGTTATACAGGATTCGGCCTTGAGATTCAATCTCTTCCCGCAATCAAAGATTTGCCGCTCCATATGACCCAATCCGAAACCACCACTGGNCTGCTCTATGCCGTGCTGTGCTACAGCTTCTGGGGTTTCGTCCCGCTCTACTGGAAACTCTTTGGCACCCTGCCTGTCATCGAGATTCTTGCCCACCGGATGGTTTGGTCGCTTGCTTTTGTGNTGGGGATACTGGCAGTGCAGGGGCGCTTTCAGGAACTTCGGGAGGCNTTGTTTCCCTCCAAACAACTCCTCATCCTTCTCACCACTGCNGTCCTGATCACCTGCACCTGGAGCCTCTACGTTTACAGCGTTCTCACCGATCAGGTCATTGAAACCAGCATCGGCTTCTACATCAATCCACTCGTGAGCATCATGTTCGGCTTCCTTTTCCTCAAGGAGCGGCTCAACCATTGGCAAATGCTGGCAATTGTCCTTGTGTTTGCTGGAGTGGCGAACCTCGTCTGGAANTTCGGAACATTNCCGTGGATTGCACTGGGGCTCGCTTTCAGTTTCGGACTTTACGGACTGCTCCGGAAAATCGCGCCCGTTGCCCCGCTGATTGGCTTGACAGTCGAAACCCTGTTGCTCACCCCCGTTGCTTTGCTGGCCATCGGTTACTGGGTTTGGGACGGCTCCAGTCATTTTGGCAAAGGTGAGTGGCTCGATCTGCTCTACCTCGGCTCCGGAATCGTCACCGCCCTTCCGCTGCTTTGGTTTGCCAACGCTGCCAAGCGCTTGCGGCTCTCCACGGTCGGGCTCTTCCAGTACCTTGCCCCCAGCATCCAGTTGATCCTCGCCATTCACTTCTACCACGAACCCTTCACCTCTACCCATCTGGTTACTTTCGGTTGCATTTGGGCCGCGCTCGCCCTCTACTCCGGGAACTCGATTCTAGAAAACCACCGACTCCGTGTTGCCAAGGCGCGAACGAGCGTGGCGCTAATGTAGGGGCTGCGGTTCAGATGGAATGAACCTGCTTCTCATTGATNTCAAGTGCTGGTGCAAAGGCAGNCATTGCCATCCGTCACATAACCCACGATAATGGACGAGCGTTTGCACGGATTGACACATGCCTATCTTTCACTACCAAGCCCTTGACCCCAGCGGCACCCTGCACAAGGGTAGCCAGGACGCGACCACAGAAACCGAGGTGCGGCAGTTTCTGCGTGAAAAGCAGTGGTTCCCCACCGAAATCCGGACAAGCCGTTTTNCGTTCTCGCATCGGAAATCCGGGAGCNCCTCGAAAACGTCTTTCAAGCTGCCCAAGCTCTTCAGTCNCAGCAACCACCAACNCTCACTGACGTTGTTTACCCGGCAGATCGAGGTGCTGCTGGATGCGACGATTCCCTACGACAAGGCGTTCCAACTCATCATCCCGCAAACGCAGGATCCCAAATTCCAGAGCATCCTTTCCGATGTCCGGGGTCGTGTGGTGGAAGGAAAATCGCTTGCCGGTGCGATGGCTCAGCATCCGGAAGCGTTTCCGGCGATGTATGTGAGCATGGTGCGCTCCGGGGAGAACGGCGGCACCCTTGGTGTGATTATGCGGCGGCTGGCGGAGTACTTTGAGCAGCAGGAGCAACTCCGGGGGCGGCTGCGTTCTGCGATGATCTATCCTGCATTCATGACCGTCTTCGGAATCGCGGTGGTCGCGTTCATGGTGACGGCGGTGGTGCCCAAAATCGCGCAAATCTTCGAGGCGCAGGAAGCGGCCCTGCCCTTGCCCACTCGGATCCTACTTGGTCTCAGCGAGATGGTGACCCANCACTGGTGGGCACTGCTGCTCGGATTTGGACTGATTGCCACAGGATTTTCCACGTTCTGGAAGAGNCCGATCGGACAACGCTGGCAGGATCGGCTGGAGNTGACCCTTCCGGGGCTGAGCCGGCTGCGCATCAAGATTCTGGTCGCCCGCTTTTGCCAAACGCTGGGGCTGCTGCTGAAAAGCGGGGTGGACCTCAAGACGGCACTGGAAATCTCGAAGCATGTGGTTGTCAACCGCAACTTCATTGCCCGACTCGACCAACTCATCATTGATGTCCACAACAAGGGAATGCCGCTCTCGGCAGCAATGGCGAGGATTGAACTCTTTCCGGAATACGTCCGCCATGTCGTTGCCATCGGCGAGGAGGCGGCGCGGCTCGACGAACTGCTGGAACGGGTTGCNGAGCGGATGCAGGAGGAAATCGGTGGGCTGCTGGAAGGACTCACCGCACTGCTGCAACCCGCCCTGATCCTGCTCATGGGTGGGGTGGTGGGCTTTATTGCGCTGGCGGTGTTACTGCCAATGCTCTCCATGAATCAGCTTTTGAGGTAGCCGCTGGTTNATTTCCGNATTGCAATTCTGGAAAAGATGCGTTCTTCTTGAAGAAAGCTCACCTGCGACAAAACGACAATGCGAGTACTCCAAGGGCTGCTGCTGTTGGCCCTGCTCNTGCCNGCGAGCCTCTGNGCGGAAGAAATCGGCAGCGTGGACACGGTGTTCAAGCTCATTGGTCCNGACCACAAAATCGTCATCGAGGCGTTTGACGATCCGGTGGTGGNGGGNGTCGCCTGCCACCTCAGCCGCGCCAAGCAGGGNGGNNTCACNGGNGCCTTGGGCNTNGCGGAAGACACGTCNGANGCCTCCATCGCCTGTCGGCAGATNGGCCCCATTCACTTCAANCGCGNATTCNAGAACGGAGAAGANGTCTTNAGCAAGCGCACCTCGCTGGTTTTCAAGACCCTGCAGGTGGTGCGCTTTCTCGACAAAAAGCGTAACGTGCTGATTTACTTGGTGTACAGTGACAAGCTTGTTGAGGGCAGCCCCAAGAACTCGATTTCCACCGTTCCCATCATGCCGTGGAAGAATCCGTAGCCTTTTGGAAAAATCTGCAACTGTGAACTTGACGTAGCTGTCCCAACTTTGCTAACGTGAACTTAACTTCCGGATTGTCCAACAATGATTCGGACTTCCCAACATCCCCACCGAGACTGATCTATGCGCATCGTGATCCTCGTCGTCATCGGACTGCTCTCCTATTTCGTTGTCTTCCTGCCCGGCTACTTCCTACTGGTGCCTCGTGATCCCGATCTGACTTACGAAGAGGCAATGACGCCAGAGCCGATGCCCCTGCCTGCTGATTCCGCAGTAAATCAGTAGAGGTCGTTTGTCTTTGCAGGCTTTTCCGAAGCTTGCTCCGTGGGGGTGCCTGCCCCCAATCTCCTCACCCTCGCTCATGGAGAATGCCCATGTCGATTCACCTGGAATTCAAGAACGTCCGCAATTCTGAAGCAGTAACCACCCACGTTCACGAGCTTTTCCGGGAACTGATCCAAATCACGGAGGATCGGTTTGCTTTCCATGTGAGTATGAGCAAGCTTAACGAACAACACCAAGTCCACATCAACTGCACCTACAACCAGAAAAAGCTCGCCAGCAGTGCAGAACATGTCAACCTCTACAAGGCGCTTTCCAAAGGCGTTGATGCCATGAGAACCCAAGTGATCCGCAAATCGAAGCAGGCACGGGCTGCCTGATCACCTCACTCTCCGGCCCGCCCCAACGGCGGGCCGCATTTCCACGTCAACCGTTCACCATAAACATGGAAGATCGCATGATGAAGTTGGTGGTCGCTGGGGCGGTCATCCTTGTGTTTTTCGCTGTCCTCCGCTGGTCCGGACTCTTCGACGGTTGAGTCCCCTCACATTGCGCTGAGGCCACCGTCGAGCACAAGCTCGCTTCCGGTCATCAGCCGGGATTCCTCGGAGGCAAGATAGAGGACGGCATGTGCGACATCTTCGGGCTTGCCGACTGTTCCCAACGGAATCTGGCGGGCGAGTTTGGCGAGCAGTTCTTCCCGAGATTGGTCGCCTTGAAAAGTGTCGAGAATGGGGGTGTCAATGAAGACCGGCAGGATAGCGTTGCAGCGAATCCCGGTGCGCTCGCGGGCGCAGTGCAGGGCAACAGAGCGGGTGAGGTGCCGAACCGCCGCTTTGGCGGAGTTGTAAGCCGCCGTGTTGGGCGCGGCAACGAGTCCGGAGATTGAGGCGATGTTGACCACCGCTCCACCCCCGCTTTCCCGTAGATGCGAAATCGCGTACTTGCAGCCGAGAAACACGCTGTCCAGATCAACCGCGTGAACCCGTCGCCATTCCTCCAAGCTGAGATCCTCCACACTCCCCAAGGAGGCGATTCCGGCGTTGTTGACCAGAATGTGCAATCCACCAAAGTGGGACACCGCCTGTGACAAAACTTCCTGCCATTGCGATTCCTGAGTGACATCGTGTTCCAAGGCAAGTGCCACTGCACCCAACGAATCCGCCACCTCCCGGACCTTGGGGCCGTTGATGTCTGTCAGGACTACTCGTGCGCCCTCACGCACCAGCATTCGTGCGATTGCCTCACCCAGTCCTTGGGCGGCTCCGGTGATGAGCGCAGTTTTGCCTGCGACTCGTCCTGATTGATTTGGTGCCGTCATCTCATCTCCTGTTTGTGAACATTGGGAAGTTTTCCCCGATTGCCTTGCGAGGACAAGACGAATCCACAGCCCAGTGGTGATTTGCGGCCAAGCCTGAGCTAGAATTGTAGTTTACTTCATGGTTGCACGAATCTTGAAACGGTTTTTTCAGCTCACCTTTTCACGAGAAAAAGAAAAATGCGACAATTGACACGAGGGCTACTCGTCGGCTTGATGCTCGGCGTGGCCGTACTGGGATCGGTAGGGGAATCCCAAGCGCAACAACTCAAAACGGTACTCGTTGATGGCCTCTGGGGTTCTGCAATTGGAGGGCTGACTGGATTGGCCATGTGGGCCTTGCAGGAAAAGGACGGCACAGAAAAACTGGGCAAAGGCTACATCCTGCGGGGTGCTGCCTTGGGAGTGTTTGCCGGGGTGGCTTACGGATTTTGGGATGCGCAGCAAGGCGATGCCTTCAGCCAGCACACGCCCAAGGGCTTGCTGCACTGGAACCACGGCGCTCAACAGCTTGCCTTGCGGCCTGCACAGTTGGCTCCGGAATGGTCTGTGGATGCGGATTCTGGAGTGTCCCAGTATCAGTTTCGAATCTTCACCGCCGAGTTCTGACCGTCATCAGCGGCAAAGCATTGTCGCAGGCGATCCGGTTGCACAACTTCATCCATGCGGCCTAAGCTTGTCGGAATCTAACATATTTCATCCTTCCTTAAAACCGGACTCGGCCCATGCCCGACCGGCCCCTTGTCTTGCAGGATGCGCTGCTTTCCAGTCCGGATGGGTTGGTGCAGCAACAGAACCGTCTCTGGTTCCACTTCCAGAAATATCCTTGGAGTCTTGACTCTCCAGACACAAACCCAAGCTCCGGGAATCACCAGCGGCTCCTGCAGCAGCGACTCGTGAAAGGACTGCCAAACCCCAAGTTGGCCCAGCACCTCTCTGGTGCTTTTCATCTCGGACTCAGCCCTCACATCCACAGCTACTACCACCTGCTCACCGACTTGCTCCCACACCTACTTGCCCCCCCTCGGTATCCGGTTCTTGTTCCGGAAGGTTGGCCTCAAACCTTTGCGGATTTTCTGTGCGATGCGGGATTTGAGCTGAAACCTCTGTCTCCGGGAGTTTTCCGTGTGGACAAGTTGTGGATACCGGCAATGGGTCCTCCGGACTGGACTTCGGAGAAACGACAAGCGCTGCTCGCGTTTTTCGCAAAAGCAGTACCAAAGACTGAAAACCACTCACCCCGTAAACTTTACCTCTCTCGGAGCAACGCCAAGCGGCGACATTTAGTGAACGAGATAGAACTGCTGCCGCTGCTTCAGCAGCATGGCTATGAACTGGTGACCGCCGAAACCCTCACGATTCCCGAACAAGTGCAGCTCTTCCGGGAAGCCACGCATCTCGTGGCCCCACACGGAGCCGGGCTGGTCAACGGATTGTTCATGCCCCGCTTTGCCCGGATCCTTGAAATTCGTCCAGTTCCGGAAAGCGGCGCGGGTTGCTTCGATGCACTCTTCCAGCTTGGTTGGCCCGGGCACGAGGTCTTGGTGCCTCCCGATTCAGGACGGTTTGCACTTCCCCCCAAACAACTGTCTGCCGTGCTGGAGCGCTGGCGGCGAGAAGAAGCGCCATGAACAGAATCTTGCTCTTTCTGTTGCCCCCGGCTCTGCTGTGCTTTGGGACCGTCGGCTATGTCCTAGTCGAAGATTGGAACTGGCTGGATGCCTTTTACATGACGGTCATCACCATCTCGACGGTCGGCTATGGCGAGATTCATGCCCTGAGTGAAAGCGGGCAGACGTTCACCGTCGTGCTGATCTTCCTAAGTTTCGGCACTTTTACCTACAGTGTTGCCGCGCTCACGAGGTTTGTTCTCGAAGGCGGTTTTTCCCAATCCTTCTGGAGATTTCGCATGGAACACGCCATCGGTCAACTCAGCGGGCATGTCATCGTCTGCGGTCTGGGCCGCAAGGGACAGGCGGTGTGCCGACAGCTTCACAGCC
>PANO01000074.1 GCA_002707655.1 Deltaproteobacteria bacterium
TCCGTCCGGATCCGGAGACGACACCCAACAATGATCCGCAAGCGATCCACTTGCGCCACAAGCAGTACGGCAGCGAGCACAACTTCACTGTGGCAAGCTCGACTTCTGGAGTCCTCTCAGCAAGGGGAAACATCTCTGAGGAAGTGCGGAACGGGGTGGATGTCGGTGGTGAATTGAATGGGGAGTCCGCCATGGGGCGCGGTCAGGTGCTCACTGGAGGTCCGGGTGCCTCCTCGGTGGACGGCATTATGGTCCGCTACAGCGGAGAGAAGGCACCGGAAGGCGGATTCGCTGGGACGTTGACCTTCGCGCAGAACTCGCTGGTCTTCCAGATCGGCGGTAACGCCGGGCAGACGACGAGTGTCTCGATGAAGAGCATGCGTGCTTCGCAGCTTGGAACCGGAGCCCATAACGAGTCCGGTTTCTCGTCACTGACCGATGCCAACTTGACCAGTCGCCAAGGGGCCACGGACTCGATCCGGGTGATCGACAAGGCGATTGAACAAGTCTCGGTCGCTCGCGGGGAGATGGGTGCCTTCCAGAAGAACAACTTGGAAAGCAATCTGGGCTACTTGCGGATCGCTCACGAGAATGTGATGAGTTCCGAGTCCACGATCCGTGATGCCGATATCGCTGCAGAGATGGCCGCGTTCACGCGTAACCAGATCATGGTGGAATCCTCCACTGCGATGCTGGCGCAGGCTAACCAAAACCCGCGCTCTGTGATGAATCTGCTCGGCTGAGCGCACGATCAAACCTAACACCACCCCAGCCCCGCAGNTGGGAGTCGGGGTGGTGCCATGCTTTCCGGGGCCGGATTTCGGNCTCGGNGAGGATGNTNGTTTCTGGAGGGCTGAGCTTTCTGGAAATCCATGTTCTTTGACAGCGGCCAAAGTGCCGGAGACCAGACGGTGCTGAAAATCACAGCGCGGGGTCTCTTGGGTTCTCACCGGATGCTGGACATCACCAAACACTGAGGCGGGGGTTTGTCCGGAAAGGTGCAGAAGCGGCCCGNACTGAAGCNGGGTGCGGCAGTNTGTTCCCTGGAACTCGATGGAGTTCTAGGGAAGATGGGGTCGTCCANTCCCTTGGAAGGGTGGAGGCTTGGGTTCTTGGATAGCTGAATCATGTGAGGAAGAGAGAACAGCCCAGAGGCTTAGNCTCTGTTGTCTGGAAAANTAANTTTTTCAGACAANAGGGATGAGTTGGGCAGTNGTANCCCCNGGAGGGGGAATTGTCAGATTACGTCATGAACCGCGTGGGTTTGTGGCGTTCTCCGCACCAGTGTACCCGCGACGCATGGGAAGTGTCCGGAGGTGACGGAGAGGTTCATCTTGCAGAAAGCAAATGAGCCNAGAGCTGGACACATGGAGTGTGTCGGCTTTGCAAGCACTCGCCGCCAGCGGGCGGCAAATCTTCAACGGAAGGAGGACGAAATGTCCACTAGAATCAACACTAACGTTTCATCCCTCAATGCGCACCGCAACGTGATGCGCAATCAAGAGGCTCAGGGCAAGACGCTGGAGCGTCTCGCCTCGGGACTTAAGATCAACCAAGGAGCGGATGCTCCAGCCCAGTTGCAGATCTCAGAACAACTGCGGGCGCAGTCTGCCGGGTTGAATCAGGCGATTGACAACTCGGAGATGGCCGTGTCGCTCATGCAGACGGCAGAGGCCGCGCTGGACGAAGTCAGTCGCGCCCTGATCAACGCGCGACAGATCACGGTTCATGCGGCGAACGAGGCGACGAATGACGAGTTCATGTTACAAGCAGATCAGCAAGAGTTGGACAACATCTTATCGTCCATCAACCGCATTGCCGCCAACACCCAGTATGGGAAGAACAACCTGCTCGACGGTAGCAAAGCGGGCAACGGAGTGACGTCCGGAGAAAACCTTGAGTTTCTCGAAGCTGGAGCAAACGCCCAGACCTCTGGTCCCGGCGGTTATGTGGTGGGAATTCAGCAATCGGCACGTCAGGCGGCGGTTGCCGGGGGCAAGCAACTCAATCAGGGACTCATTGACGCAGGCGAGCAGATCACCATCACCGAGGGCGGGCGTACCCTCGATTTCCAGACGCAGACCGGACGGACGGTGGAACAGACGCTCAACGACCTAGGGNCCNCGATTAAGGATGCCGGACTCAATTTGNAATTGATGCGTCCGGACCCCTCAACCACCAAGGCCAGCGACCCGCAGGNGATTTTGCTTCAGCACAAGGAGTACGGCAACGAACACACCTTCACAGTCGCCAGTTCGACTGCGGGGGTGCTCTCCACCAAGGCCGGAATCTCCGACCTTGTGGACAATGGCGCCGACGTGAAGGGCACGATCAATGGCGAAGCGGCTAGCGGGCGGGGGCAGGTGCTCACGGGTGCTCACGGTTCCGGCTCGGTGGAGGGCATCCAAGTCCGCTACACCGGAACGCAGCAGGGGCCGGATGACGGAGCCANGGTCGGCACCCTGACGTTCAGCCAGAACTCGCTGGTGTTCCAGATTGGTGGCAACGCCGGGCAGACGGCGAGCATCTCGATGAAGAGCATGCGGGCCACACAGCTTGGCAGTGGGGTGCNGAACGACTCCGGGTTNAGGTCATTGGGCCAGGTGAACGTTCGCAACTCCCAAGGCGCGCAGGATTCCATGCGGGTCATTGACCGGGCGATTGAGGAAGTCGCCGTCGCTCGCGGCGAGATGGGGGCCTTCCAGCGCAACAGTGTGGAGAGCAACCTCAACTATTTGCGCATCGCCCATGAGAACGTGCTGAGTTCAGAATCGGTGATTCGGGATGCCGACATTGCCAAGGAGATGGCTGCGTTCACGCGCAACCAGATCATGGTGGAATCCTCCACCGCGATGTTGGCGCAGGCAAATCAGCAGCACATGAATGTGCTGAACTTGGTTCGCTGACGCATAAGCTCTTGGCGGGTTGAGCCTTTCAGCCCGCTGGCACCTGAAATNCAGACAAGGTGCCTATTACAGAACAGGAGATCGGAACTCCCATGTTTGTTGGCCCGGAGGCACTGACGCCTTCGGCCAACGGGCTTTTCACTGGAGGTGGAGAGCCTGAAGATCGGAAACAGTGAAGCATCGGTCATTGAATCGTCNCAGGAGGTTCAATGAAGATACTGCAGCTGTTTTTGATCAAGGAGGACGATGTCTCTACACATCAACACCAACCCGACCGCCATCAACGCCCACCGCAACCTCGTCCGGAACAGTCAGGTCCAAGCCAAGAACTTGGAGCGACTTTCCTCCGGACTCAAGGTGAACCGTGGAGCCGATGNTCCCGCAGCCCTTCAGATTTCCGAACGCTTGCGAGCGCAGTCCTCCGGACTGGAGCAGGCCATCNCGAACTCGGAAACAGGTGTCACGATGATCCAGACGGCAGAAGCTGCTTGGATGAAGTGAGCCGCACACTCATCAAAGCCAGACAACTCACCGTCCACNCTGCGGGTGATTGACAAGGCGTTGCAGGAGGTCAACGCCTTCCGGGGAGAGATGGGGGCGTTTCAGGCGAACACGCTGGAGAGCAACCGCAACTACCTGCGGATCGCCCGCGNGAACGTGATCAGTTCGGAATCCGTGATCCGCGATGCGGACATGGNGGAGGAAATGATGCAGTTNACGCGCAANCAGATCATGGTGGATTCCAGCACCGCGNTGCTGGCGCAGGCGAATCAGCAACCCNGGATGGTGTTGGGACTGATCGGGTAAGCCTCGTAGTTTGCTACTGCGCGTCGTTGCGGTAGTAGGAAAGGGGGCCGGATTCGGTTCCCACCAGCATGTCCAGGTCCCCGTCTCCATCAAGATCGGCGAAGGCGGGGTACCCCCCCAGCGGTAACTTCAGTTCCTTGAAGTACTCGTTGTTGTTGACCCAGCCCCACGGTGAGGATTGCTCTGTCGTGTTGGCAGGAACAAAGCTGATGAGTTGTCCCCGATCGGAGCCGACCACCAAATCCGGCTGGGCGTCGTTGTTGAGATCGGCAACGCTTGGCACCGCGCCCAACCCGACATCGAGGTTGAGGAAGCGCCGGTGCATCANCTTGAAGCGGAAGCCGTTTTGCCCGTTCAAGCGAATGAACTGCCGGAGNTTTCCTTCAAANTTNCCCACGAGCAAATCGGAGTNCCCGTCGTTGTTGAGGTCCAGCACGGCAGGGACGGCGTTNCTGCCTCCNGTNACCCCAAGGAACGGGGNNGGGTTCGCAATAAAATCCGGNAACTGCTNNGTGCCCTTGTTCTCCCANTAGCGGATGCTGCCGTTGGCGCTGCCCACCAGCAGGTCCNGATCGGCGTCTCCATCGAGATCGGCGGCGACCGGAGCAGAGTAGCGTCCGTTGCGGTAGTCGAGGAAGTTGCGGGTGGNCAGCGTCCAAGTGATTGTTGCGCCTTGCCCACCCTCGTTGACGAGGTAGAGNAACTCGCCTATGCGGTTGCCGAGCAGCAAATCAAAATCGTTGTCGCCGTCGAGATCAAGCAAGGTTGGTGTGGTGCGTCGGCCTGCTTGAATGCCTCCGAACTGGTCGGTGACGAGAGTGAACAAGGGGGGGGTCGGTTCCTGCGTTTTGGGCGCACTCACGACCGGTTCCGCCACGTCCTCGTCTTGCTCCGGAAGTTCCTCGGTGTCTTCCAGCGTGTTGGACACCAGCACTGGCTCTGGTTCGGGAAGCTGCTCGGTTTTCTGCACTCCGGCGTTGCGCCAGAAGAGCACATGCCCCTCTTCGTCTCCCATCAGCAGGTCCGTTTGTTTATCGTTGTCGACATCCACAAAGTGCGGGGTGCTGTAGCTTTCACTACGGAGGCTCTGCCAAGTGTCGGATTCTAGGTGCCACCCGGAAGAAGCGGGGGCGTTTTTACGAGGAGTGCGGCTGTAAAGCTGAAGCAGGCCGCCACGCTGCCCCACAACAAGGTCGGCAAACTCGTCCTCGTTCCAGTGGAACAGTGCGGGGGCGGCATAACCGTCCGTCTTGCTACGGGCAAAGCGGGTGTTCCGGAGGATGAACTGCGGCTTTGTTTTGCTGCCTTTGTTTTCGTAGAGGATGACGAGTCCCTTGCCGTTGCCCACGAGCAGGTCAAGGTCTGCGTCGCCGTCAAGGTCGCTGAGGGCGGGGAAACTGTCGTTGCCCACGTCAATCTGGAAAAGATGCACATTGGTGACGACCCAGTTGGGTTGCTTGGCATCGCCTTGGTTGAGGATCAATTCCAGCCGTCCGGAGCGATTCCCCACCACCACGTCCAAATCGCCGTCCCCGTCAAGATCGGCAAGGGTCGGGGCACTGTGCCGCCGTTGGTTGGGGGCGAAAGCGAGAAACTCACGGCGCACCCAGTTCGACTCAGTTTCACTGTTCTGGTTCTCGTAGGCGTAGATGCGTCCGGAGCCACTGCCCACGAGCAGATCAGCGCGGCCATCTCCATTCCAGTCCCCGGAGGTGATTTTCGTGTGTCGCTCGTTGGGGGCGAGTTCCGTGAGATTGAGAAAGTTCCGGGTGCTGAACCAAAGCCGGTTGCGCGTGAGCAGGCCTTTGGTTTCCTCGGGTTCGGGTGCCGCTTCGGCTTCCGGACCAGCGGGGGGAGCGTCTTCAGCCGCAATCTCGGCTTCCGGATCGGCAGGAGGCTGCCCCTCGGCCACGTTGACGTTGGCCTGCGCGGGAGGGGCTTCGGCTTCTCCTTCAGATTGCGGCTGGATGGCAGCCTCTTGTTCCGGCATCGCGATCGGCGTTGAATCGAGGCTGACATCTGGGCGATAAATTTCGGCGTTCAAGGCTTCGAGGGAGGTGACAGTGATCGGTTGTCCGAAGGCAGGTGCAAGGACATTGAGACACTCTGGATTGCCCCGGAGTTGCTCACACGCCTGTGTGAGTAGCACGATCGAAGGATCGGAGAGTGTGAAGGTTGAGAGGTCCAACTGTGGGATTCCTCGCAGTCCGATGAGCAGTGGCTCGCGGTTTTCAAAAAAGAAAACCCGGGAAGTTGAACTGCCTAAGAACAGTTCCGGGAAGCCATCCTTGTCGAGATCGTAAAAGGTCGGGGCGCTGTGTCCTCCAGTGTTGATGTAGAGAAAACGCTGGGATTCGCGTTCCCAGTGTGGTGTGAAGCGGTCGCCCTTGTTGAGCAGGAAGTTCACCCGTCCGTTTGATTTCCCGACCACGATGTCGAAATCCCCGTCGCGATCCCAATCCACCCAGTTCGGGGAGGCATCAATGAGTGGTGCGATGCTGCTGATGTCTTGGGGAAAGTGAATGCAGTTGGGATCAAAAGAACGCCCGGGTAGTGGATCCGGACAGAAGAGGGCGCGGGTGGTCACTCCAGAGTTGAGGAGCAGCCGCACCTTGCCGGAACCCGTGCCCACGAGCAGATCCGGGTTCCGGTCACCGTTGACATCCGCAAAACGCGGGACAACATTGCGGGGGAACTTGAGGTTCATGTAGAGCGGGGTTTTCAGAAACAATCGGGGCAGGATGCGGTTTCCGCGATTCTCGTAGTGAAACAGCGAGCCGTCTCCGGAGCCGATGAAGAGGTCCAAATCGCCGTCACGGTCAATGTCGACCAACTCGGGAGCGGCGTTGCTGCCCACGTCAATGACTTCCTCTAACTGCACGGGTTGCTGGTTTGCGTCCAACTCGATGTGGAAGGCGGCAAAGTCCTCCATCTTCAATCGGAATTCCGGCTTGCCGGAGGTGCCGATGTTCTGAAAAAAAGCGATACGGCCATCTGCTTTACCGATGAAGAGGTCGTCGTCCCCATCTCCATCAATGTCGGCGAAGCTCAGTTTGGCACGGCTGAAGGAGCGATGGTAGAGCAGAGCTTCGACACCGTTGATCTTGCCATAGTACTGCTGCTCCCACTGGTAAGTGAGGGCAATGGGAGGGGCGGAGTCGTCTTGTTGCGCGAGCAGTTCCGAAGCCGGGGCAAGCGCAAGCAGCAGCAATCCGAGGCTGAGGAGTCCAGTGCGAAGGCGTGACATCGCGTGAAAATCGTGGAAGAAGGGATTGGTTCGGTGGGCAAAGCCCGGTCTGCTGGATATGCACAAGACACGCCTCTCGGAGGTCGTGGTCGGTTGTTGATCGCTGAGAATCGACCACCGATAACTGATCACTGAGAACAGATCACTGTTCAGTCCGCGATCAGGCCCTTGAAGAAGAGTCCGTACTCCTCCGGAGTGTGGTCCTGGATCAGTCCGAAATAGCGGTCCCACGGAGGCAGGGGAACGCGCTCCCGACTCTGATAGTAGAGGACCGTTTCCGGATCAGACCAGGATTCGGCAAGGTAGGTTTTGAGCGGAGCATGCTCGCCCAACCCTTCGAAGACGATCACAGGGGAGCGTGAGGCGTGGGCGTACTGTGCAAGCTGCCAGACGATTTGTCCGCCTTCGCCCTCCCGGAGGCGTTGTTCGAGAACCTGCGTGGCCTGATAGTCGATCTTGATCCACTCTGCGAGATCCATCAATTCCCGCTGAACCGTGTCATCCATCTGGTTGGTGTCGTCGAGCACCAGCCGGATATGCAGGTCTTCAGAAAGGGTCCGGAGCGTTGAGAGGTAATCCTCGGTGAGCGCTTCGTTGACTTCAAAGCAGAAGGTGCTCTGTGATTCCGGAAAAAGTTCCAGTGCCGTGCGCAGGGCACGTGGATAGTTGAGGTAATCGGCGTCCACGTTCTGCGTGAAGAGCAGCGAGGGNACGGTGTCTCCGTACTGTTCAATCTGCTGCTTCAACAACCGGACGGTCAGGAAGGCGGAGATCAGGGTAGAGAAGCGGATCAACACTGAAGGGATTTCCAGACTCCGGCATTTTTCGAGAATCTTGCCAAAGCTGTCGCCGGTGCTGTGGATGGCCAGCAGTTCAAATCCGCGAGTTGTTGGCAAAACGTCCTTGGGAGCAAGCACATCGATGGACTCGGCCTTGACGGAAATCCAGCGCAGGTAGTTTTGAGCGCGGGTGCCCAACTGGTTCCACTCATGCTCCAGCAAACCTTCGAGCAAGGTGGGGATCAGTTCCGGGAAGCAGAGCACGGGGATGTTGGGAGGCGCGGCAACCGCCGCCTGCCGCAGCAGTGCTTCCGGTGTCAGTGCATCCCCCAAACGAGCCTGCAAGGTTTCCAGATCAGCAGACANGGCCATCAGACCGGCTCCACTGCGAGGTTGGCAAACTTGGTGTACTGCCCGATGAACGCAAGCCGCCGCATTCCGGTTTCACCGTTGCGGTGCTTGGCGAGGTGGATTTCGGCAATGCCCTTGTCCTCGGTGTTCTCATGGTACACCTCATCGCGGTAGATGAAGAGAATCAAGTCCGCATCCTGTTCCAAGGCTCCGGATTCACGGAGATCCGCCATCATCGGGCGTTTGTCTGCACGGCGCTCAAGGTCACGGTTGAGCTGTGAGAGGGCGAGGACCGGAACCGAAAACTCCTTGGCCAGTGCCTTCAGCGAGCGCGAGATCTCGGAGATTTCCTGCTCGCGGGAGTCAATGCGGCGGGNGGACTGCATGAGTTGGAGGTAGTCCACCACGACGAGTCCCAGCGAACCATGCTCCTGGACCACCTGCCGGACAACTTTGCGGATGTGCATGGGCGAGATTCCGGAGTGGTCGTCAATAAACAGCGGTGTGTCCATCATGCGGGTGGTCGCTTCCAGCAGCTTGTCCCAGTCATCCTGCTCCAAGTCCCCCACCCAGAGCCTGCGGCTGTTCACCTTGGCCTCGCTACACACGAGGCGCATGGCGATGTGCTCGCGGGGCATTTCGAGGCTGAAAAGCAGAATGGGTTGCTTGGTCTGGAGCGCACCGTGAAGCGCGATATTGACTGCGAGGGCAGTCTTCCCCATTGAAGGCCGGGCGGCGAGAATGATAAGGTCGCCACGTTGCAACCCCCGGGTCAACTCGTCCANCTCCGTGAAGCCGGTGGGCAGACCCGTGACCGCCTGCGGGGATTCCGAGAGTTTTTCAAGGTGTTCGAAGTTGGTGAGCAGCACCTCCTTGAGCCGGGCGTAGTCGGCTTGCGAGGTGCGGGCGTCAATGGCCCGCAGACGTTCGGTGGATTCCGCGAGGAAGGTGGAAACGTCCTCGGCCCCATCCTCTTGTCCACGCTTGGCAATCTCCTGAGCGGTGAGGATGATTTCGCGGAGTTGGCTTTTCTCGCGGACAATCTGGGCGTAGTAATCGGCGTTCTCCGGAACCGGGGTGTTTTGGGTGAGCTGGAGCAGATAATCCGCTCCCCCGGTTTTGTCAAAGAGTTGCCGATCCGTCAGCCAGCGGGCGAGAGTGAGTTCGTCGATGGGGGTTTCTTGCGCGGCCATCCCCTGCATCGCCGTGTAGATGTGGCGATGCGCTGGCGAAAAGAAATCCTCCTCGATCAGCAGGTCAGCGATGGGTGCAAGCAGGTCGTTGCGGATAATAACGGACCCNAGCACCGCCTGCTCGGCCATGCGGTCGTGCGGAAGGAGTTCCTCGAAGTTAGGTCTTTGAGGAGGTGTGNCCATGGGAACCGGTTCGGAGGAAGGTCCGGAGGCAAAGTGCCCGGTTCACCCCGGCAGTTGCAGCACCACCGGGGCCGATAAGGAAGTCAGGCGGCGTCTGCCTCTGACTCCTGTTCCAGCAGAGCCTCTTCCTCTTCGAGGGTGGGCTCGTTGCCAGTTTCAGCATCGCGCTGCTCGGCGGCGGCTTGTTCAGCCAAGGCCTGAGCAGCCTGCTCGGCGTCCTGCTGACCAATCACTTTGACGGAGAGTTCCACCCGCACATCCGTGTGAACACGCACCATGAACGAGTGGGCGCCCACGTTGCGGATCGGGCCGGGCAGGAGGATCGAACGGCGCTCGAACTTGAAGCCGTTTGCCTGAAAAAGCTCCAGCAGGTCGCGGTACGTCACGGAACCAAAAAGGCGTCCGCCCGGACCCGACTTGCGCGTGACCTCCAAGGTCAGCGCCTTAAGCTTTTCAGCAATTTCCTGAGCTTGCGCGACGGCACCCGCCCGCAGCTTTTCCAGATACTGGAGCCGATGCTTCAACTCCTTGGACTTCTTGCCGCTCGCCAACAGGGCCATGCCCTGCGGCAGCAGGTAGTTCCGGCCATAGCCGGGCTTGACGTCAATGGTATCTCCGATCACACCAAGGTTGGATACATCTTGAGTCAGAATCAGTTTCACGGTGTCCTCCTCAGCCGCTGGTGTAGGACAAGAGTGCCAAATTTCGGGCGCGCTTGACCGCTGTACGCAGCATGCGCTGGTACGGGGCCGACACTCCGGAAATNCGACTGGGGACGATCTTGCCGCCCTCCGTGACATACTGCTTGAGCAAATCAACGTCTTTGTAGTCAATGCGCTCAACACCCGCTTCCTTGAAAGGGCAAGACTTGCGCTTACGGAGGAGAAGGATGCTAACGGGGATTCGGTAGCGTCGTCGTCCCCCTCGTCGTTTACGTTTTTTCAGGATTGGCATGGATCTTCTCACTCAGTCGGGGTTTCAGGGGTTTCAGCGTCGGCTGTTTCAGCCTTGGGGCTGGTTTCGGCTTGTTCTGGAGGCACCTCGGTTTTTTCTGAGGTGTCGCCAGTTTTGGCTTCTGCCGTCTTACTGGACTTTTCTTGGGCTTTTCTTTCGTTGAAGCGAGCTTTGCCAGCAAACTTGGCGGCTCGCTCGGCCTCGGCAGCAGCCCGTTCTGCCGCCCGCTCCGCATTTGCAGCGAGCAGAGCCTCGAATTGGCTGGCTTCGGATTCAATGTTGCTCACCCGGAGGGAGAAGAAGCGCAACACATCATCGGTCAGGTTGAACTGGTGTTCCAATTCAGTGAGGGCAGAACCAGGACCCTCGACGTACCAAATGTGGTACACACCATAATCCTGATNGTCAATCGGATAGGCAAGTCGCCTCCGGCCCCAGACGAACTGCTGCTTGACTGTGGCTTTCTCTTTTTTGAGGGTACTCTCGGCCTTCTTCAGGAACGTGCTCTGCTCCTCCTCGCTGAAGCGGGCGCTGGTGATAAAGATAATCTCGTAGGAACTCATCGTGTTTCTTCCTTGCGGATGAAGCCCGCTTACGCGAGCAAGGAAAGGACGTCCTGCACGACAGGAACGACCTGCCTCCGGACCTCCCGGAGGACTTTGGAAAACCCGGCCAAAGCTCGGGTCCGTGTGCTTGTTTGCGTCAGACGTTGAACCGAAAATGGACGATGTCACCGTCCTGCACGATGTAGTCGCGCCCTTCCAGACGCCAGCGTCCGGCGTCTTTCACATTGGCTTCCGTGCCGAGTTCGTCGAGATCCCGGAAATGGAACACTTCGGCGCGGATGAAGCCCTTTTCAAAATCGGTGTGGATGCGGCCTGCGGCCTGCGGCGCTGCCGTCTGCCCCCGAATTTCCCAAGCCCGCACCTCCTGCTTGCCAGCGGTGAAGAAGGTGATCTGCTGGAGCAAGCTGTAGCCGGTGCGGATCACCCGCGCCAGCCCGGCTTCGGCGATGCCCAACTCAGTCATGAAAAGCTGCGCGTCCTCATCGTCCATCTCGGCAAGCTCAGCTTCAACTTGCGCACAAATCGGGATGACCTCCACTCCTTCTGCCTCTGCCCGTTGCCGGAGTTGCTGCTCAAACGGTTCTGGGTGCTGGAGTCCTTGCTCCGCAACGTTGGCGACATAGAAGTACGGCTTGCTCGTGAGCAGGTTGAGGTCGCCGACGGTCCCCCACTCCTCCTGATCCAACTCAACGGTGCGGGCGAGTTTGCCGCTGTTGAGGTGCGCGAGCAGTTTTTCGCAGGCGGCGAGTTCCAGTTTGTCCCCCTTGCCCACCTTGCTCTGGCGCGTGGCCTTCTCCAAACGCCGCTCCACTTGCTCCAAATCTGCGAGCGTCAGTTCGGTCTGGATGACCTCGACGTCTCCAAGCGGATCGGGCTGGCCTGTGACATGGATCACATTGTCATCCTTAAAGCAGCGNACNACATGCGCAAGCGCCTGCACCTGCCGGATGTGNCCAAGAAACTGNTTNCCGAGTCCTTCNCCNCGGCTGGCTCCGGCGACGAGACCTGCAATGTCCACCATCTGAAGNGTNGCAGGNACGGTGCGNTNCGGTTCGACCAGTTCGACAATGCGGTCTAGCCGAGCATCCCGAACGGGCACCACACCCACATTTGGGTCGATGGTACAAAACGGGTAGTTCGCGACTTCCGCTTGCACCTTCGTGAGGGCGCGGAAGAGGGTGGACTTGCCAACGTTGGGCAGTCCAACGATCCCGACTTCAAGAGACATCGCGCTCAGCTTGCGGTTGTTTCAGCCACAACGGGCTGAGGGGCGGCGAGCGTGGTGTCGCGCCAAGTTCCGGAACGCAGGAAGCGCGTCAGTGCCTCCAGCAACGCGGGCATGACTGCTTGGGTCGCCGACTCATCTTCCGGCTTCCAGTGCCCCAGCACATGGCCGGTCACGGAACGTTCGCCTTGCGGGCGACCAATGCCGACTCGGGCCCGGCGAAACTGCTCGGTGCCCAACTGCTCGATGAGGGAGCGCAGGCCGTTGTGCCCGCCGTGACTCCCGGAGGTACGCAAGCGCACACGTCCCGGAGGCAGGTCCAGATCGTCGGAAACCACCACAAGGTTTTCCGGTGCGATCTTGAAAAAACGGAGGCATTCTGCCACGGAAAACCCGCTACGGTTCATGTAAGTCTGGGGCTTGAGCAACAAGAACGGCTCCGCTCCGGCACTCCCGCGTTGCATCAACCCCTGAAAGCGATGCTGGGGGCTGGGTAGCTCAAGCTGGCGAGCGAGTCGATCCACCACCTCAAATCCAGCGTTGTGTGGGGTGTTCTCGTACTCCCTCCCCGGATTGCCAAGTCCGGCGATCAGGCGCATGTGCAGGTCTCAGACGCGATGCGGAGGGTAGACCCTCATGCTTCAGTGGCCTCTTCAGGCGTTTCTGCGGCCTCCTCTTCTTCATCGGCCAACATGCGAGCCATGCGCCCAACGATGGAGGCGACCACGAAATTCTCTTTGCTGGCCAACTGCACCCCTTCCGGAAGCATTAATTCCTCCACGCGTAGGATCGTGTCAAGGTCCAGTTCCGAAACGTCCACGTCCACCGACATCGGAATCTGATCCGGCAGGCAGATCACTTCCAAATCCCGGACAGCGAGTTGCATGACCCCGCCCTTGCGGACTCCGGGGGCCTCGCCCAAGACGTTCAGTGGAATACGGAGCTTCACAGGTTTTTCTGTGTTCAACTCCCGGAAGTCGAGGTGGATGAGGAGGTGCTTGTAGGGGTGCTTCTGAACCTCCTTGAGCATCACTTTGCCGTTCCATTCCTCCTTGTCAGAGTCGGCGTTGAGGACACTCAGTGGCACCAATTCGTGGGTGCCGGTCAGTTTTTCCAAGGCGTGTCGGGTGGGTTCCTCGTCCATCTCCAAGTGCAGCACCCCGCTCAGGCCATTGAAGGCAGCAGGGATTTTTTGGAGACGACGGAGCCGTTGATTGTCGGTCTTGCCGGTTACCTTGCGGAGACGGGCTTGAAGTGCTGGTGCGGACATGGCCAGTGAACAGGCTGAGGTTCAGAAAGCAAACTAAACTTTATAACCTGCCTCTCTAGAGCAGTCAAACCAATTCTCACTCCAGAGGACTTGGAAACTAAGCGCGGACTCCCAATCTGCGGGGCGGTTTCTTGCTACGGACCCGACAAATCATCCCGGTCCTGCGGGCATCCTTGAGCGGATTTTTCCCATGAGTTTTCCGGTCACCCTGTCAAGTGTTGGGATTTTTCAAAAAGACGGCGTTTCCCGGTGCGTTTCCCCCGGTTTTCAGCTATTTCCCC
>PANO01000075.1 GCA_002707655.1 Deltaproteobacteria bacterium
GCTTGCGCACCCTCGTCCGCCAGCTTTCCCGCGTCCAGCACGGTCGGCAGCTTCGCGGGGCGTGACCTGACCTGACTCTTATGGAGTCACCCACTAACGCTCCGTCGGTGGGGTGAACGGTATACGCGGATTCAACTCGTAAGTGCAACAGGCGGGTTGAATCCGCGTGCTGTTTTTATGCTATCTGATGTCATAAGTCCAGTTCCAGATTTGACCCACTCGATTTGACTTTTTTGTGATAGTAATGTCATTTTCTCAGCGGACGCCAAGCCGGGGCAAGAGCGGAATGATCAGTTCCAGCAGGGTGCTGAAGGGGGCCAGCTCGATTTCCCGATCAAGCAGCAAATCCAGTGGATGCACTGGAGTCCCGGAGGTGTCGAGACAACGTCCACATGTCAGGGCAGCGGTGCGGATTGTGGCGAGCCTTTCCCGATCAAACAACTCCAACGCAGCCCACCCGTTGCGGTACTTGTCAAGATACTCAACCTGTTCAAAACTGCCGAAGCAGGTGAGTCCGTTGCACGGCACCAGCGCGGTGTACAGCGGGAGCAGCGCCGGACTCAGTGTTTTTGCCCGCAAGCCCTCCAGCACCACAGCAAGCGTCAAGGGCATCGTCACGGTCCGTCCCCGCAGTTCTCCCTGCTCACAACGTAGGACTTCCATGCGCTTGCGGCCTTGCTGTTCCGCTGGAATCGTGTACCACGGGACTTCCGGAAACGCTCTTTCTGCTCGCACCCGACACTCCATGTCAAAGTGCATCCGGTGCAGCGCATGGTCCGGGTTGGGCAAGACGGCAAGCAGGTACTCGCGAATGACCTCGTTGAGCTCGAAGTAAACAAGGTCCGCTTCCGGATGCAACTTACGCATCTGTTCCGCAGCAAAACGATTCGCCCATGTCGAAAACGGCTCGCCACAGACAGGCTCCGGAGCCAAACCACGCACGATCTCGGTGAGGTGTGGCCAAAGCAACGAGAGCTTTTCCGGAATCGGTGAGTCACCTACCCGCGCATCGCGCCAGTTTCCGGAGATCAGCGAGAGGCGGCGTTCGCCCCCGTCGCGGGCACGGTCCGCGTCGGCTCGGCGCAACTCCGCAAATCCCGGAGCTTGCGGAGCAACCACATTTTCTAATGGAAACCGTCTATCCAGATTGAGGCATCCGGACCATGCTGCATTGGCGAAGGGAACCCCTGAATACGCACCGATCAAGTAGCTCTCGCCCTGCGGCAGTCCGGAGAGAGCCAAACGGTGCAGTGCCAAAAAAGTTGGCCCTTCCGAAGCTGTGAGGTGCGTGGCGGTTTGCAGGGTTCGGGTGCGTTGCAAGGAGGCCAGCCAATCCTGAGCTTGTGACGCTTCTGCATTCAAACGACGGAACTCCGCAGTCAGTGCTGCGAGCAATTCCGGCTCCAGTTCAGGAAAATGACGGGGCGTCGTCCAGAGGGATTTTGCATAATCGGCAAGTGTGGTTCCCCCATGTTGTCGCACAACGGTCGCCAAGCGGAACCGTCCAGCAGCTTCCAAGGCTAAGGCGGTCTCAACAGGAGTTTGGAGCATGGGATGCTTGCAGTTTCAGCAAAAGCCGCTAGGGTGCGAAGGGAACACTTGCACTCAAAACACGAAATGTCCACAGTTCTCAAAATTCAGTGTCACTATCCCGGAATGCCCACCCCTCAGCGGGGACACGCTTCCGATGCCGGATTGGACCTTACGGCAATGTCGGTTGAGCAAAAACGCCACGACATCTTTTTCTTTGACACCGGAGTTTCGGTGCAGGTGAGTGCTGGATTCTACACTGAAATCGTGCCCCGCTCCAGCATCATCAAAACGGATTTCCTGCTTGCTAACAGCATCGGGGTCATTGATCCGGACTACCGAGGCCGCATCTTCGTGCCCTTCCGTCACCTCGGCAAGGGCGATGGTGTCGAAGCCGCCGAGCGATTGCTTGGACAGCGCATCGCCCAACTGCTCGTGCGGCGGCTGGAGCCTTGCACCGTCGAAATCGTCGAAATGCTGGGAACCACAGAACGCGGCTCCGGAGGCTTCGGCAGCACCGGAGTTTGACTCAAAATCCCCAATACAATCCGAGCAGGCTGGAGACGCCTCCGAGTTCGAGAACCTTTGCTTCGGTGGGGGCGAGGAGCGGGGCGGAGGTCGCTTGTTGGTTCAGGAAAACCCCCCACGATCCGAAAGGAATGCGCACGCCAAGGTTGTAGTAAACGGGACTGGTAGCTTGCCCAAAGAAGGTGCTGGCGTACCAGACGTTGTTGATCTTGACCAACTCCTGCACCTGTGCGTAGTGGCTACCGGTGCCAAAGCCGAAGTAGGGGTAGATGCCGCCCATACGCAGGTGGTAGGTGAGTCCGTAGTAGAGCGCACGGGAACTGATGCTCACCTCGGAGCCATCGGCAAAGGTCAGCTTGTTGGCATAGGTGGACATGCCGATTCCAAAACCTGCCGCCCAGCCGTTCATGATGTGATAGAAATCGAAACGGACTTGCAGAGGCTTCACCTGACGACTGCCCTTCATAGTGCCGTTGCGGGTCGCGATGGTGCTGAGGTAGCTTTCGCCCTCACCAATGCCTGGGGCAACCCTTGCGGTGTCTTGAATTCCGGAGGTGGCTGAAAAGTAGAGGAAGGTCTGCTTGATTGCCCACGCCGAGGGCGCTGCTGCTAACACCAGCCCTCCCAACACGGCGAGGAGCGCGAGTTTCATGCCGATGCGTCTCACCATTGCCACCCCAACTCGGTGAAGAGTACGAAATCCGTTTCATTCTGGAAGTTGCTGTAATCCTGAATGAAACCCACATCCCAGTGCAGTTGTGTACCCCAGCGCATTTTTGCCCCCATCGCAATCACGCTGGTGGGGATGGTGAGCGCAAAGTTGCGCTGCTCCTGCACTCCCACCACATTGGCCTCCTGTACACGCAGGGTTGCACTCGTCTTGGGGAAGACGCTCGTTTGTGACATCTGCTGATAAACCAGCGAAAAATCCTCGCTCCAGCGATGCTCCAACGCGATGAAGCGGTGGCGGAGGGAACTGGCAAGGCCATTGTTTTTGTCAATGCGGGTGGTGCCATCTCCGAAGTACGCCAGCCAACTGCCGAAGCCTTTTGAGAAGAGCAGGTAGTGCCCCCAGTCGTTGCCACCACTGCGGATAAACTGCTTGATCCCCGTGCGATCCGTGTTGCCTACCTTGTACTCCAGCTTGAGGCTGATGGCGGGCAGCAACTCCCCGCCTTTGATGAAACTCCACTTCAACCCGGCAGAAGGCTCTCCGGCGACATGCGTGAAGGTTTCCTCGCTTGCGTAAAGAAACGCTCCGTCCTTGACCACATAAAAGGCATAGGTGTTCCGGGGCGAGTAGGCACGCCACCCGCCTCCAATAGAGGAATTGGAAACCCCGATCATGTCGTGAACCTTCTCGATGTAGGGGTCCATGAAGCCGCCGTCAAAGGTTAGGAAGGGCATCCGCAACGAAAGCTCCAGCGAGTTCGTGAGACCATAGCGCCAGTCGAGCGTATGTCGTTGGGTTTCGACATCAAGGTAGAGGCTGAAGCCGCGCACTGTGTTGCCGTTCTCGTCGAGGAAATCTGCAATCGTCAACCCTCGCTTGAACTCGGTCGTGGTTATCTGCTTGCTGGGCGCCTGCGTGTTGTAGAACGAGTTGGCAGTCGCGTAGCCATAGGAAAGTCTTGCCGTGCCCCTGGGCAAGGTTTCCGGGCTTTCCGGATGGACGGCGAGGAACTGGTGCGTCAGGGGGTAGTGCGTCCTGACTTCAAACGGCCCCAGCCCGGTGTTTGGCGTACGCGCAAAGGTCGCACCACTCCACCCTAGCAGTCCGAGCAGAAGGAATAGAATATGCTTTGGCCTCATTTCTTGGTCACACGGCTCCATGCTCCCCAAACCGACGGGGAAGTGATTGGACATAGTTCCAGTTCTGACATCGGCAGGATGCCCGAAAACTTGAGGGAAAAACGTAGCAAAAACGGGGATGGCGAAACTGAACGAGATGGTCCGGGAATTTCGGAACTCGGTGAACCAGAGCGTGGAGGGACTGGCGTTGCTGTTGGGAATGCCACCGGAGGACTATGCACGACTGGAGGAGGACTGGATTCCTCCGGATGATGTCCTTGAACGGCTCTGCTCGCTCTTCGAGTGGAACTTTCAGGACACCAAGCGCAGTGCTCTGCAATCCACCGGAGAACCCGCTGAGTCCCAAGCTCCAAGCCCCCCGCCTAAACTTCTACAGTCTGGCCTCCCACCCAAATTCTCAGAGATGTTGCGGGAAGCACGGGAAACGGTGGGGCAGTCTCCGGAAGGCGTGGCCACTCTGCTGGGCATCGACTCGCAGTTCTACCTCTCGATTGAACAAGGACTCACCCCGAGCGACGACCTGCTCCAGCAGATTTGTTCGCTCTTCCACTGGAACTACCGTCACGTCCGGCAGCGACTCATCAACCGCAACGCCGCCATGTTGTTCCAGAGGCCAACCGACAGCACACCTCCGGAAACGACAGAAACGGCTCTGGCTCCTGCACCCGGACCTGCGCTGGGAACACGAATTCAGGAGCAGCGTGAAGCGGTGGGGCAAACATTGGACGGGCTTTCGATTCTGCTCGAAATCAGCCCGGAGTTTCTGGCAGACCTCGAAAACGGCGTGACGAATCCGGATGCCGCCCTGTTGCGCCGCATTGCCACACTGTTTCAGTGGAACTTCCACGAACTCCAGCTTGCCGAACTAAAACGCCGACTTCCAGATTTCCACCCTGCGGTGATGCGCCTGCCCAACGACGCGCAACCCCAGCAGCGCCAGCGACTCAAAAGCTTGCAAGACGCCATCGCCGAACCGTGGCTGCGGCTCACGGCCAAACAGCAGGAATCCGTCCTCGCGCAACTCGAACTCATCCGGGACACGGTGCGGCGTTGGGGCACTCCGCCTGCGGCGCCAGCAGCAAAACCTCCCGCCGCCGCCGAACCGGAACCCAAATCCGGAAAAACCAAACCATGACTTGGATGAAACATTCCCCCCTTTCGCAAAGGGGGGCAGGAGAGATTTTCGGTTCGTTCTCGCACTTGCACTCTGTGTCGGACTGGCCTCTCCGCTTTCCGCCCAAGCCTTGCTCAAGCTCGGCTCCGCACGTCCGGACGAGGTGTTGACCTATGAGGAGGAAACGCTCTCCAGCACCACGGTACGGGACAACAACAGNACGACCATTGACGGCAGCCGCCTTGGACTCACCACACGCCGCAGGTCTGTCAACCTCTACTTCCTCTATGCCTACGACGATCTCAACCTACTCAGCTACGAGGGCAACACCGCGCTGGCCTNAGCGCTTTCCGACAATCTCACAGTTTCAGCCTCCGGCTCCGACCTCCCGGCCACACTTCAGGAGCGCGGCTGGTTTGTCTACTTGCCGCTGGGCATTGGCAGCACCCGGCTGCAACTCCGGGGTGGGTCTGCACTGGCTTCTGACACGAAGGATGTGAGTTCGGCGGATTTCCACACCTTCATGTCGCTGCTGTTCACGCTGAACCGCAAATCCAGCAACCGCCTCAGCATTGGAGCATTTCGGCAGGCGTTTCTCGGCGTGTTGGGGGATTGGATTCCCCTTGCTCAGTTTGAGTCGATTTCCTCAAATTCCGCATGGTCCCTCGGTTTCATCCACGTTCCGGGCTACTACGACCAGCCCGTGTATCCCTACTTCAGCTACGATCTGGCATCAAATTCCAACATTGCGCTGGAACTGATTTATCCTCGCAAGTTCTCGCTGTTCGCGTTTTTCGCTCACCGCTGGTCGCTCTTGCTGGAATTGGAGAAGGAATCAAGCTACTATCGTTTAAGCCAATCAAATCCGTGGAACAGCACAGTGCTGCGCTCAGAACAGTTCCGGCAACTCTTGCGCATCAACTACCACCTCTTCGGAAACATCACCCTTGGGGTGGGTTCCGGAAACAGTATGGACCGTCGCTTCACCCTCTACGACAAGAACCTCAAGGAATTGCGCAAGATCTCTCCGGAAGTGACCGCGCTCCACCAAGGGCACGTTGCCTTCACGGTTTATTTTTGATTCTGTCGTACATGAAATCATGCACTAAACGAGCTTTGGAAAGACTGTAGCGCCGTCGAGCAACATCCCAATGTCTGCTCCGGAGAACTTGTGTTTCGCGCAACTCGCATTCCCATTCGCGCACTGTTTGAAAACCTTCGAGACGGCGCAAGCGTTGAGGACTTTCTGGAGTGGTTTCCCGGAGTTCCCCCACAGTTCATTGAGTCTGTTCTTGAACATGAGGTTGCCTTGCTGAAGCCTCGCACCGCTTGCTGAAAATTCTCTTCGATCAGGGAACTCCGGTTCCACTGAGGAAGCACTTGGAACATCAGGTAAGTACAGCCTATGAGCAACAGTGGGATGCCCTGTCG
This sequence comes from Deltaproteobacteria bacterium, assembly GCA_002707655.1. Next base: position 6,416 of record PANO01000075.1, read on the forward strand.
AATGGAGACTTGCTCACCGCAGCAGAATCTGAGGGGTTTGACGTGTTGGTCACGACAGACCAAAATCTCCAATACCAGTAAAACTTGAGCGATCGTCAGATTTCCATCGTCGTGCTGACTTCAATTTCTTGGCCTCGAATGCAGCGTGTATTGGACGAGATCACTAAAGCGATCAATCAGGTTGCTGAGACCAAATACCAAGAAATTGACATTCCCTGAACCTGTTCTATCCAAAGTTTTCAAACATGACCCAATCCACCTTTCGTTTCTCCATTGACCGAGGTGGAACCTTCACCGATGTTTATGCCGAGGTTCCGGGCAAGCCGGAATTCCGGGTGGTCAAGCTGCTTTCTGAAGACCCGCAGAACTACCCAGACGCGCCCCGCGAGGGCATCCGTCGCATTTTGGAGGAAGTCACCGGAAAGGCCTTCCCGAAGGAGAGCTTTTCTGCCGCAGCAGTCGAGTGGATTCGCATGGGAACGACCGTTGCCACCAACGCCTTGCTGGAACGCAAGGGGGCACGCACGGCATTGGTGATCACGCAGGGTTTCCGGGATTTGCTCCAGATTGGCAACCAAACTCGACCCAAACTCTTTGATCTGGAAATCCGGAAACTGGATTTGCTCTATGAGCAGGTGATTGAAGTCGAAGAACGTGTGCGGTTGCTGCAAAAAAAAGAGGCAGAAGGTAATAGGGAGAAGGCCGAAGACACGAGGCTAGAAATCATTGAAGGAACAACAGGCGAGCAATTTGTGGTCTTGGCAAAACCAGATTTGGATGTGATTCGTCCAAAACTTCAGGGGGTTTATGATTCCGGAATCCGCGCACTTGCTGTCGTCTTCACGCACGCTTATGCGGTTCCGGACCACGAACAGTGGCTTGGGGAACTCGCCAGAGAGATCGGCTTCACACAGATTTCACTTTCGCATGAGGTCATGCCGATGGTCAAGATGGTCGCCCGTGGCGATACCACAACCGTGGACGCCTACCTCACCCCGCACATCCGCAACTACCTCGACAGCTTCCGGGCNGGATTTTCGGACGGGCTGGAAAGCTCACAACTCTTGTTCATGCAGTCCGATGGCGGACTCACCGGCGCCGATCACTTCAAGGGCAGCAACGCCATCCTCTCCGGACCTGCAGGCGGCGTGGTGGGGTACGCTCGGACGACGTCAATTAAGAACTTCAACCGCCAACTGCCGATTATCGGTTTCGATATGGGCGGCACCTCCACCGATGTGTCGCGCTACGGCACTGACTACGAACTGACGCACGAAACCGAAACCGCCGGAGTTCGCATTCAAGCGCCGCAAATGCACATCAAGACCGTGGCCGCAGGTGGTGGTTCCCGACTTTTCTTCCGGAATGGACTCTTCGAGGTCGGTCCAGAATCGGCGGGGGCGCACCCCGGCCCGGCCTGCTATCGCAAACACGGACACCTCGCCATCACCGATGCCAATCTTGTCCTCGGACGATTGCATCCGGGCTACTTTCCAAAAATCTTCGGCCCCACCGAAGATCAAGCGCTTGATGTCGAAGCCACTCGCAGTGCCTTTGCAAAACTGACTGCGACAATCAACGCTCACTCCCGTGAACGCGGACTTCCAGAAATGAGTGCAGAGCAGGTCGCGTTGGGCTTCGTCCGCGTCGCCAACGAAGTGATGGTGCGCCCCATCCGTGAAATTTCTGTGATGCGCGGGTTCGACACTAAGGAACATGTCCTCGCCTGTTTCGGCGGAGCCGGAGGCCAACACGCCTGCGCCATTGCCCGCGAACTTGGCATCTCACGCATCTTCATCCATCGCTTCGCCGGCGTCCTCTCGGCTTACGGCATGGGACTCGCCAACATTGTGGAGGAACGGCAGGAACCCGCCGCGTTGGTTTATGATGCCGACACCAAATCAACATTATCGGCACGACTAAATTCGCTGAACACAGTAGCCACAAACGCATTACTTCAACAGGGTTACCCTCAAAGCCAAATCGAGAGCAAACGTTTCCTCAATCTGCGCTATCAGGGTACCGACACCGCATTGATGATTCCGGAACCGGAGTCGTTAACTTACAACACAGAACTAACCAATTGCGGTCTGGGCTTTGCCAATTCGAGCCCGGAACTGCAATCTTCGGCAGGGTCATTCCCGGACTACGGCCAAGCGTTCCGGGAAATCTACCGCCGCGAATTCGGTTTTGAACTCGTCAACCGCGACATTTTGGTGGACGACGTGCGGGTGCGGGTGACCGCTAACTCTCCGAGCTTGCAAAAGTTCCCGATTGCCAACAAATCCGGAACGCCGCAACCCGACAGCCAAACTCGTTGCTACTTTGAGAGTGGCTGGCACAACACGCCGATTTTCCTGCTTGATCAACTCGGCGCTGGGCAACGGCTCGACGGCCCGGCGATTCTCATGCAGGACACCTCAACGATCCTCATCGAACCCGGATGCTTTGCTGAAATCACTGAATTCGGCGATGTCGTCATCACCGTTGAAACCAAAACCCAACTTGAGATCGGCACCCAATCGGACCCGATCCAGCTGTCCATCTTCAGCAACCTCTTCATGTCCATCGCAGAGCAGATGGGCCGCACGCTCCAGCGCACCGCGATTTCGACCAACATCAAGGAACGCCTCGATTTCTCCTGCGCGATTTTTGACGAATCCGGAGGTTTGGTCGCCAACGCTCCGCATGTTCCCGTGCATCTTGGAGCCATGAGCGATGCTGTGCGACGGCAGATTGAACTCCAGGGCAATCAACTCCGGGAAGGTGATGTGCTGGTTTCCAACCACCCCATTGCCGGGGGGAGCCACCTTCCGGATATCACGGTCATCACTCCAGTGTGGCGCGACGGGCACCCGATTTTTTTCATCGCCAGTCGGGGGCATCATGCGGACATCGGTGGTATTTCTCCCGGCTCCATGCCTCCGTTCTCCCGCAGGCTCCTCGAAGAGGGTGTGTGCATCAAGAGCTTCAAACTCGTGGAAAACGGCGTGTTCAACGAAGAGGGCATCACCGAGTTGCTGCTCGAACCCGGCACACTGCCACGAGGTCCGGGCGAAGCGTCCATGAGCGGAGCGCGACAGCTTTCCGATAATCTCTCTGATCTCAAGGCGCAGGTCGCTGCCAATCAACGCGGCATTGATCTCTTGCTGGAGATGGTGGAGCATTACTCGCTCGACGTGGTGCAGGCGTACATGCAGCACATTCAGGCCAATGCGGAAGCAGCGGTGCGTCAGATGCTCACGGACTTGTCGGAACGCGAAGGGCTCAAGAAGGTGGATTCACTTTCGGCGCAGGATTTTCTCGATGACGGCAGCCCCATCGTGCTGAAAATCACCATTGACCGTCGGGATGGCAGCGCGGTGTTTGATTTCACCGGCACGGGTCCGGAGCTTTGGGGCAATCTCAATGCGCCTCGGGCGGTCACGAATTCTGCAATCCTCTACGGCCTGCGCTGCCTCATCCCACAAGATATTCCNCTCAATCAAGGTTGCCTGAACCCCATCAAAGTGATTGTTCCGGAGGGCACCCTGCTTTCGCCCTCGGAACATGCGGCAGTGGTTGGCGGCAATGTTCTCACTTCGCAGCGTGTCACCGATGTCATCCTCCGTGCCTTTCACGCCTGTGCCGCCTCACAGGGTTGCACCAACAACTTCACCTTCGGTAACGAACGCTTCGGCTACTACGAAACCATCGGCGGAGGCGCCGGAGCTGGAGCCTCATGGCATGGGCAGTCCGGAGTCCACACCCACATGACCAACACGCGCATCACCGATCCAGAAATTCTGGAGCGGCGCTTTCCCGTGATGCTCCGCGAGTTCTCCATCCGNCAAGGCACGGGTGGTGACGGAAAATTCCGAGGCGGCGACGGACTGGTCCGGGAAGTTGAGTTTCTGGAACCGCTCAATGCGGCGATCCTCTCCGAACGCCGAGTGTACGCGCCCTACGGACTTGACGGAGGGGAACCCGGAACCTGTGGGCGCAATCTTTTCCTGCGCAATGACGGCACCACGCTTTCCCTCGGTGGCAAGAACGAAATCCACGCCGAAGCCGGAGAACGCTTCCGCATCGAAACGCCCGGCGGCGGCGGCTACGGCACCCCTGACAAGAAATCCAAATGACCAAAACTGGAAGTTGCCTCTGCGGAAAAACCACCTACCGTGTGGATTCACTCAACAAGGATATCGTCTGGTGCCATTGTACGATGTGCCGCCGTGCATCGGNGACCGCCGCTGTTCCGTGGATGACCGTCTCGCGCAATGAATGCCACTGGACNGGGGACGCGCCTCAAAAATTTCAGTCCTCGGATCACGGCNCCCGTTACTTCTGCGGCACTTGCGGTTCGCCGCTCGCATTTTGCACGACCAAGCATCCGGACGATCTCGATCTTACCGTCTCCACCCTGCAAAACCCGGAGCAGTTTGCTCCCGTCCGNCATGTCTGGACCTCCACCCGCCTGCCGTGGTGGCCTGCCGATGACTTGCCCGCCAAAATTGAAATTCCAGAACAGTCCGGCTAGGGTTATGATTCTGACCACCTGAGAAACTGCCATGTCTGAAACAACCCTGTCCCTCACCGAATTGCGAGCACAGATTCGTAGCCGTGCCTGGACCACCTTGACTTCCGGAGTCGCCAAGGGCTTTGTGCAGGGGAATCTGGTGATGCTCCCCAAAAGCCATGCGTTTGAGTTTCTGCTCTTCTGCACNCGCAACCCCAAACCGTGTCCCATTCTAGATGTGTTGGAACCGGGGATGGTGGAACCCAGCATTGCCCCCGGAGCGGATTTGCGCACCGACTTGCCGCGCTACCGGATTTATAAAAACGGAGTTTTGACGGAGGAAGTGGAAGACGTNACTGCGTACTGCAATGGGGAGATGGTCAGTTTTCTGCTCGGATGCAGCTTCTCGTTTGAGCGCGCACTGCTGGAGGCAGGATTGCCGATCCGGAACATGGAGGAAGGCAAGAACGTTTCGATGTACATCACCAACCGCGCATGCGTTGCTGCTGGCCCCTTTCACACACCGATGGTCGTCAGCATGCGCCCGATGACCTCCGGACAAGCGGTGCGGGCCGCGCAGATCACCACGCGCTTCGAGCGCACCCACGGCGCTCCCATCCACTGGGGTGATCCGGAAATCCTTGGCATCCGCAATTTAGACGAGCCNGATTTNGGGGATGCCGTNACNCTCCANNCCNNCGAGATTCCTGTCTTTTGGGCATGCGGAGTTACCTCTGCGTTGGCNGCAACTTCAGCAGCCCTGCCGCTTGTCATCACCCACGCTCCCGGGCATATGTTCATCTCTGACCTACGGGACGAGGAGATGACACTGTTTTGAAAAAATCTGCTGTAAAATTGGACGGAGTTGCCCTGCGATTAGCAGGGAAAACTCAGGNGGGTTGTTCCTCGTAGCTGAGGGCGGGGGCACTCTCTTGGTGAGAGAAGGCGGAGTTGACTTCGCGGAGGTCCACCTTGTTCGCATCGGACATGCCGCGCATGGACTTCACGAATTGCTGGCGGGCCTCGCGGATTTCCTCGGCAGACGGCTTCTTGGCCTTGAGCGCAGAGACGATCGCCTTGCGCGTCTGCTCCGGGAAGCACAACACCACGGCTTCCTGAATGGACTTGTCGGCTCCGGAAATTGCCGTCACCACCACATCCNGCGGCAGCTTCCGGACCACCTCCACCAGCACCTCACGGGGTACGAAAGGGATGGAGTCGAAGATGAAGCAGCGGCTTTCGATTTCCTCGCTGAGCTTCTGATCGGTAACGCGCAAACCGTTGAGCAGTTCCTCACGGGTGGTCGGGTCGGCGTCTCCCAGCACGTCCGCGACAAAGCGGATGCCGTCAACCGACACCGAGTTCTCGTCCGGAACNGTCCGTGCCTTGTCCGCCAAATTATAGGCCACCTGCTCCACGAGCTTGGTGGGTAGTTCGCTGAGCCGTCCCAATTCGACGGCAACCAGAGTACGCTCGTCCTTGGAGANGTTGTGGAGGATTTCTGCGGCCTGTTCGCTGATGAGTCGGCTGATGACGATGGCCTTGATTTTCGAAGGTTCATCGTTGATGAGATAGCTCACTTGCCCCGTGGACATCTCCTCAAGGAAGCCGAAGAGGTTGGTCGTCGGTTGTTCCGGAGCAATCAGTTTGCGGGTGAGCAGGAACATCGCGACGTTCTTGAGTGTCGTGTTTGCTTCTGCCGTGGAAACCTTTGCATCACGGGCGAGTTGTTCGAGTTCCAGAAAAGAGTCTTGCGGCATCACCCGACCAAACAGACTCCGGGTGGTTTCCGGGCCAATGACCGCGAGTAGTTGGGTGAGCGATTCCATTGACTGCTTGTCGCGGGTCATCTCTTGAATCAAGTCCTGCTTCCAATCATCCCGTCCCACAAGTTGCTTGACGATGTCTTGCGCCATGCGCTCGTTGCTCTCTTGNAGCAACGCCTCCTGCACCTGAGATTCCTGCGTCTGCAAATANTTCCTCCGAGATTCCTCCACCGACTCCAACGTCTGTTGGGGGGAAGGCAAAGCCATCGCTCCCATTCCCGGAAGTGCAAGCTGCTGCTGCTGTGCGAGCAGCTTCGCCAGCCCTTGTTGTTCCGCAGACTGCATTCGGTTCAGTTTCCACAAGACGAAGAGCAGCAGCAGCAGCAGCAACGCCAATCCTACCGCAAGCACCTTCTCAACCAACGTCATCGCTTCCCACAACCCTGGAGGCGGACCGTCGACCACGGGTTCCGTGACCGCCACTGGTTCCGGTTGGGTTTNAGNCGTCTCTTGGGGTTGCTCGCCTTTTTGCTCGTCGGCCTTGGGGAGAGTGGCCACGACCACCGCTGGTTTTTCGGGTTNCGGTTTTTCTGCTTCGNTGGTGGCCGGTGCCGCTTGCGCTTGCGCGACTGGAGGCGGTTCCAATGCCTGTGGCACGATCGGCACAAAGTTGAATTCGTCGCCGCGTTCGTAATCGAGTCCGCTGAGGATAGGAACGATCTCAGAAATGTAGGTGTTCAGCGAAGGTGAAACCTCCTTGTNCATCACAAGGTCAACCTGCATCCGCAGAATTTCCCAGTACTTCTCACCCTTTGCTTGCGCAGGATTCACCATTGGCCCAAAACCAGGCAGCGCCTCGTGTTCAACGCCAGCCACACGTTGCTCGCCCGTGAGCTTGACACGCAGCACATAATCGCGGGGTTCNAGGTAATACTTGAGACCGTTACGGATCGCTTCCTCAATCTCGAACTGTCGGATGGTGAGTGACTTCACCCGCTCCTGTGCCCCGGAAATGTTGGGCAGCACCAAGCAGACCCAGAGCAGNCCTAGCACTCCTGCCAGAACGATTGCGTTTCGTCGGATCATCGTCGTGTCAGTTTGTTGAGGTATTTGCGGAGATTTTTGTTCTCTGGATCAAGTTCNAAGGCGCGTTGCCANTTTTCTGCGGCCATGCTGGTCCAGTTGAGCCGATAGTAGATCGAACCGAGCATTTCGTAGCCCTGCGAGGAGTAGGGATTGATCTCCAGCGCTTTGCGGATGTCATCAATGGCGCTGTCGAAATCGTTCTGGAAGTAGGCTTCGCGGGCTTGCAACAGATAGCGCGTGGTTTCCATCCGCGCCTGCATGTCCACGTCCTCTGGCTGAATTTCNGGTTTTNCCACTTCTGGTTCTGCCTCGGCAACCGCTTCTGCTTTGGCCGCAGGGATTTCGGCTTCTGCCTTTTCTGTGGTTTCACCCTCTGTGGTTGCTTCTTCAGNAGCCGCAGTTTGCTTNATCCGCTGGGCTTCTGCNGCCTGTTTGGCCTCCTCGTGTTCGGCGGCGGCGTTGCTCAAACGCTCAACCCGCGCTTCCGAAGGCTTGGACGTTGGCACATAGACGACCTTGAGGACATCCTGTGCCCGCAGGTTCAAGCCCTCCACCCGATCCGAAAGCACTTGCCGCAGCACTTCCACATTGAAGAGCGAGATGGGTTGATTGACCACGGCAAAGATGGTCGTGTAGGTCTGAATCTGATTGATGATTCCTACCACACGTTNCTTCTCGGTGGGCACCCAGACGTTGTTCTCAAACCCCGGAAGCTTGACCTTGGAAATCTGTTTGTTGCTCTTGGAAATCGGAATCGTCTGGAGGGTGTACTTGACGCTGACGGTGACGCCGACGTATTCGCTTGGGAGTTGCTCCCGGAGGATCACGTCAAGCTGCTGCTCTAGGTCGCGTTCGTGCTTGCCCTGTTCCGGCGGNGGGGGGAGTCGGATATCTCCAGCTTCGGAACGGGTGACAGTGGCGTTGTCCTCTCCCGGAAGCGGCTCGATCTCACCATATTCCGCCTGCTGCATTTCCTTGAGTTGCTGAAACGGCACCGCGAGCAATTCCTCAAGGCTGCGCCGCTTGCCCTCCGCTTGCTCGGCGGCTTGCGGGGAAGGGTCATCCACGGACGACTCCACGACCTCCGCTTCCGGTTCCGGAGCAGGTGGGGTGTCCGCCGACCACACTGGGGCACTGCCTGTCAGCATGATGATCCCGGACAAGACAAGTGCTTTTTTGAGCCACGAAGGGCGCGAAGCAACGCGAAGCATTCTGTCTTTATTGCAGGTTCTCCAGCATCTGCCGCACCTCCTCGTCACTCGGATCCAGCCGCTGGACGTGCTGCCAAACCTCCAGCGCCTTATCCTTCTCCTCAAGCAGGAAGTGGAGCGAGCCTTTCATCTTCATCAAAAATACCTTGTCCATGCGACGCACCGCGATGCGCAGTCCCTTGTCGGCCCATTCCAAGCCTCCCACATAATCGCCGGTCTGGAACGCCTCCAGAATCTTGTCCTTGTAATCCCGGAGTGCAGCAACCTGTTCAGAGGAAACCGAACCAAAGTTTCGTTCTGGGAAACGCTTGCGGATGATGTTGAGCGTGTCCCCGCGTTCGGCGTTGAAATTGACGGCCAGTGGGATCGCCTCCTGTAGGAAGGTGTCCACGTCTGGAAGCACGACCTCGTCGAGCAGCAGGTCGATGTTCATCTTGATGTTGCTCGAGGACTCCGTTGCTGATTCTGTATCGATCAGCGTGAACTTGACATTGACGACAAACTCGTTGGGCGACACATATTTCTGCACCAATTCTGTGAGCTTACGCATGATGATCTGCTCCTCGTAGGGGGCCACGCTGTCAGAGAAGGGTTTAGGAAATGAGGTGCGCTGCACCGTTACGCTATCGCCGCGCTGGGCGTTGTAGAACTCTTGCACCGGAATGAGTTGCTGGATGAACTGCTCCTGACTGCCCGGCAGCGTGTTGTCCAAAAGCACCTGCACCTTGACCGAAACGACGGCGTGCTTGAGTTCGTAGTTGGAGTCTGGATTCACGCTGCGCACACGCTGGGTGGGCGTGGGTTCATCCAGTGTGACAGGCAAGTTTCCAGCATTTCCTTCGGCACCCGCCTCGCCCTCTTCGGAAGTTTGGGCCTCCGGCATTTTTGGAAGTGGGAGAGTGTCCACGGGAGTGTCAAGCGGTAGGCTCTTGAGCTGGACCTCCTGCAAGAGCTTCTCGTCCCACGACACGACCACTGAAACGTTGTAGCGTTCCGGAGCAAGGTAGCGGGCCAGAAGTTGATCAATATGCTCCTTGAGTCGCAGTTCATAAACTGCCGTTTGCAGGCTGAACTGCTTGCTCGTTGCGTCCTGAAGCGGAACGGCGATGACNAAATTTGGACTGTCGATGGGGTGGATCAGGTTGGAACTGAGGTCGCCGCGTTGCAGCACAATCCGCAGGGTGCGCCGGTACCCCTCTGTTTCCTCGATGACGTCGATCGAGTTCTTGCCGCCCTGGGTGCGTTGCGTGAAGAGCAGTTTCTTGACGACGGGTTTGGCCGCAATTTCCTCCTCTTGCGGTGGTTCCGTCTGTTTGTCCCCACATCCGGAAAGCAGAATCATGCAGAGGACCNCCAACATGCCCGCAAGCTGCCGCGAGGGAGCCAAGCGNCCNCGCNGCANNTTCCGGCNNTCGAGCATTTCTTTTACCTTCAGAATTTCCATCCGACCGCAAAGTAAGAAGCACTGGGCAATTTGAGCGCAGTGGTACTGGTGAGCATGAGGAGGTAGTTGTAGCCCAGCGTCAGTTGCTCTGCAACTGTGACGGACACCCCGGTTTTTAAATATGGAGGCGAATTGATGGAGGTGGCAATCATCATCCCCAAGCCGAGGTTCAGTGTGACCGCCCCTCGGTTGCTGCCAAAGCCTACCACATCGTAGCCCACCACGCCGTCCACCATCACCCCGCTGGTGCCGCCNCTGACTTTTTCGGAAGCGGTGAGNTTGCTGTTGTCATCGCTGAANAACGCTGCNCTGATTCCGGAAGTCCAGCCCTGATTGAGCCGCACCACCCGCTCTGCGCCCAAGATGATGGATTGATGGAGCACGGTTTTTCCTGAACGGGGGGAGGGTTCGTTGATTGGCAGGGTCATCTTGCCCAGATAGACGTGCAGGTATTCCTCGCGTTTCATNGGTTCGCTGGTGACGATGCGGGAATAGATGATCTCGCCCTTTTGCGCCTCATACGCATTGAGTGACACGGAAAGCTGTCGGTCGCTCATGAAGAGCGCAATGTCGATGAAGCCCTCGACGTTGAGTTGCTGNGCGGTTTCGCGGCGGTATTCGTCATCCGCGACCCCACGGGTGATCTTGAGGTAACTTCCGGAAATCTGTGTGCGGATTTGGCTACAGGCTTCGCAGACGCTCACCTTGAGCTTAGGCAACCGCGTCAGCACCTGATGCAGTCGGGCCGTGGCCACCTTCCGGAANTGGTTCGGCAGCTTGTCGCCGTAAGAAATGCTGGAAATCGCCACCGAGTTGGCCTTGTCGAACAAGCCCTCCGTTTCCTGCTTCAGCTTAGGCATGATCTGCTCCAACAGCGTGAGGTGGGGATCGCCCCAATACTGAAGTTCCTGCACCTCGGCTTCTTCCGCCTTCGCCTGTTTTGCGGAGCTGCGCTTTGAGGAACGTTGCGGTTTCTCCGGAGGTTCCGGGTCAGAACTGGAACAACCCACCGTTCCAAAGAGGAGGATGGATAGGGTCAGGAGTGCAAGGGGTAGTTTGCTGAAGCGAAGCAAGGTGGAAGTCATGCAGGGTTCACAAAAGCCAAAAGGTCTCGGAGAGTCTTNTGCAAGTATGATTCCANCACTGGTGTGCTTCTTGCTGAATTCCTTGTTCAGACGNCTNATACCGTTTACGATTAGAAACCTTCCATTGACATTCATGGATNACTCAAGCGAAGCCGGAGANATTTCAATGACAATGGCACATTTGAATCACAAATTGGTATTATGTTCGTAGCTAAAACCACTATATCATTTAATGATATGCCCCTACCAAGCAGTTGA
>PANO01000090.1 GCA_002707655.1 Deltaproteobacteria bacterium
TGTCCACCGAGTCGATGAACTCCTGGAAACCGCAATCCTCACCTTCCGGAACCACAGTGTTGGCTTCATTCAGCCAGTCGAGTGCACCGTCTTTTCTGGCGATGAAGCCATCCAGACTTGTTACAATAGACCCTATCGGTAATAGAGCCACCTGTGCTACACTGGGTAGGCACGACCAACACAGGAAGCCCCAATGATCAGCCACGCCAAGATTTCCCGCCACCAATCCACTGCTTCGCAGCTTCCGCCCCATCACACCGGGGTTTCTCCTGCCCATTCTCGTGCCGCTCTATGTCGCGTGGTTCTTCTACATGCTCCGTTTTACATGATGCCGTGGTTCTTGGGGTATTCCGTGATGGGCATGCTCTCCTTCCCGCGCGAAGGCGAGATCGCCAGAGCCATCTACAAAGCGTTTTCTCCCTAGAGAAGCACTGGCATCTGGCCAAAGTGTGTGGTATTCCTTAACCCTGTCCAGCTTCTCAACCGCTTGCTGGAATGCAAGAATCGTAATTTAAGTTGCAATTTTTCACAAATCCGCTAATTTAGACAAGACTGGAGATGAGCCATGAGTGAAGACACGATCCTAGAGGTTGCCAAGTCCTATCAAGGCAAGGCGTATCTAGACAACGACGCCTACCTGAAGTTGTACGAGGAGTCCATCCGGGATCCGGAGGGTTTCTGGGGGCGGCAGGCGGATCGCCTCGACTGGTCCCGGAAGTGGGACCGGGTGCTGGACTGGGATTACCACAAAGCGTACATCCGCTGGTTTGAGGGCGCCAAGCTGAATGTCTCTGCCAACTGTCTGGACCGCCATCTAGAAAAGCGCGGCGATCAAGTGGCCATCATCTGGGAGTCCGACGATCCGGGCGAGGACCGCAAGCTCACCTACCGCCAGCTTCATACTGAGGTCTGCAAGTTCGCCAATGTCCTCAAGGCGCAGGGTGTGAACAAGGGTGACCGGGTGTGCATTTACATGCCAATGGTTCCGGAAGCCGCCGTAGCGATGCTGGCCTGCACCCGTATTGGCGCGATCCACTCGGTGGTCTTCGGTGGTTTCTCTCCGGAAGCCCTCAAGGACCGCATCAACGATTCCGAGTGCTGTGTACTGATCACAGCCGATCAGAGCATCCGGGGCGGAAAGAAGGTTCCGCTCAAGACCAACGCCGATAAGGCGTGCGAATCCACGCCGAGCATTCAGAAAATGATTGTGGTGCAACGCGGCGGTGCTCCCGTAGAATGGCAGGAGGGCCGAGACGTTTGGTATCACGAGGCCATGGCCAGTGCCTCCGCAGATTGCCCTGCCGAAGCAATGGATGCTGAGGATCCGCTCTTCATCCTCTACACCTCCGGGTCCACCGGAAAACCCAAGGGCGTGTTGCACACCACCGCCGGGTATCTGCTCTACACCGCCATCACCCACCAGTACGTTTTCGACTACAAGGACGGTGACATCTACTGGTGCACCGCAGATGTTGGCTGGGTCACGGGTCACAGCTACATCGTCTATGGGCCACTTGCCAACGGTGCGACTACGCTAATGTTCGAGGGCGTTCCAAACTATCCGGACTTCGGACGTTTCTGGGATGTGTGCGACAAGCATCAGGTCAACATCTTCTATACGGCTCCGACTGCGATCCGGGCGATTGCGAAGGAAGGTGACGCGTTAGTCAACAAGCGTGACCTCAGCAGCTTGCGGTTGCTGGGCACCGTGGGCGAACCGATCAATCCGGAAGCGTGGATGTGGTACCACCGGGTGGTCGGCAAGGAACGCTGCCCCATTGTGGACACTTGGTGGCAGACGGAAACGGGTGGCATCCTCATCACACCACTTCCGGGCGCAACCCGACTCAAGCCAGGATCGGTGACGCGACCGTTCTTCGGAGTACAGCCGATGCTGGTGGATGAGAATGGCAAGGAACTGGAAGGCGCAGCCTCCGGAAATCTTTGCATCAAGCATCCGTGGCCCGGACAGATGCGTTCGATTTATGGCGACCATGAGCGCTTCTTCCAGACCTATTTCAGCACCTACAAGGGGTACTACTTCACTGGCGATGGTTGCCGACGTGACGAAGACGGCTATTACTGGATCACCGGGCGGGTGGATGATGTCTTGAACGTCTCCGGACACCGCATGGGCACGGCGGAAATCGAGTCCGCGCTGGTGCTGCACGAAAATGTGGCCGAGGCTGCCGTTGTCGGCTGCCCACACGAAATCAAGGGACAAGGCATCTACGCGTATGTCACCCTGAATTCGGGGGTGGAAGCCACTGAGGATTTGAGGAAAGGGTTGATTCAACTCGTCCGCACGGAGATTGGCCCAATCGCAACGATTGACATTCTCCAGTGGGCACCGGGCTTGCCGAAGACGCGCTCCGGAAAGATCATGCGCCGCATTCTGCGCAAGATCGCCGAGAACGAGTTGAGCAACCTAGGCGACACCTCCACACTGGCGGATCCGTCGGTCGTGGAGGATTTAGTGGCCAACCGTCCCGCCGTCTGAACCGACACCCTCCTTAACCCCCGGATGTTTTCCGGGGGCTGGTTTTCCGAAACCATCTTCAATTTCAGTCATCTCCTGAGTGATCCGGAGCAGTATTTTTTCTTTCGCCCAAACCAAACAAGGAACACAAATGAATATCAAGGATAAAGTCATTGTCATCACTGGCGGGGGACGAGGACTCGGCAAGGCGTTCGCCCTAGATTTGGCCGATCGTGGTGCAAAGCTGGCATTGGCAGATGTGGATCAGGAAAATCTAGAACGCGTCAAGAACGCGTGCGAAGCCAATGGTGCAGAAGCACGGACTTATGTTGTGAACGTCACCAATGAAACTCAGGTGGTGCAGTTCTTTGAGGATGTGGTTGCAGATTTCGGCACGGTGGATGGCCTCATCAACAATGCGGGCATCACCCGGGACGGTCTGCTTGTGCGACGCAAGGAAGGCAAGACCTCCAAAATGTCGCTGGAGAACTGGCAGCAAGTGATTGACGTCAACCTGACCGGAAGTTTCCTCTGCGGACGCGAGTTTTTCGCCAAACTCATCGAGCAGGAAAAGCCGGGGGTGTGCATCAACATTTCCAGCCTTTCACGCTCCGGCAACATGGGCCAGAGCAACTACACCGCCACCAAGGCTGGAATCGCAGAAATGACCGTGACTTGGGCCAAGGAGCTTTCACGCTACGGCATCCGAGTTGGTGCCATCGCCCCAGGTTACATCAACACCGAAATGGTTGCAGCGATTCGTGAGGACGTGAAGCAGAAAATCATTGACCAAGTGCCACTCAAGCGACTCGGCAATCCCAGTGAGATCAGCCACACAGCAGTCTACATTCTCGAAAACGATTACTTCACTGGGCGCGTCATCGAGTGCGATGGCGGCTTGCGCATCTAACCGTCCTCTTATACCAATTTGTGATTCAAATGTGCCATTGTCATTGAAATCTCTTCAGCTTCGCTTGAGTGATCCATGAATGTCAATGGAAGGTTTCTAATCGTAAACGGTATTACCCCCAACCGGAGTTTCCAAGCATATCCACAGAAACGGATACTAAACAACCCCTCGATCAATTTCAGGAAATGTGGGGCCAGTTCGCCTCCCAAGCGGAAATGCCGTCCTCCGATCCGATGGGCGCAATGAAATCGTTGCAACGCGTGGCCGAGGCTTGGGCAAACAATCCCCAAGACCTCAGCAACACCATGCGCTCGTGGACAGAAAAGCTGACCGCGACCAATCAACAGATTTGGCAGGATTTCCTCAACCAGCGTCCAGATCAACTGGTCGATGAAAAAGGGACTCCGGATTGGTCGAAACTCCCCTACTTCAAATGGATCCGGGAGTACTACCAAACCTATTCCGGATGGATGGAAGAGAGCATCCAGCAAGCTCCCGTTGAGGATTCGGTGAAGCGTGACGCGATCTTCTGGTCTAAGCAGATGCTCAGTGCGCTCTCTCCGGACAATTACTTCTGGACCAACCCTCTGGCGATCAACAAGTTTGTGGAGACCGAAGGGGAGAGCCTACGCGCGGGGCTGCAAAACTGGCTGGAGGATACGAGCAAAGGAGATGGGCTTCCGGCGACGGTGGACAAAACTCCGTTCAAGGTGGGGGAAACGCTGGCAAACACACCAGGAAAGGTGGTTTGCCGCAACGAGTTGATGGAGTTGATCCAATACTCGCCGCTGACCGACACGGTGTACGAGAAGCCGCTTGTGATCACACCTCCGTGGATCAACAAATACTACATTCTCGACTTGGCTCCGAAGAAGAGTTTCATCCGCAACCTTGTCTCAAAAGGCCACACGGTCTTTGTGGTGAGTTGGAAGAATCCCACAGCGGAAATGCGTGAGGTCGGGATGGACGACTACTTGATGCAAGGTCCGGTGACGGCATTGGAGGTGGCACAACAAATCACTGGAGCCAAGCAGGTTCACGCGGTTGGCTACTGCATCGGTGGCACTCTGCTCGCCTCGGCAATGGCATGGTTCAACCATCCGGACAACTTGAAGACGAACCCCGTAGAGGATTGGACGTTGTTGACCTCCCTCGTTGATTTTGAGCATCCCGGAGACTTGGGAGTGTTCATCAACGAGGATACGCTGAAGCACCTTGAGGAAACCATGGCAGAGCAGGGTTATCTGGACGGCAAACAGATGGGCACGACCATGCGGATGCTGCGTCCGGTAGAGTTAATCTGGTACTTCTTCATCAACAACTACCTCTACGGCAAACAGCCTCCGTCCATTGACATGCTCTTCTGGAATGATGATTCCACGCGCATGCCGGAGGCGATGCACAAGTTTTACCTGCGCCAGTACTACCTGCACAACAAACTGCGCGAATCCGATGGTGTCACACTGGCCGGACATCCCATCGACTTACGCCGCATCGAGCAGCCCCTCTACTGCGTTGCGGCGGAAGAGGATCACATCACGCCGTGGACGCAGGTGTACCAGATCAACAAGCTGGTGCAAGGGCCGGTGCGCTTCATGCTCTCGACCTCCGGGCACATCTCCGGGGTCGTCAATCCTCCGGTGGACCCGCCCAAGCGCAGCTACTGGACCGGAGACGGGGATGCCGAACTCGCTCCGGAAGCGTGGCAGGCTCAGCAAAAGAAGGTGAAGGATTCTTGGTGGAACAACTGGGCAGTCTGGTTGGGCGAACGGAGCGGCAAGCAGGTCAAGCCTCCCAAGCTCGGCAGTTCCAGGTACAAACCACTCGCCGATGCCCCCGGAACCTACGTTTTGGAACCGTGACTTTTGTGCCCGTTTGGTCTAAAATATGGAGTTCGAGTGGGACGAGGGCAAACGCTGAAATGTACTGAAACTACACCCTTGAGAGGAAAGATGGGCTACCAAGAGGAATACCGGGAATCAATCGAGCAGCCGGAGCAGTTCTGGCGGCGACAGGCGGAGCAAATCGCGTGGTACGAGTTTCCGCAGAGCATCCTCACGCAGAATGAGCGCGGCTACCACTGCTGGTTTCAGGGGGGCAAGCTCAACAGCAGCTACCTCGCACTGGACCACCACGTTGAGGCCGGGCGTGGCGGCCAACTCGCGCTGATTTACGATTCCCCCGTCACCGATTCCCAGCGCAAGTTCACTTTCACAGAATTGCGTGACGAGGTGGCCAAGTTCGCCGGAGTGTTGCGAGCACAGGGCGTGGAGCAGGGGGATCGCGTGATCATCTACATGCCGATGATCCCGGAAGCCGCAGTGGCGATGCTCGCCTGCGCGCGGCTTGGGGCGGTCCACTCGGTGGTCTTCGGCGGCTTTGCTCCCAACGAACTCGCGCTCCGCATTGACGATGCCAAACCCAAGGCGCTCGTGACCGCCTCGTGCGGGATCGAATTCACCAACGTGATTGAGTACAAACCACTAGTGGATGAGGCACTCCAAATCGCCAAACATCCCCCACAGACCATCGTCCTCCTGCAACGTCCACAATCACAAGCCGCGCTGCAATCCGGACGCGACCACGACTGGGATAAGCTAATGACCTCGGCCTCCCCCGCCGATCCGGTTCCCGTCGCTGCGACCGATCCGCTCTACATCCTCTACACATCCGGAACCACCGGACTGCCCAAGGGTGTTGTCCGTGACAACGGCGGACATGCGGTCGCGCTCAAGTACAGCATGAAGACCGTGTACAACACCGACCCCGGAGATGTTTATTGGGCCGGGTCGGACGTGGGCTGGGTGGTCGGTCACTCCTACATCGTCTATGCCCCGCTGCTGCACGGTTGTACCACCATCCTCTACGAGGGCAAGCCCGTCCGGACTCCGGACGCAGGCGCGTTCTGGCGGGTGATTGCCGAACACAAAGTGACCACCTTCTTCACCGCACCGACTGCGTTCCGCGCTATTAAGAAGGAGGATCCGGAGGCGAAGCTCAAGGCGCAGTACGACATCAGTTGCCTGCGCACCCTCTTCCTCGCAGGCGAGCGGCTGGACCCGCCGACCTACGATTGGTTGATGGGGATCATGGACGTGCCTGTGATTGACCACTGGTGGCAAACGGAAACCGGCTGGCCGATCTGCTCCAATCCAATGGGGCTGGAACCGCAACCCGTGAAAACCGGATCACCGACTTTTGCAATGCCCGGATACGATGTACGAATTTTAGACGATGCGGGGCAACCCTGCCAGCCCGGCGAAACGGGCAACATCGCGGTCAAGCTGCCCCTCCCACCAAGCTGCCTGCCAACGCTCTGGGAGGACGACCAACGCTTCCGGGAATCCTACCTCTCGCAATTCCCCGGATACTACCAAACAGGCGATGGCGGTTTGATCGACGAGGACGGTTATGTCTATGTGATGGGTCGCGTGGACGATGTCATCAATGTCGCAGGGCACCGCCTCTCCACTGGACAGATGGAAGAACTGATCGGCTCCCATCCGGCGGTCGCAGAATGCGCGGTGGTCGGCATTGACGATGAGTTGCGCGGACAGGTTCCAGTGGGTTTTGCGGTTCTCAAGGATGGGGCAGCACTGGATCAAGCACAGATGCAGCAGGAATTGGTGAGCATCATCCGCAAGGAAATTGGCGCCATCGCCTGCTTCCGGCAGTCCGCCATTGTCAAGCGCCTGCCCAAGACACGCTCCGGGAAAATCCTCCGCAAGACCATCCGGCAACTTGCCGTGCAGGACGACGTGCCCGTTCCACCCACCATTGACGATCCTGCGATTCTTGACGAAATCCGGGAGACCATGCAGACCTGCGGCATCGGGCAGTACGCAAAATCCTCCTGATTCGAGATGCTGTAGGAGCGGGCCATGCCCGCGAATCACGTCTTCCCCTCGGCGGCATCCCACCAGCCCTTCTTCACCAGACGGGGAGTTACACTTACGAGTTGAATCCGCGAGGTTATGGAGCTAAAGAATGTGGAATCTAAACTCGATTTTGATCAGCCAAGAGGCCGCCCACCATCGAGAGGAAGGATGCAGCCTGTCATGCTGGTCAGCGTGGTGACCAGTGCAACGACGGCCTCCCCGATTTCCTCCGGACTGGGGAAACGCTGAAGCGGGGTGTGGCGGAGTTGATCCTCGCGCCATGAAGGGTCAAGCCCCCGGATGAACTCGGTATCCACCACTCCCGGAGAGAGCGAAACCACCCGAATCGTCGGAGCCAGCGCACGGGCCAGCGAGCGGGTCATCGAATCGAGTGCCGCCTTGGACGCGCAGTAGGCGATGTTGCTGCCCATCCCGGAGACGGCTGCGATGGAGGAGATGTTGATCACCAACGGATCGCTACCGCGTTCCAGCAAACTTCGGAAGGCCCGGACGCAGGCAAACGCACCCCGCCAGTTGATGCGGAAGATTTCGTCAATGAGGTTGTCGTCAAGTGCGTCAAGGTCGTGGTGCGGTACAAAGCGAGTGGTACCTGCGCAGTTGACCAGCACGTCCAGCTTGCCGTGCTGCGACTGTACCCGTTCGGCAAGTTCCTGCACCGCCGGAGTTTCGTCCACTCGCGTCTGGAGGGCAAGGTGGCCTGTTCCCGGAAGAGACGCCAGCAAAGTCTCTGCGCTCTGCTTGCTGTTGTGGTAAGTAAGAATCACCGAAGCCCCGGATTCGGCTACCCTCTGGCAGATCGCCTTACCGATTCCACCTGCGCCTCCGGTCACGAGAACCGTTTTTTCCTGCATCGTCGTCATTCGTGGTCCTGTTCCTTGGTGATCACCCAACCAGAGGACACGCCCTTGGGGAGTCGCGCTGAACCACGCACTACCAAATCGCCGGGAATCAGCCGATTGACGAAGGGGGCTTCCGGATCCTCCACACGCCGGAGCAAAACCTCCACCGACTCGTCCATCATCGGCACCACGGGTTGTCGGATGGTCGTGAGGTTGTAGCTCGGCCACGCGGCCATCGAGATGTCGTCAAAGCCGATCACAGAAACGTCCTCCGGAACCCGCAAGCCCCGTCCGCTCCGGATGGCCTCCAGTGCGCCAATCGCCATGATGTCGTTCGCGCAGAAAATGGCGTCGGGACGCTCCGGGCAATCCAGCAGCCGCAGGGTGGCCTCATACGCCCAGCGATAGGTGTAGTGCCCTACCTCTCGGAGCGGCATCACCCCGTGTTCCTGCAAGTAGTCCGTAAAGCCGCGTTCGCGGTCCACACTAGTTGAGGTGTCTTCCGATCCTGTCAGAAAGGCGGGGCGCTCATGTCCGGCATCCAGAAATAGCCGTGCGACCATCCGTCCGCCTTCCTCGTTGTCGCAACAAACCCAGCTTGCGCTGGTGCCAAGGACGTAGCGGTTGAAAAGCGTCACAGGCGTACCCAGCCGTTCGCACTCCTGTGCCATTTCGGAACTGAGGGTCGCTGCAGTGATGAGGATACCATCCACCTGATACTCAAAGAGTTGCGGCAGGATGTCGTCCAGGCTTTGATCACGGGTAACGACGAAGAGCATGACGCGCTGACCGCGCTCCTGAAAGCGGCGGCTGAGGGCGTCCAGCACATCCGGATAGAAAGGGTTGGTGGTGATGTTAGCGATCACGATACCTATCATGTTGGAGCGGCGCGTGATCAGGCTGCGGGCGATGGCGTTGGGCTGGTAGCTGAGCTTGCGGGCGGCCTCCAGCACACGGCGGCGCATCTTCTCCGAAACACTGGCTCCCGGCGTGAAGGCGCGGGACACCGCCGACTGAGACACCCCCGCCAGCCGCGCTACCTGCATCGAGGTGGCCTTCTTCCGCTGCTCCGCCATCGTTTGTGTTTGAGTTGGAAGTGATCTCGCGCTACGCAACCGCGTAGGGTGGTTCAATCGGAGCGGAACCGCCAATACTGCTACCGAAACTGGCGGATGTGCTACGCTTCATCTGCCCTACTTCAACTCCATCGTTTGCCATTAGACCTCGACAAAATCATTGCGTGTAGCGCCGCACCCGGATGTCCGCCTGCTCCTTGTGCCCCGCAAAGTTCTCCAACGCGCACAGTCGTGAGCAGTATTCACCAATCAGCACACTCGCCTCCTTGGTCAGCACACGCTGGTAGGTGCAGGTTTTGAGAAATTTGCCCACCCACAAACCTCCAGTGTAGCGGGCCGCTTTTTTGGTCGGCAGGGTGTGGTTGGTGCCAATCACCTTATCACCATACGAAACGTTGGTCTCTTGCCCCAAGAAGAGTGCTCCGTAGTTGGTCATGCCTTCCAAAAAATTTTGGGGACTGCGGGTCATGACCTGCACATGCTCGGAGGCAATCTCATCCGCCTTGACGATCATCTCCTCCTCGGTGTCGCAAACGATCACCTGCCCGTAGTCTCGCCACGCCTGCCCCGCAGTTTCGGCAGTTGGCAGAATTGTGAGCTGCCGGTCCACCTCGCTCATGGTGTCGCGGGCCAACGTTTCGGAATTGGTGAGCAGTACCGCCGGAGAGTTCAGCCCGTGTTCTGCCTGACCCAGCAAGTCCACCGCGCAGAGTTCGGCATCACAACTGTCGTCGGCAATTACAAGGGTTTCGGTGGGTCCGGCGAACAGGTCAATGCCCACTCGCCCAAAAAGCTGGCGCTTGGCCTCGGCGACATAGGCGTTTCCGGGGCCAACCAGCATGTCCACCGACTGGATGGTTTCAGTGCCCAGCGCCATCGCGCCCACCGCCTGAATGCCACCCAGGCAGTAAATCTCGGTTGCGCCCCCAAGGTGCATGGCCGTGACAATCGCCGGGTGGGGTCGTCCCTGATACGGGGGGGCACAGGCGATGATGCGCTGCACTCCGGCGACCTTCGCCGTGACTACGCTCATGTGGGCCGAGGCAACCATCGGATACTTGCCAGCGGGAACGTAGCAGCCCACACTGTTGACCGGAATGTGCTTGTGCCCCAGCACGACCCCCGGAAGCGTTTCCACTTCGACCTCCTGCATGGAGTCGTGCTGCACTTGTGCAAAGTTGCGGATCTGCTCCTGCGCGAACTTGATGTCCGCAATGGTCTGTTCCGGAAGCCCTGCAACCGCCGCCGCGACCTCTTCCTCGCTGAGCCGGAAGGTGGGTTGGTCCCAGTTGTCAAACTTCTTGGCCAGTTCCTGCACAGCGGAATCGCCCCGCGCTTCAATGTCCGCAAGAATCTGCTCCACTGTCTGCCGCACCTGCGCGTCCTCCGTCTTGACCTGCTCGGCGCTGATGCCGTCTTTGAGGTACCGAATCATGGTGATCTACTGTAAAAAAATCTGGGTTATGAGTTTTGCATAGGTATGCTGTTGCTAGTAGGATACTGGCAGACTGCCCCAAACGTCAAGTTTTGGCTCGGGCAACGTTTTCTCCCTCATCGCATGACCAAACCATGACTTCTTCAGCCGCGTCTTTGGACCCCTCGCTCTTGGAACACCTCCGCCAGTTTGACACCCCCACGATCTGCAACGCACTGGAGCATGCAGTTCCGGAGCGCCGCACAGTTGGCTTCACCACCGAGCCGTTTGTTTGCGCCGACCCCGCATTGCCACCTATCGTGGGCTACGCCCGCACCGCAACGATCCGGGCGGCCAACAAAGTTGACCCGGTACGCAAGCGAGAAAATGCCCTGCGCTACTACGAGTACGTCGCCAGCGATCCCGGCCCCAACATCGTGGTCATTCAAGATCTGGATTCGCGTCCGGGAATCGGTGCCCACTGGGGCGAGGTCAACTCCAACATCCACAAAGCGCTGGGCCTACCCGGAGGCATCACCAACGGGGCAATCCGCGACCTCGATGTGCTGGCCCCCGGTTTCCAACTGCTCGGCGGCAAGATCTCGCCCAGCCATGTCTATGTGCGTGTCGAGGACATTGGCATTGACGTGGAAATCTTCGGGATGGCCGTCAAGCACGGCGACCTGATCCACGCCGACCGTCACGGGGCGGTAGTGATCCCACTGGAGGCCACCCCCAAGCTTCCGGAGTACATTGACCTCTGCATCCGCCGCGAGGCCGTCATCCTCGAGGCCTGCAAACGTCCGGATTTCACCATTGAGGTTCTCAAGCAGGCGATCGGGGACTCCGCAGAAATCCACTGACTCGAAAAAAACCTTGACCTTTCCTGCTGAGTTGCAGTATAAATATATTGCATACGTATTCATGCAGAGCATGTGGGTCAACGACGAACTGCCCAAGGACCGGGACGTGGCCATGGTCTTCCAGAACTACGGCCTCTATCCGCACATGTCCGTCTATGAAAACATCCGCTACCCCCCTGAAAGTCCGCAGGGTGCCCAAAAGCGAACACACCGAGCAGGTACGCCGCGCGGCAGAAAAAGTGCGGCTGGAACAACTCTTGGACCGCCGCCGCCGTGAGCTTTCTGGAGGCCAGCGCCAGCGCGTGGCCCTTGCCCGTGCCATCGTCCGCACTCCCACCGTGTTTTTGATGGACGAACCGCTTTCCAACCTTGACGCCAAGTTGCGCGTGAGCATGCGAGCAGAACTCAAGCACCTCCAGCACGAACTGCGCATCACCACGGTTTACGTCACGCATGACCAGATCGAAGCGATGACGCTGGCCGACCGCGTGGCCGTCATGGATCACGGCATCATTTCCCAACTCGACACGCCGGAGAACATCTATAACGATCCCACCAACCTGTTTGTCGCGGGCTTCATCGGCTCTCCGGCCATGAACCTGATTCCGGGAACGCTTCAGCAGGGCCAGTTCCAGCACCCGCGTCTTTCCATCTTAACAGGGCTGGGCGACTGCCAGCAGGCCACCTTGGGAGTGTGCCCGGAGGATTTGGAACTCACCCAGTCGGAGAATGGCACCTGCTCCGGATCGGTTTATTCGTTTGAGTTGACGGGCGAATCCACCTTGGTCACGGTGCAACTTGGCGACGATTTGCTGACCGTGCGTGGTCCCAAGGAATTCCGCATCGGCATTGATGAAGCGGTTGGCGTGCGGCTCGTGTCAGAAAAGTGCTACCTGTTCGACTCAGCCACCAAGCAGCGGCTTCGTGCCTGAGTCCCAACCCAGCCCGCCGCCACTCAACTCCACACCCAAAGGTTTCAATGCCTGCGATCCACACTCCGGAATCCATGCGCCAGCGGCTGGTGCGCCGCAACGAGATGGTGCCGTGCAAAAGCGCGTTCATTGACACGCACACTCCCGGAAGCCACCTCAAGGATAATTTCAGCATCATCGGCCCCGGTGTAACCGAAAACACCAAGCAGGTTGTCAACATCCGCGAGCCCCATGGTTTCAATATCGGGGCAGCCGGGCAGCCGCCGAGGATCAAGAATTCACTGCACAACCACTTCACCGCCGAAGTCTTTATGATCCACGAAGGCTCCTTCGAGATTTACTGGGGGCTTCAGGGTGAAAATCGCGTCACGCTCCACGAAGGCGATGTCGTTTCCATCCCCACGCACTGCTTCCGGGGCTTTGAGAACGTCGGAGCGGACTACGGGTTTCTCTTCACTGTGCTGGGCGGGGACGACACCGGGGGGGTGGAGTGGGCCCCCCAGGTGTTCGAGGCCGCCGAGGCCCACGGGCTGGTGCTGCTCGAAGAACATGGTGTGTGGGACACGAAACAGAAGCCGCTTCCTGAAGGTGCCAAACGGGTGAAGACGCTGACCCATGAAGAAGAAGCCGGCTACGACAACTACTCCCAAGCGGAAATGGCACGGCAAATCTGCTACGCTGGGCAACGTCATCCAGCGTCCGGACACCCCTTGCAAGCGGGAGACTTCGGTCCAATCCAGCTTTATGCAATGATTGCCTCGCAAAACGCGGCCATTCCCGGAGGCGACGGCTTTGTGCTGCTGCTCCACGAAGCCAAACCCAGTGGTGGTTACCAAGCCCACACCCGCCCGGAAAAGGAGGTGCTGATCTGCCATCGCGGCCAGTGGCAGGTGGACTGGAGTGCTGAGGGACAGTCGGGCCGTTTCACGCTGAAAACGGGGGATATCTTCTCCCTGCCCGGCAAGGTGTCCCGACGCTTGGAGTGTGTCGGTTCTGAAAAGGGCTATCTGTTTTCTGTGATCTCCGGGGATGCTCTGGCTGATCCCCAATGGCTTTCTGAGTGACAAAATGGCAAACGATTCAACTCCACCCAAACCCGCTCAAGCTCCCCCTGTCACGGAAATCGGCTGGAAGGACATCGCTACGCTGATGAATCCGGGTTCGGAAAAGCGGCAGACGATGCGCGGCTTTGACGAGCGCATCGTGGACATCGTGGACTACCACATCCGGGGAACCCACTGGATTTGGGAGGAGCGCGGCGTGGGGCGCATCTACAACCAGTACCGCCACAATACCCCGGTTTGGCACCCGCACGGCGTTTCCTACGGACGCGACCAGGTGATCTCCGACACCCTACAGATGCAGCACACCTTCCCGGATCGTCGGGCGTTTGGGGACGATGTGATGTGGCGCGTTGATGAAGAGGAGCAGACCTACCATTTCTCCGCCCGCATCACCAACCTCGCCCACCACTGGGGGCATGGGCCACTGGGACCGCCCACCGGACGCCGCATCCACTGGAGTACGCTCTGCAACTGTATCGCTCATGAAAACCGCATTGCCGAGGAATGGCTCATCCGCGACGAAACCGCCGTGGTGCGGCAGCTTGGGCTGGATCCGTGGGAGTTGGCCCGCACCATGGCGCGTCAAGAGGCCGAATGGAGCAAGCAGGATTCCCCCTCCGGAGATTTGGACCGTCTCAGTGGGCAGAACGCACCCCAAGTGCATATGCCCAAGTCAGGGGATTTCGATGTTGAGGATTTCGTGCGAGGCTTCCTGCACGATGCTTGGAATGTGCGGCTTCTCAACCGCGTCCGCGAATGCTGTGCTCCTAACATACTGCTGCACCTTCCAGGGCAACGCGAACTGTACGGCACTGGAGACTACACTGCGCACGTCACGGGCCTGCTTGCGCAGTTTCCAGACGCACAACTGCTCGTGGACGACCTCTACTGGAATCCGGACCGAGCCAAGGGCGGCTTCAAGCTCGCAGTGCGCTGGACGCTGCAAGGCACCCACGAAGGCTGGGGCGTGTTTGGCAGTCCCACCGGACGGCGCATCTCCCTGATGGGCCTCAGTCACCTCTACGTCCGCAACGAAACGCTTGTCGAGGACTACACCCTCTACAGTGAAATCGCCCTCATGAAGCAGTTGGTGGCGCTGGAGTGACTTCTGGAACCCCCATCGAGGGAGGGGCCAGCCAAAACAAAGGTTTGGTGTCGATTGGATGACACGCAGATGAAAAATGTGGTAGAGTACGAACTGACCCAACATACTGAAATGCGGCTGCAGGAACGCAGCATCCTTTCAGAATAGTTAGAAGCCGCACTCACGACACCCAAGTTGGTGGAACCTGACGCAACCGATTCAGGTTTGGAGCATCGGCTGGTGGTAATTCTGGAATGTGATCATCGTGTGTTGCGTGTGGTTTGTGCCCCAAAGACAAACTCGTTACGGGTCATCACCGTGCATTTTGATCTCAACATGAAGGGCCGACTATGAAGCTCACTTACGATGCAGACGCAGATGCCGTTTATTTGAGGCTCGGAGAGGCTCAAATCGTGGATTCCGAAACCGTCGCTCCCGGGGTTGTGTTGGATTATGATGCGAACACCAACATCGTTGGCGTTGGAATGCTCAGTGTTTCCAAGCGCGTGACTCGACCAGACACCCAACGGATGCTCATGGAAACACTGGTCGCAAGCAAATCGGAAGTGTCCGCCCTCTCCAGTTCGTCTCCCTCCTGAAAGACCCCCAGTAAACCGACGGCTCGCACCAAGATTGATGAAGAAGACAAGCAACGGTTTGCCGAAATCATACGATCAACCCCTGAGCGCCCTTGGGCTTGCCGAACTCAAGGATCAGGACATTGACTTCAGCGAGGTTCCAGAGTTGGACGAAGCCTTTTGGAAAAACGCCATACTCGTCCTTCCTGAAAAAACCCAGCCCGTGACCTTGCATGTCAAGAAATTCGTGGTTGATGCCTTTAAGGACGGAGGCAAGGGCTACCAAACCCGCATGAATGCTGTGCTGGAAACCTACGTTCGCGCTCCGCTCACCAAGTCTTCCGCATAGCGAACAAACATTCAAAATACCTACGAACCAACGATGCTCCGGGTACGCTCCAGCACGTCCAGCCCTTGCTGCTTGAGCCACCAAGGCAGGTCAATTAGCACCCAGTTTTCTGCCAGCTTGTCGCCATCGCGTCGGTAGATGTCCACCACCCGCATGTCGGCGGCGGTGTCACTGGCGGGGAGTCCCAAAAACCCTCCGGTGGGCGTGTTGGTCAGGTTGGGCCAACCGAAGAACCCTGCGTAATTGCCCTCGGCCAGGCGGCAGACGTGACCGTGGAACACCTTGCCCTTGAGTCCGCCTCGGAACGAGTACTGGTGCTGCTCCTGATAGCGGGGGATGGTGTAGGTAGCCCCAATCCCGGTGGGGCCGTACCAAATCATGTCCTCGTGCCACGTTCGGGCCAGCAGCTCCGGAGGGGGGAAGTCGTTGCCACTCTTGTTGAGTTCCGTCAGGTCGGCGACCATACGATTGACCAGTTCCAGCGTTTTTTGGGATTCCTCCGGAGACTGCGCGGCGAGTTGGATGCCGTCGTGCGCCCGGGGACCGGGGTAGAGGAACGAGGCTCCGGTCTGCGGCGGGAGGGGATGGATACCCACTTGGTGCATCACGCCAATGAGGTCGCAGAAAAAACCACTGCGGACGATTTTCCCGTTCCGGACGCAGTTGAAGTCCGCATAGCGCAGGAAGCCCACCTTGTGGCTGGCGGGAATGCCCAGCCACGGACGATCCCGCAGACCCATCAGGTGGCCCATGCTGATCGTCCAGTCCGTCTGGTCAATCTCGCTGGTGCCCGCGATGAAGACGTCCTGACGGCGCTGGACATGAGACCAGGCGCTCAGGAACGGGCACCAGAACGCTTCCGCAACGACCTCCGCGCCGCATTGCTCGCCGAACGGATGAACCCCGTACCACTGAAAGCCTGGGGCTGTGAACCTTCCGATGACGCTGGCCACCGTTTCCGCATTGGCGGCTTCCAGTTCCCGGTAGTAGTCGAGAACGAGCGCTTTCAGACTGTGGTAATCCGACATCGCGTCACCCTTCCGGGTTGATCGGCTTTGTCTGCCGATGGGCGGTCACTTCCCTCATCCGCCGGAACACGTCCACCCCAACCTGGTCGTACACGTCCAGCAGGTCCACCAGCACCCAGTTCTCCCGGATGAGTCCCCGTTCAAGCCGCCAGAAGTCGAGGCTGCGCATGGTGATGCGCTTGCCGACAGGGGCGATGCCCATCCAGCCGTCGTGGGAGAGGGTCTGGACCATGTTGGGCCAGCCCGTCACGGCAGCGTAGTCGCCGTCGCCAAAGAAGTGGTAGGTGATCTGGTCCACATACTGCCCCCGATCGGGCATTCCGTTGAGGAAGGGAATCTGGTGCCAGTATCGAAAACCGGCGATGCCGCGCCCGGTGCCAATGCCGGAAGGCCCGTACCAGTTCATGCGAGGGTACCAGAATTTCTCCATTTCCATCACTTCCGGCCCGCCTTCGGAGGGGTGACGCTTCATCGCTGTCAGCATGTCGATGATGTGCTGGCAGGTTGCCAGACTTCGTGTTTCGTCATGCGGGCCGGGTACGAGGCCGTCCTGCGTGGCGGGTCCCGGTACCTGCCATTCACGGCCAAGACTGGGGGCCAGCGGCCAGGCGTTCGCCTGCATCATCACCTCCGGGATATCCCACAGCGCCTGAATTTCAGTGACCTGTCTCTCCTTCATCCGGTAGAATTCGTGAAAGCGCATCGCGGCCTGATGCCCCGTCGGGGGAATGTCCAGCCATGGTTGCTGGAACGTCCCGGTATAGTAGCCCCCGCAACCGACCCAATCAACTCCTTCCGGAGTGACCCCGGCCATCACGATGGTATCGCGCCGCTCCAAGTCCGGCCATGCTGCAAACAACGGCGCATAAACGGAGTCGTAAAACGCCGCCGCCCCGACCATTTTCCCAAACGGAAAGCACAGCCTCACCTCGGCTTCCGGAGTCAGTAAAGCTCCCAATGCCGAGCGTATCCCCTGTTCGCTGAAGTCGTACATCGCCGCCCGCAACGGGGCCAGCAGTTCCTTGTGCCGGGTGTGCCGATCCTGTGTCATTTGGCCTCCGCTTCGTGCAGTGGGCAAGGCAGGATTTGCTCGCCTTGTTCATAAGCCTCCCAGCCATGGCCGTCGAAAGGATCGACTCCGAGTTGGCGTAGCACATGCGGAAAATCGACCATCACCCAGTTGTCCACGATCTTGCCGTCCTGTACCTTCCAGAAGTCCATGTAGCGGATTTCCACCCGCTTCCCAGTGGGGGCGATGCCCATGAAGGTTCCGGAGTGCGTGGCCCTCTGCCTGCCAAAAGCCGCCATCCACTCGCCCTCGGCGAGGCGGGCCTCGTCGATGCACACCTTGTCGGAAAACGCCGCCTGAAAGGGACGCTGCCAGTTGTCCTGAAACTCCTTGAGGCCGTTCTTGAAGCCGCATCCGGCGTTGCCCATCCAGCGGAAGCTCTCGGCGAAGAAGGCACCCATGCCGTCAATTTCGTGGTCGTTGAGGCCGTCCACCATCGACTCGACGACGTGGCGGGTCTCCTCGGTTTTGGAGCGGTCGTTGTCCTTCGTCAGTTCCGCTTGTGGCGGACGGGAGCCTTTCATAAATGATCCGGAGATAAACTGTTTGAACCTAGCTAGCGTCTGGCTTGAACCTGTATCATCAAGTCCAACTCGTTGAACAGCATCCATTCGCTGGAAATGCGGCTATCAAGGATTTGATTTTGGGTGATGCCCCACAACTGCACTTGTCGGGCAGTCGGTGGTCCATAGAGGCCACCCCCCTGATGAGTGCCTATGGCGCTCCAACGAGTAGAGACTAGAAAGCCTTCCAATTCGTTGCCCATCCAGTAAACTTCGTCCACCTGCAAGTCAAGGTCAGGAAAGGCTATGAAGATCGACTGGAGAAAATTTTGGTAGGACTGAACACTAGAGAAAGCTCGGTTGGTTGGTCCCTGAAACTGAAAATCGGGGGTGCTGCTGGCGGTGAGAACTTCCAGATTTTTTCGATTCCAGACCTCATCAAAGTGCTTGCGGATGAAATGGTCTACATCAAATCCGTCAATCGGCTCACTGATGCAAATCGGCGTTTCAGGCCGAGTCGCTTGGCGCAACCTCTCCCAGGTTTGAGCGTTCCTTGTCCATCCCGAAGGTGGAGATACCGCTAGTCGTTGGGCCACCTCGTTCAAGTCAAGCCCCAGTTGCTGAAGCATGCTGGAGGTGTTGTACAGGACATGCTCCAGAAAGATTTCGTTCTCCAGAGCAACACAGTTGGCAATCACCAAGATGTCAATGTTGCGGTTGGTGGCTGGACCGTAATTGCTCTCCCCGTCATTGGTCCCCCGGATCAGGGTTCGGTGCGAGGTATGGAATCCGATTGCATCGTTGCCGGCCCAGATGACCTCATCCGCGATCAGTTCAATGTTGGAAAACGCACCCGTGGTGTGGTGCGTGTCACTGACGATTTTCTGGTTGCCTAGCTGAAGCCCATAGTCGTCATAAACATGGGATTGATCCGAGTAGGTGTCGAGAATGTACTCGACGTTGCACTCCTCCCAGATGCGGTGCGTGATGCGGACAATGTAGTCGATGATGTTGTGGTAGGTCTCCTCAAACCCTCGCATCGGTTGACGAGGGCCAAAATCATCCGGGATGCGCTGAGCGGTGCGAGAGTCCCCCCCCAAGTAGTTCCCAAGGGAGAAGGAGAAGTCTGTAGGCATATGTTCCCGCCTCAGAGGTTGAGCGTGGGAACCGTCACGAGCCCTTGTTTGCTGAGTCATGGCGATCTTATCCTTTCACCGCGCCCTGTACGAGCCCGGAGATGATCTGCTTCTGGAAGAACAGCACCAGCACGAACAGGGGTGCGGTAATGGAGACCGCGGCGGCCACGGCTTCCACCTGATCGGTGGTGGTGGTCTCGCGGTTGAAATAACCGCTGATCGCCGGAACCATCGTTTGGTTCTGCGCGTCTAGCAACAGCGAAGTTACCAGAAAGTCGTTGTAGGCGAGCAGGAAGCTGAACAGCCCCGTTGTGATCACACCGGGCCACATCACGGGTATGATCACCAGCCGAAACGCCTGAAAGTGGTTACAACCGTCCACTCGGGCCGCTTCATCGAGTTCGGAGGGGATGTTCTGGAAGAAACTGCGCAGCATCCAGATCGTGAAGGGCTGGTTGATGGAAACCAATACCGCGATCACCGCCCACGGTTGGCCATAGAGTGTGGGTGCGGCATCGCCCAAGAATGGACGGAGGATTTCCGCCGAATGTATGAATACCGGCAAATAGCCTGCCACCAGCACCGAATGCGGCAAGGCCCGGAAAATGAGCGCGATGATGAGAATCCAGAACGCCAAGCTCGTGTGGGAGCGCGCCAGGCCATAGCCTGCCAGAGTCCCCACGGAAAGCGAGATCGTCACCACTCCGGCGGTCACGATCAGCGAGTTGATGAAATTGCGGTAGAATTCGTTCTCCACCCACACGGCAATGTAATGCTCCGGAGTCAGGCCGATGAGTGGGACACCGAGCGGACCGAGTGCAGGATTCAGCACACCGAGTAATCCGGGCAGCCATTCAAGAAAAACCACCGCCACTCCGGCTCCAAAGAGTGCGACCCCGAAAATCCAGCCCAGCCACGCTTGGCTCACAGGAGCATGGCGGCGGACGGCATTCGGCAACCAGTGCATCGCCATCCGCACTGCCAGCACCAGCATCGCAATTCCAGCTATGAGGTCCAACAACGAGAGTCCTTTACCGGTGGCGCGGGTTTGCGGACCAAAAATCACCGCTAACGGATTTGAAGAAAACGCCTCGACCGGTACCTTAAAACTCATCACCGCGATCCAGAAAATCGGAAACACGGCCAGCAAGCACCAGAAACCCAAGAAAATACCGGTGGTTACTTTCAGGAAAAAAGGCTGGCGCAGGGCGCGAGGTAGGTTTTCCATCGTCACCCCTCCTTGTGATCACGCCAGGTGCGGCGTAACAGCGGAACCAGAATGATAGCAATGCCGATCATGGTCAGCATCGCGCTGGCCGAAGCACGGCCAATCGAACGGCTGCCACTGTCGTCCGGAGTCAGGAAGTCATAGGTCAGCCATTGCAGCGAGATCACGTGCGCTTGGCTGGAGAAGCCCACCACCTCCTCGAACACCCGGTAGGTGTCCATCAGGTGAATCAGCGAAATGAAAATCAGCAGCGGCATCAGGTGGGGGATAACGATGTAGCGCAGGCGTTCCCAGCGGTTCGCCCCATCAATGATGGCCGACTCCAGCGCGTCTTGGTTCACGGTCTGGAGGCCCGCGTACAGCACCACAAAGGCGAAGGGCGCGGCGTGCCAGACGCGGTAGAAGAGCATCAGCAGCTCAATCGTCCAGCCCTGCGCAAAAAGGGCGATGTCGCGCTCCAGCCACCACTCCAGCAATGCGGTCATGATGCCGTCGCCGATGAAGAGCCAGCGGATCGCCAGCGCTCCGATCACCGGAGTGATGATGAAGGGCAGCAGCGAAAGGAAGATCACCGGGCCGCGCAGGGCGCGGAGGGTGTTGTTGACCGCGAGCGCAATGGCAAACCCAACTGCGATCACAAGGGGAAGGGTAATGAAGGTGAAAGTGAGCGTGAAGCGCAGCGCCTTCCAGAAGTCGATGGTCAGCAGCTTGGTCCAATCACCGTCCACCATGGCCGGAAAGGCACGATCCGGTTCAATGAGGTTGCGGTAGCTTTGCAGGCCGACGAAGGTTGTTTCCGTCTTGGGCTTGCCTTGGGCGTCAAAAACCGGGCGCGTTTTCTTTTCGACCACACAGGTCTGGCCCGTGAAACCCGGAGTGCAGGTTTCCACCTCCACAGTTTCAAACACGGGTTTGGTGAGGTGGAAGCTCTGCCAGAAAACGCTGAACAGGGGGGCGGCGATGAACAGGAACATGAGAAAGACCGACGGGCCAACAAACAGCGCGAAGGTCTTGAATTTCATTACTGCCGATCCACAAGGCGGAAAGTTCCGGAAGGGCTTAGCCTTCCGGAACAATTGTGAGGATTAGAGCAACCCCGCTTCCTTGGCGGAGGTCGTGTAGGCCGCCTCAATGTCGGCGAGTGCCGTGCGGGCGTCCTTCTTCCCGATCAGGAAGTCGGCGATGCCATTGCCAAGGGCGGTGTGCATCATGCCCATCTGCTTGCTGGCTGGATACGGAACCGCGCCATTGGCGGCGGTGTCGGACGCGCCTTTGGCGGCTTTTCCGGGCGCATAGCCGTCAATCAGCCAAATGGCATCCGCATTGTTGGCCTGCACCATCTCACTGTCCAGTCCTTCCATCGCGACGCGGAAGGCGGCTTCGGCCTGAGTGTCCGAGATGTTCTTGGCAATCACGATGCCGTCCCACCACAGCGTCGAGGCCGGGCGGTTGCCTGCCGTCGGAGCCGGAGCCGACGAGAACTGCACCTTGCCCACCACCTGAGATTCGGCGGCGTCATCCATCGCACCAGCACGGGTGGCCCAGAGGTTCGCCATGGCGATCTTGCCCTGCTGGAACTGCTTCTGCACATAGGTGGAGTCCGAAACCAGATACTCCGGGTCCATGTACATGGTCAGTTCCTTCATGGTTTCCAGCGTGACGATACCCTCGATGTTGTTGACCGTCGGGGAATTGCCGGAACCAAAGAACGCACCGCCGAAGCCAAGGTACATGTTGACGAATTCCTCCGCCAAATTCCATCCGGCCTTGTAGGTGCCGCCCAGCGGGTAGTCCACAACGCCCGCCTGCTTGATCTTCTCAGCCACCGCCAGCACTTCGCCGTAGGTACCGGGCACGGCAATGCCCAGATTGTTGAGGATGTCCTCGCGGTACATGAAGTGCTGGGCATTGACCATCATGGCCACGGCCATGATCTTGCCGTCAATCTTGATCAACTGATTCGGCTTGAGATGCTGTCCGTGCTTGGTGACCAAGCTGTCTAGTGGACGGATCGTACCCTCGTTCAAGAGCGGAACCATGGTGCCGTTGGACACGCCACCAATTTGATAAAGCGCCGGATTTGCCGAAAAGGCGGTGGGTTGCTTCTTGCGGAACTCCTGATCAAGCACCGGTTCAAAGTTGCCGCACTCGGCCATGGCGCTGGTGACGGATTTCCACGCCTGAAAGCCCGCCGTCAGCGACTTCAGCGACACACTGTTCTTGAATCCGCAGGCCGCCTGAGCAGTTCCAGACGCTACGAGTGCCACTGCAATCAGCACCAGTTTGAATATTTTCATCGTACTCTCCTTTGAGGAAAATGGACTTCTCGCCCCTAGGGGCGTTCCGCCCGGCTATGGATTGCGCAAACTTGCCTTCCGGTCCATCTGCTTCCGGGTTGGATCGTTCACTGGGTTTGCCGTAAATCAACCAAACGGCTTGCTCTGCAGACTCAACCGTGAAGTTCACTTGCTTCATCTACAAGGTGTGGTATTATACTCCTGTATGCAATCGTATGCAAGAGGTTTTTTCACAATCCGGACTCTCCGTCCTGAAGAGAACAAGCCTAAGTTTTGCCGAGTCCCTGAACGGATTTGCAACTGCAATGGCCTAGGGTATAATCCAGAACACTTCAAAGGAACCGCATGAAACTGAGCAGCGACCGCATTCTCACCACCCACGTTGGCAGCCTGCCGCGCTCACAACGCGTCTTTGAACTCGTCTTCGCCAAGGAAGGGCAGAAGGAGTACGATCCCGCCGAGTATGACCGCGTGATCGCCGAGGCGGTGCAGGAAACCGTGCGCAAGCAAAAGGACGCGGGGGTGGACATTGTCAGCGATGGCGAGCAAAGCAAGATCAGCTATGCGACCTACATCAAGGATCGCCTCACCGGATTCGAGGGCGACAGCCCACGCTGCACCCCCAAGGACTTGGAGGAATATCCGGAGTTTTCCAAGCGCATTGCGAAAAGCGGAGGGGTGCCGTCCTACACCCGACCGCGCTGCACAGGTGACGTGGGTGTGAAAGACCTCCAGCCGTTGCAAATCGACCTCGACAACTTTCAGGCCGCACTGGCCGCATCCGGAGTCGCCGAAGCATTCCTGAACGCAGCCTCGCCCGGAGTCATCGCGCTCTTCCAGCCCAACGACCACTATCCGGACCACCGCAGCTACCTGTTTGCCCTCGCCGAGGCCATGCGCGTTGAATACGAAGGCATTGTCAACACAGGGCTGGTTTTGCAGGTTGACAGCCCGGATTTGGCACTGGGTCGGCACATGATGTTCAAGGATAAGTCGGACGCAGAGTTTCTTGAAATGGCGGAACTGCACATTGAGGCGCTCAACCATGCGCTAGAAAATATTCCTGCCGAAATGGTGCGGTTGCACGTTTGTTGGGGAAACTATCAGGGGCCGCACCACTGCGACATCGAAATGGCCAAAATTTTACCGACCGTTCTCAAAGCCAAGCCGCAGGCGCTTTCCTTTGAGGGGTCCAATCCGCGCCACTCCCACGAGTGGACCGCCTTTCGGGACGCTAAGTTACCCGAGGACAAGGTCCTGATTCCCGGAGTGCTGGATTCGACGACGAATTTTGTGGAACACCCCGAACTGATTGCCGAACGCATTTGCCGCTATGCCAACATTGTGGGACGGGAGCGGGTACTGGCGGGCAGTGATTGCGGATTCTCCACCTTCGCGGGCTTTGGCAGTGTGGACGCCGACATCACTTGGGCCAAGCTGGGTTCGCTGTCCGCCGGAGCCGCCCTTGCCACGGAGCGCCTGTGGTGAACTCCAATCCACGCCGCAACGACCTCGGTGATGCCCTGCGTGTTGCCTGCGACACCCTCCGCAACGTCTGGGAGTTCCGGGAACTGGGTCGCATGTACGACCACTACACCCACCGGGCCAACATCATTCAGGGGGGCCAACTGACCTACGGGCGGGATGCGTGGCTGGAGCGCGTCACCCAACAGCTCACCTGCTTTCCGGACGCTCGGCTTTTCATTGACGAGGTGTTCGCCTGCGAAGACGAGTCCGGGAACTTCCGGGTCGCGTTGCGCTGCACCTTCGTGGGCACGCACTTGGGACACGGCGTTTACGGAACGCCCACCGGGCAGCGCATAGTGCAGCCGTGGCTGCTGCTGCTGCGCGTGGCGGACGAGTGCATTGCCGAGGAATGGCGAGCGGTGGACGAGGTGGGGCTGCTTCGGCAACTCGGCTGGAGCGATGAGGCCATTCGCCAAGCCCCGCCTTGGGGATTTTCCGCTCTGGAAGCCCCCGAAGTGCAGGGCGAAATCGAACGCCTGCAAGGTCAGCTTCCGCCCGACCCCGGCAACGCGCGAGAAAATTTCGAGATCGGATCCTTCCTGCGCTCCACCTTGCATCGGCTCTGGAACCGCCGCATGGTCGGACGCTCCGACGCGGGCGTGGACCACTACTTCCGGGGGCACGGGAATTCACGGGGCGAACGCTACGGCGCTCAGGATTTTCAGGAGGACGTACTGGGTTGGCTGGCGATGTTCCCGGACCTTGCGCATCACATTGACGATCTGATTTGGGTGGGCGGCCCGCGGGAAGGCTTTCGAGCGATGCTGCGCTGGACGTGGCTGGGAACACACGACGGGCATGGCTGGCTGGGAGCGCCCACGGGTCGGCGGGTGCGCGTTTCCGGGCTTTCGCTGCTTTACGTCCGCAACCGCCGCCTCACCGAAGGCTGGACGGAATTCGGCGAACACACGCTCTGGCACACTCTTGCACCTAGCCCTGCTCCGGTCGAGCCGGACGCTGCCGAATGAGCCGGGTTCCCCTCGTCCTGCTGCCGGGACTGCTCCTCAACAAGCGCATGTGGCAGCCGCAAATTGAAGCCCTGTGGGAGATCGCCGATTGCTGGGTTCCGGACCTGAGCCAGGCCGACACAATGGCGGAAATGGCACAGCAGGTGCTGGCTGAGGCCCCGGAACGCTTTGCCCTCGCCGGGCTTTCGATGGGCGGCTTGCTTTCCTTTGAACTGTGGCGGCAAGCCCCGGAGTGCATCACCCAACTCGCCCTGCTCGACACCAATCCCCGGCCCGACACCCCGGAACGTCAAGAGGACCGCCGCCGTCAGCTTCGCATGGTCGCATCCGGGCGTTTCCCGGAAATCACCACTGATGTACTGCTGCCCCGCTTGGTCCATCCCGACCGCCTGCACGATCAAGCGCTCGGTCAGGTGATTCTCGATATGGGCCTCTCCGTTGGCCCCACGGGATTTTGCAACCAAATCAACGCTGTGCTTTCGAGGAGCAACAGCGTTTCCACCTTGCCCACCATCTCCGTTCCTACTCTCGTGCTGTGCGGACGTGAGGACATCCTGACGCCGCTGGAACTTCATGAGGAAATGGCCGCAAGCATCCCCAACGCCACACTCACGGTGCTGGAACACTGCGGGCACCTCTCCACACTGGAGCAGCCCGAAGCCGTCACCCGCGCCCTGTGCGACTGGCTCGTTCCCTGATCCTCACGGGGATGTGGCAGATGCAGAGATGACGGCAGGACGCCGGGGGCTTGTCTCGGTTCGGGGTGCGAGGAGACTGCAGAGGTTGGCAAGAGCATCAGTTCAGAGACGCAGGCGCGGCTGGAGGCGGCAAAGGGGCGCAAGCAAGCCGGCATCTTCACGCGGATGAAGGAGCGGGTGGGTGATTTTGGGAAGTCCTACACGAGGGCGTTTCCAAAACTGGATCCTAAGCGCTTTGGTGCTGTACTCGACCACCTGCGCCTCATGAAGGAAATTCCAAATTACTCCCATCACAAGGCCCGATAGTCCCCCTCTTGAGTGTTGGTGCCTGTCCTCAGCAAAATTCGCCCTGTAAAGTGTTAGGATTTTGCAAATAGACGGAGTTTTCCGGTACGTTTCCCCCGGTTTACAGTTATTGTTCCCGATTTTCAGAGGAACAACA
>PANO01000091.1 GCA_002707655.1 Deltaproteobacteria bacterium
ATCCAGTGGGTCATACGGAATATATGCTGCCACCGAAACCAGAAGAGCATGTTCTGCCGACATTTTGCGGAACTTAATAACTGATGTTACGCAGAGGGATATCAGACTAAACTAAAGCCAGCCGATTTTGAGTTCCACCCATCTTTTCAAGATTATCATATGCGATTGTTTTTTGATAAAAAACCTGAATTGCTGAAATTGTTCGTAAAAATAATGTGGACCCAAACTCACCGAAACACAATAATTATGATTATAATCAGTAATTTAAATGTGTTAAATGCATTGCGTAACATCAGTTAATCAACGTAAATCATGCCGTCGCTGACCATTACACAACTTCCGCCGATCCAAGTGGAAATAACCGTACCATCTTTTTTCTCAGCTCGTGTCTTTAGAAGACTCGGACGACCCATTTCCGCTCCTTGGGAGATTCGCCATTCGAAATTTCCGGACCTTGCTTCATCATAGTGGGCGAGCAAACCACCTAAAGCACAATTGGCGCTTCCTGTAGCAGGGTCTTCCGGCACACCATCAAAAGGTGCAAACATTCGTGCCCGAATATCAAATTCATCATTACTTCGAATATAAACGTGAACATCAGGTGTGACACCTTGGGCAGCTATTTCCTCGAATCCATCTAGATTGACTCTCGCTCGCTTCAACGAAGACTGATCTCGTAGTTCTGCTACTAGAAAAGGCAAACCAACCGATGCAACTTGAGGAAGATGTGTGTCTGTGACTATTTCTCCTATAGGAAGCGATATTGAAGATGCGAATGTTTCGACTGATATTGTCATTCCTAATGAAATCTTCTCCGGAGCTTTGAGTTCACACCAAAGATTTCCTTCCTCAAGTTTGCGTAAAGTTATTGGAACTAAACCCGCTTTTTCCTCAAACACAATTTCAATTGTTTCCTCAAATTCTTCAAATTTACCGACAGATGCCAATACGAATGCAGTTCCAATATTTGGGTGCCCTGCAAAGGGTACTTCTATAGAAGGGGTGAAAATTCGAACTTTCCGGGTGTTACCCTTCTCTGAGGGAAAAATGAATGTACTTTCGGAAAAATTGAATTCTCTGGCAATCTGTTGCATTAGTTTATCTGTAAGACCACTTGCATCTGGTAACACTGCTAATTGATTTCCACCGAATCGTTGGTTGGTAAAAACGTCACAAATGTAATACTTGTACTTCATAATATTTTCGTCTCTTTAGCCTAACGTTTAGGATAACAGGGTTCTAGGAGAGCGAAAAGCACCCCCTGGACCTCCGGTTTATCCGCTTGTTAGCGCATATTGACTGTCTCCGCTTCGCTGAGCCTCTCATTAGGCTAATTTATGTTTTTACGACATACGACTATCCGAAGACGCATTCGATTCTCGCGGAAATTCTTTAGCATCGAATTATAGATTCGCAAACTATTCTGCGCCTCCTCGGTGGCTTTATCTCTATAACCAGCACCATCCGCCACAGCCTTTTCCGGTTTTGTCACGAATTGGGAATAAAATGGAATCGCTACATTGCCTTGCAAAAAAGGGTGCATCCACGGCCGGAACCGACGGTTCGCCTAAGCCTAGCGCATAACTTACAGTGAAGCGGAAAGGGCTGTCAAGCCTTTTTTTAGAATTTTTACTTGAAAATTTACAACAAAAATAAGATTTAAAATCAGCAGTATACGTGATTGTAAAAGCAGGTTCTGCGGACCTCAGGGCAGGTCAGAACCAATTGCTGTCTGAAGGTCCGTCAATGTGGCGCCACATTCCTCCGGCAGGCCAAGCCACCGAGCAAACTTCTCAAAAACCACACTGGCCTCCGTGCCAGACTCCCGCATGGCTTTGAGGGTGGCGTCTCCTTGCGATTTGGAGAGTTTGGCTCCGTCGGGTCGAATCAGGAGGGGGTGGTGTAAAAAGCGGGTTTGCAGGAAGGAAACGTTTTTTAGCCGTTCAGCAAGATGGAGTTGGATCGTTGAGGATTCCCGGAGGTCTGCACCCCGGACAATGAGGTTGATGCCGTGGTCAACGTCGTCCACGAGTGAGGTGATTTGGTAGGCAGGAATCCCGTCACGACGGCGCAGCACGAGGTCTCCCACATGCGCAGCATCCGCTGAAACTGTTGCGCCCATCCAGCCGTGTATGGTCACGGGTGCGGTTTCCGGCATTCGTAGCCGCCATGCGATTTCCGGGGCGGAAAAATCGAGGTCGCGGCTCCGGCAGGTTCCGGGATAGCGTCCGTCTCCGGATGCCAACTGCACCTCTTTGCGGGAACAGTTGCAGGCGAAGAGGTCGCCCTGCTTCCGGAGTTGCGACAAGGCGGCTTCGTAGCGGTCGAGCCGGAGTTGCTGTGACGATGTTTTCCGGACCTCCTCTGGACCTTCCGGGCCGGAATCCCAATCCAAACCGAGCCAGTCCAAATCTCGAAACAACGATTCCAAAAACTCCGGCTTAGCGCGGTTCGCATCAAGGTCATCGACTCGCAACCAGAGTTGTCCGCCCCGACTGCGCACCAGTGCCCATGTCAGCAGAAAATTGCAGGCATTGCCAAGATGTAGGTGACCGCTGGGGGTAGGGGCGAGTCGAGAACGAAGAGTTTCAAAAATCGGAATCAATTCGGTTGCGCAACTTCCGGAACCTGCTGCCAGGCGGGATTGGCCTGTTGAAAGGCGTGGGCCAACTGCAAGACGCCGAGTTCATCCCGTGAGCGTCCAACGATTTGCAAACCGACGGGCAGGCCATCCTCGGTGAATCCGCACGGCACCGAAATCGCCGGCAGTCCCGTGACCGTGATGAAGTAGCACGAGCGCATCCAGTCGAGATAGGTTTCCATCGGAGTGCCGTTGATTTCGGTGATGTACTCCTGTTCGACTGGAAACGGCGGCACTTGCGCGACGGGTAGGCAGAGGAATTCATGGGTTTCCATGAACTCCCGGACACGGTGGTACAGTGCCGTGCGTCGCAGTTCCATACGCCCCAACTCTGGCCCGGTGAGCTGTTGTCCGGCTTCAACATTCCAAATCACCGTACTTTTCATCTGCTCGCGCTTACTCTTGATCGCCTCGCCGTGTTTCATTTCAAACAGCCACGCCCGCCATGTTTTGAAAATATCATCGGCTCCTGAAAAATCCGGAAAATCCTCGGACACCTCGCAACCGATGGCTTCCAGCACGGCACGACCTTTTTCCAGCGTCTGCAACACCCGTTTATCCACCGGCAGCCCACCGAGATCAGAACTCCAACCAACCCGGACTCCTTTGAAATCACGGCCTAGCGGTTGTCGGAATTGCACTCCTGAATCGGTGAGGGACAACGGATCCCGTTGATCCGGCTGGGCCATCACGCTGAGCAGCAGTCCAACATCCTCCACAGTCCGGCCCATTGGACCATCGACTGCAAAGGTATTCCAACCCGGACCCGGCCACGAAGGCACCCGTCCGATTGAGGTGCGGAATCCGACGACATTGCAAAAACTCGCAGGGTTGCGGAGTGAGCCGCCAAGGTCACTGCCATCGGCGATTGGCAGCATCCGGCAAGCAAGCGAAACCGCCGCCCCACCACTACTGCCGCCACAGGTTTTTGTGAGATCGTGCGGGTTCTTGGTGGCACCAAAAACGGCGTTGAAGGTTTGAGAACCGGCTCCGAATTCCGGCGTGTTGGTTTTGCCAATCGTGATGGCTCCCGCCTCCTTCATCCGCTGCACGAGCAGCGCGTCTTGCTGCGGAACATTGTCTGCGAAGATTGGGGAACCGAAAGTGGTGCGGATGCCTTTGGTTTCAACCAAATCCTTGTGCGCAACCGGAAGTCCGTGCAGCGGACCAAGTTCAGCTCCACGAGCTGCCGCCGCATCAGCAGCCTCAGCTTGCTGACGAGCTTGTTCCGGAACGAGGGTGACGATGGCATTCACCTGTGGATTAACGCGCTCGATCTGGGCGAGATGCGCCTCCAACACTTCGACCGCAGAGACCTTGCGAGTGCGAAGTAGAGTGGCAAGTTCAGTGGCGGTTTTGAAGCAAAGGGATGAGTCGTGCATTTTTGGATTTTGGATTTTGGATTTCAGCCACGAAGTGCGCGCAGGAACTCCAAGAGAAAACCCTTCGCGTTCTTGGCTAAACAGTCAAATGCAAAAGGTTCAGGCGTAGTGCTGTCGCAGGGATTCGGTGTAAGGTGGGCGTAGGATGCCCCGTTCGGTGATCAAGCCGGAGATGAGTTCGGCAGGCGTGACATCGAACGCCGGATTGAGAACTTGCATGGCGTCCGGAGCGGTGGGCTTCGCACCGAAGTTTGTGACCTCGTTTGCATCACGTTCCTCGATGATGATTTCGTCTCCGGAAAGGGTGTTGAAATCAATCGTCGAGTAGGGACATGCGACATAGAACGGAATGTCAAAATGCTTGGCGAGGATTGCCACGCCGAGAGTGCCAATCTTGTTGGCGACATCACCGTTCGCTACCACGCGATCCGTGCCGACGATGACAAGGTCGATCAGCCCTTGCGCCATTGTGGTTGCGGCCATGTTGTCACAGATCAGCGTCACATCAATTCCGGACTGTTGTAACTCCCAACTCGTCAACCGCGCTCCTTGCAACAGGGGGCGGGTTTCGTCAGCGTACACCCGGAAGCGCGTGCCTTGCGCGTGGGCAAGATACATTGGTGAGGTGGCGGTCCCGAGTTCAGAGGTCGCCAGCGAACCGGCGTTGCAATGCGTCAGCACTCCGGAGCCTTCCGAAATCAACGACAATCCCGCCTCACCAATACCTCGGCAGAGGGCGCGGTCCTCCTCGTGGATGGCGAGGGCTTCCTCCGTCAGGGCTTGGTGGATCGTCCCCGCAGATTCCTTGGCAAGCGCTTCCGCCTTTTGGAGCATACGCTGGAGGGCCCAGTGCAGATTCACAGCGGTCGGGCGGGAACTGTCGAGATAATCCGCCTGCCGCTGGAGTTCCTTGAGGTAGTCGGCAGTTGCGAGGGTCTGCTGTTCCTGCATCGCAACAACCAACCCGTAAGCCCCTGCAATCCCAAGTGCCGGGGCACCACGCACCTTGAGTTGCTTGATGGACTCCCAAACTTGCTCAACGGAATCTTGGCGTTCCTCGACCGTCTCCAAGGGGAGCCGAGTTTGGTCGAGCAGAAAAAACTGTCCGTTGTTCCAGCGCAGGGTTTGCGGAAGTTGAGGAAGTGCTGGGTCGGTAGTGTTTGCTTGCTTGTGCGGGTTCACGGATTTCCAAGGTGGCAGGGTTGTCAAAGTCACTTACCTTTAAGACATGAAATCGCAGGGATGTCCACCATTTTAGCAATCCCAAGAAAACAATGGCTCCGAAGCGCAAGCCCTGAGCAGGCGGTGGCATCGTTACGGAAGCGAGTGCCCACAAAAAAAGGAACCCCGCTCAATTTGAACGAAGGCTCCTTTTTACTCAGCGCAGCAAGGTATGTGGGAATCGACTTAGGCGAGCGGGTGCAGATTGAACTGGTGCGGTGGTGCTTGGGTCCGGCAGGCCAAGAAGCTTTTGGAATCCGGATGGGGATCAACAGGTTCGATGCGCTTGATGGTGCCACCACCTTTCAGAAAAGAACTCACCGCATCATCCAATTGCTGATGCGTGCAGGAAGTAGTACTTTTGACTTTGAAAGCAGCGAAGGGGTACTTGTTAAAGTTGGACATGGGGTCAACTCTGGTTA
Organism: Deltaproteobacteria bacterium; assembly: GCA_002707655.1. The sequence continues at coordinate 5,667 of PANO01000091.1, forward strand.
CAATTCATACGTGGGACCGAAGCCCCGCGCTGAGGAGAGAGGGATGGGATGGCAGTTCCATCCCTCGCATCTGGGCAAGAAGAGCCTGAGCTACCACCTCTCCTGCCCAGTTCATACCCAATTCAGAAGCAGTTTGGCTCTGCGTTTCAACAGAGAATCTGCAACAAAACCACTTTTTGCCGCGGATCGGGTATTTTCGGCACACTGTCGTGCAATCCTGCATCCAAAACTGTATGCAGGATTGTATGAAGCATAGAATACAAAAGGGTTTGCTGTCAATAAAAAAAATGCTACTCTGCAAAAAAACAATAGAAGCTCCTTGGGTGCTTTGAGAATGGACTTCTATTTTAATTTGCAGTTTCAGTTTCTTATCCATGAATGCTCTCGCAATTCAGGCAGACACCGTGAAGCACAGCAGTAAAGCTCCCGTGGGGAAGGAGGGCAGTGTCGAACACCTGCACCAGGTTCTCCAGGAAATGGCCGTTACCTTCAAATTCAAGCCTGGGGAGCGGCTGAATGAGAGTGTGCTGTCCGAGCAGCTTGGAGTGAGCCGAACTCCACTACGGGAGGCGCTGAACCGACTCACGGCAGAGGGGTTTTTCGACTTTGCCTCCGGAAAGGGTTTCTTTTGCCGACCACTCGAACCCAAGCTGGTGCTGGACCTCTACGGCCTGCGGGAGGCACTGGAGCGGGCGTGTGTGCGCTCTGCAGTGGACAACGCTACAGAGCAGGAAATTGATGAACTGGAAGACTTTGTTCGGAAGACAAGCATTGCCTACGAAGAACACCTAGGCACCGAACTGCTCCGAATTGACGAATACTTTCATGAAAGCATTGCCGGGTTGTCCAACAATCAGGAAATCCTGCGCAGCCTGAAGAACGTCAACGCCCGGATCCGCTTTGTGCGCTGGGTGGACATGGATGATGAAAAATCGCTGGTTCCGGACGAACACCTGAGTATCCTTGCTGCGATCCGGAAACGGGACAAGCAGATGGCTCTCAAAAGAATCAGCAGCCACATCCAGATGCGCATGACTCAAATCCACGCCAACCTGAAGGAAGGCTACTCCCGCATCTACATGGGCGGTGGAACGGCCTGAGCGATGACACCCCTAACGCAGGGCGGTGCGCATCCGATAGAGCCGTCCCGGATGACAGAGGCGGGTGTAGGTGACGAGGTTGCCTTGGCTCCAGGTGCGGCGCTCCACCACGAAGAGCGCGTCATTTTCTGCAACCTCCAGCAGCTCGGCTTCTTCCGCAGTGGCGTTTGCGGCGGAAAGCACATGCTCGGCATCGGTCCACGGCACACGCTCCACCAGCCAGCGGTTGGGGCCGATTTCCTCAAAACTCTCCTTGCCCGCTTCCGGAACGGTGTCCAAGTTAATCCAACGTTCCTCCAACTGATACGGCACCTCGTTCGCGTAGTGCAGGCAGCGCAAATGCAGGGCACGGACTTTGGGGCCGGATTCCAACTTGCCCCGAATTGCCGCTGACGGAACCCCTATTTTTCGGTGTAAGAGGGCATAGCGATACACTGATCCCGTGCCCTCAATCTCCAGATCAATGCGCGGGATGGCGAAACTCGCCGAGCGTGACACTGGCACCGTGACACGGGTCCCCGCTTTACGCCGCCGCTCCAAGACACCTTCCTCGGCAAGTTCCCGCAGTGCTCGGTGGACGGTCACGCGAGCACAGCCGAAATCCTTGGACAAGGCTTCCTCCCCCGGAATCAACGCACCGGGCTTCCATTCGCCGGATTGAATACGCTCACGAGCCACCTGCTTGATGTGCAGATAAATCGGGACTCCTGTGTTGGTTTTTCTCATCATTTCCCTTCTTGAAGTTCCTGAATCACGAAGCGGTAGCGCCTTGCGATTTGTTCATGTTGCACATGCCGTCCGTTTTCTACCACCGCACGCCCTGCCGACCAGACTTCTCTCACGAGTGAATCATCTCCTGCAAAAATCCAGCGGTCCAAAATCTCGTCTTCGGCGCAGCCCCACATCAAAAGTGACTCTGCATCGAGCGTGAGCAAATCCGCCCAGCGTCCGGCTTCGATCCTCCCGGAGTTGCGAGCCAATGCCTGCGCACCTCCGGCCAAGGCACTTTCATAAAGCGCTCGCCCCACCGAGCCGGATTCCGGGACCAGCACATTGCGGGCCTGTTGCGCAAGGCGCTGGCCATACTCCAACAAGCGCAGTTCTTCCGCAAGCGAGATGCGTACATTGGAATCAGACCCCACCCCGTATTTTCCTCCGGAAGCCAAGAATCTCGGCCCGTCGAAAATGCCATCGCCCAAGTTGGCTTCGGTGATCGGACACAAGCCCGCAACGGCTCCGGATTTTGCAAAAGCCGCCGTTTCTTCCGGAGTCATGTGAGTCGCGTGGATCAAGCACCAGCGAGCATCAACTGGACGGTTGTGCAGCAGCCACTCCACCGGACGGGCGCCGTAACTTTCTTGAAGTTCCTCAACCTCTTTCACTTGCTCTGCAATGTGGATGTGGATTGGTCCGCTTGGCCGCGCATCCGTGATCGTTGCCAGTGCTTCCGGAGCAGCCGCCCGCAGCGAGTGCGGCGCGATGCCCAGCACATAATCCTCCGGAGCTTTGGAGAGTGCGGCCTGTGCTTGCTCTAGCAGATGGGCAAACTCGTCCGGAGAGTTGCCAAAGCGCAACTGGCCTCCCGCGAGTGCCTTGCCGTCCACCCCGCCCTGCATGTAGAACACGGGCAGGTGCGTGAGGCCGATTCCGGTTTGCTGCGCGGCGGCAATGGCTCGTAGCGAGGTTTCTGCAATGTTGTCGTGGTGCGTTCCTCCTACTTGGTGGTGAACGTAATGGAACTCGCCCACCGACGCATAGCCGCATTCGAGCATTTCCATGAACACGAGTGCTGCAATCGCCTCGATGTGCTCCGGAGTCAGGCGTTCCAGAAAACGGTACATCAGTTCCCGCCAACTCCAGAAACTGTCCCGTCCGGTCAGTCGTTGCTCGGTGAGTCCGGCCATTGCGCGTTGGAAGGCATGACTGTGCAGATTCGCCAAAGCGGGGAGCAGAATGCGGCCGTTCAACTGCTGATCTTCGCCGTTGGCCTCGATTCCGGATTCCACGGCGGCAATGCACCCGCGTTCGTCAATCGTCACCCGGACGTTCTTTTCCCAACCCGTGGAGGTCAGGGCCAGTTCTGCAAAAAGTTTCATGGGTTTCTTATCGTGGATCAGGCTTTTGGGTCTGGCTTGAAGCCAATCTGAGGTTTGGGATTCGTGTCCGGTGGACTGAGCAGAGGCCGGAGCTTTTGGTACAGGTCGCGCAGGGCGCTGTCATGGGAGAGCAGAGTCTTTTCGATCTCGGCAAGCCGTTGCAGGATTTTCTGGTTGGTGGCCAAGGCTTCCCGCATTTTCACAAACGCACGCATGATGAAGAGGCTCATCGCGGTCGCCTGCTCTGAGCGGAGAACCGTCGGGCCATCAGTGCCCCGTGTTCGGTGAAGACGCGAGGTGAGTACCGACGGCCTCCATATCCAGAACTTGAAGTCACAATTTGTGACCTCAAGTTTGTAACCTCCTGATTATTCAGGATAAACGAAAAATATTCAGAGAAGCGATCCTTGTTTCGAGCGACAGCCTGATTCAGGGCTTTGGTGGTCACTCCGTCGAGGTCGGCAAGGTTGGAATCGAGGATCACAACCTGTCCTCGGATGGAGTGAATGCGGTCTTGGATGAGCGGGACTTGTGTTTCGTTCATCGTCAGATTATAAGTGTATCGTTGTATTTTTGTATTGACAAAACAATCTTAGAAGCATATAAAATCTTCGACAAGATGAATCGAGAAGGCTCCAACGAAGATCACTGCAATGGCTGCAACCACCACCGTCTTACGAAATGCGAAGCTGGCCACGATGGTTCCGGGAAGCTCGCCCTATGGCCTGATCGAGCGCGGGGCCGTGGTCGTGTCCAAGGGGAAAATCGCGTGGATTGGCTCCGAGAGTGAACTTCCGGAAAGCTATGCCGGGGCCGCTTGCCGGGACTTGGCTGGCCGACTGGTCACACCCGCGTTGGTGGACTGCCACACGCATCTGGTTTATGGTGGCAGCCGCGCCACAGAGTTCGAGTTGCGGCTGGAGGGTGCGAGCTACGAGGAAATCGCCCGACGCGGTGGCGGCATCCTCAGCACAGTGACGGCAACCCGCAACGCCTCGGCGGATGAGTTGCTTGCCCAAGCCTTGCCACGACTGGAGGCGTTGCTGTCCGAGGGCATGGGTACCATTGAGATCAAGTCCGGCTACGGTCTCGATGTGGAAACCGAGCTCAAAATGCTGCGCGTAGCCCGCAAGCTGGGCGAAGCACGCAAGGTGCGCGTGCAGACCAGCTTTCTCGGTGCCCACGCGATTCCTCCAGAATACACTGGAAAAGTAGACGAGTACATCGCCCTTGTCTGCGGGGAAAGCCTGCCCGCCGCTCATGCCGAAGGACTCGCGGACGCAGTGGATGGTTTTTGCGAGGGCATTGCTTTCTCTCCGGAACAGATGGCTCGTGTCTTTGACAAGGCGCAAGCACTGGGCATTCCAGTGAAACTCCACGCCGAACAGCTTTCGAATCTCGGAGGAACCGCACTGGCCGCTTCCTACGGTGCCTTGTCCGCCGATCATTTGGAGTACCTCGACGAAGCCGGAATCGAGGCTATGGCAAAATCTGGAACGATCGCGGTGCTGCTTCCCGGTGCGTTCTACACGCTTCGAGAAACAAAACTCCCGCCGCTGGATGGCCTACGCCAAGCCGGGGTTCCCATCGCCATCGCCACCGACTGCAATCCCGGCTCCTCGCCGCTGACCTCGTTGCTGCTCTGCATAAACATGGCCTGCACGCTCTTTCGGATGACTCCGGAGGAAAGCCTTGCCGGAGTGACCCGCGAGGCCGCCAGAGCTTTGGGCATTGCTGAACAAGTCGGAACACTGGAGGTCGGGAAAAAAGCGGAACTCGCGGTGTGGAACGTTGATCAACCCGCCGAACTCGCCTACCGCGTCGGCTTCAACCCGCTGCACCAACGCATTTTCGGAGATGTTTCGTGACTTTGACGCTCACGCCGGGAACCACCACCCTTGACGAACTTGCCCAACTTTACTGGGAAAGTCCAGCCCTGCGACTGGCTCCGGAAGCACGGGAGTCTGTGGAAACCGCTGCGCGTCGTGTGGCTGAAGCCGCCAAGGGCAGCAATCCGGTTTATGGCGTCAACACCGGTTTTGGCAAGCTCGCCAGCACTCGCATCCCTCCGGAACAGACCACTCTCTTGCAGCGTAACTTGATCCTCTCGCACTGCTGCGGAGTCGGTGATCCGCTTCCGGAATCGGCGGTGCGGCTAGTGATGGCACTCAAGCTGCTCTCCTTGGGGCGCGGGGCTTCCGGAGTGCGCTGGGTGGTGATCGAGCAGATCGAGGCTTTGCTCGCCCACGGGGTGTTGCCCGTGATTCCAGCCCAAGGCTCGGTGGGTGCGTCCGGAGACCTCGCTCCGCTGGCGCACATGACCGCCGTGCTGATCGGTGAAGGGCAGGCGACCTTTGCGGGACAAGTGATGTCCGGCGCCGAAGCCTTGGCCGCGATTGACCGCGCTCCCTTGACGCTTGGTGCGAAGGAAGGTCTGGCGCTGATCAACGGCACTCAGGTTTCCACGGCCCTCGCCCTGGCCGGGGTGTTTGAGGGCTGGCGCTGCGCGTTGGGCGCCTTGATCACTGGAGCACTTTCCACCGATGCGGCAATGGCCTCGACGGCTCCTTTCCATCCCGAAATCCACACCCTGCGCGGACACCAAGGGCAAATCGCTGCGGCTCAAGCACTCCGCAACCTGATGTCCGGCTCCCAAATCCGGGAATCGCACCGCAACGATGATGTGCGGGTGCAAGACCCCTACTGCATTCGCTGCCAGCCCCAAGTGACCGGAGCTTGCCTCGATCTGCTCCGACATGTCGCCCAAACCCTTGTCGTCGAGGCCAATGCAGTTACAGACAACCCGCTTGTCCTCAGTGACGACACAATTGTCTCCGGAGGAAATTTCCACGCCGAACCTGTTGCTTTTGCTGCCGATCAAACCGCCCTCGCGCTTGCAGAAATCGGAGCGATTGCCCAGCGGCGTGTGGCTTTGCTGGTGGATCCCAACCTCAATTTTGGTCTGCCGCCGTTTCTTTCTCCGGATGCTGGAGTCAATTCCGGCTTCATGATTGCGGAGGTCACGTCCGCCGCGCTGATGTCGGAAAACAAGCACCTCGCCAATCCTTGTTCCACCGACTCGACCCCGACCAGCGCCGACCAGGAGGATCACGTTTCGATGGCGGCTCACGCGGCGCGGCGGTTGCTACGGATGGTGGACAACCTTGGGCGAATTTTGGGGATTGAGTTGCTTGCTGCTGCCCAAGGCTTGGAATTCCGCAAACCGCTCGCCACCAGCACCACCCTGCAAAACGTGCTGGCCGTGGTGCGCTCCGAAATTCCAGCATTGCAGGAAGACCGCTACATGGCTCCAGATTTGGAAACTGCCGCCCAACTTATCCGGAATGGGATTTTGATCGAAAAGGCAGGGGAAAACTTATTTCCAAAACTGGAGGTTTGAATGAACCCCGTTGCAGTCACCACAGGCAGCAGCCCCGTTATCCTTGGGCAGCCACACGGCGGAACCCACCTTCCGCCCGAACTGGCCGAGCGGCTGAACGAGCGTGGCCGTGATCTCGCCGACACAGACTGGCACATCCACCAACTCTACGACGGCCTGCTCCCGGAAGCGACCGTCGTACAGGCGACCTTCTCGCGCTACGTCATCGACGCAAACCGCGACCCTTCCGGAGTATCGCTTTATCCAGGACAGAACACCACTGGGTTGTGTTCCACCGTCGATTTTGAGGGAGAGCCGATCTATCGTGACGGCACTGAGCCAGACGAGGCGGAAATCGAGCAGCGGCGGCAAACGTACCACGCGGCCTACCATGCGGCCCTCGCGGAGCAGATTGAGCGTGTCCGGAAGCAGCACGGCATCGCGCTGCTGTTCGACTGCCACTCGATTCGTTCCCGGTTGCCGTTCCTCTTCGAGGGACAGCTCCCGGATTTCAACCTTGGCACGAACAACGGAACCACCTGCGCTCTGGAAATCGAGCAGGCGGCGCTTGCGGTTTGTTCGGCAGCGGAAGGCTTCACTTCCGTGTTGAACGGACGCTTCAAGGGCGGCTGGAGCACTCGGCATTACGGCAATCCTGTCAACGGCGTTCACGCCATCCAACTCGAACTGTCGCAAATCACTTACATGGAGGAAGTCACGCCGTGGTCCTATCGACGGGATCGTGCGGGTTCTCTCCGGCCCCACCTCAAATCACTCCTGACTCGTCTGGAAGACGTTGTGACGGACATCATCCACCTCAGCAAAAAACATAGCCATGCCTGACTCGCATCACACTCCCCGGACGATTCGCGCCCCTCGTGGCACCAAACTCAACTGCCGCTCATGGCTCACCGAAGCCCCGTACCGGATGCTGATGAACAACCTCGATCCGGAGGTTGCTGAGAACCCCGACGAACTCGTGGTGTACGGCGGCATCGGCAAGGCCGCCCGCACTTGGAAGGACTTCGACCTCATCACCGAAACCCTGAAGACGCTGGGCGACGACGAGACGCTGCTTGTGCAGTCCGGAAAGCCTGTTGGCGTGTTTCGCACCCATGCCGACGCACCCCGCGTCCTGATTGCCAACTCGAACCTCGTCCCGCACTGGGCGACGATGGATCATTTCAACGAACTCGACCGCAAAGGGTTGATGATGTTCGGACAGATGACGGCGGGCAGTTGGATTTACATCGCCTCACAAGGCATTGTGCAGGGCACTTACGAAACCTTCGTTGAGGCCGGACGGCAGCACTACGGCGGGGATTGGTCTGGACGCTGGATTCTCACTGCCGGACTTGGCGGCATGGGCGGGGCACAACCGCTTGCAGCGACGATGGCCGGAGTCTCGTGCCTTGCCGTGGAGTGCGATCCGACCCGCATCGACTTCCGCCTGCGCACCCGCTACCTCGACGAGAAGGCCGGCACGCTGGACGAGGCGCTGGCAATCCTGGAGCAGGCGAAAGCCGAAGGTCGCGCCGTTTCGGTCGGGCTGCTCGGCAATGCTGCTGAGATTGTCCCGGAGCTGGTCCGTCGCGGAATTCGCCCAGACCTCGTCACGGACCAAACCTCCGCTCACGATCCAGTGAATGGCTACTTGCCCATCGGCTGGACGCTGGAGAAATGGCGGACCCAGCAGAAAAACGATCCGAAGGCGGTGGAACAGGCCGCACGGGCTTCCATGAAGGTGCATGTGCAGGCGATGCTCGATTGCTGGAATCAAGGCATCCCCACGGTTGATTACGGCAACAACATCCGCCAGTTCGCGCTTGAAGAGGGCTTGCAGGACGCCTTCGCGTTTCCGGGCTTCATCCCGGCGTACCTCCGTCCCCTGCTCTGCCGGGGCATCGGCCCCTTCCGTTGGGCCGCGCTTTCCGGTGATCCGGAGGATATCTATCGCACCGATGCTAAGGTGAAGGAGTTGATCCCGGACAACCCGCATTTGCACCACTGGATTGATATGGCCCAGGAACGCATTGCCTTCCAGGGCTTGCCCGCCCGCATTTGCTGGGTTGGCTTGGGAGACCGCCATCGGCTCGGACTCGCCTTCAATGAGATGGTCGCCACAGGCGAACTCAAAGCTCCAGTGGTGATTGGGCGCGATCACCTTGACGGCGGCTCTGTCGCCTCACCCAACCGCGAGACGGAGGCGATGAAAGACGGCTCCGATGCTGTTTCGGATTGGCCGTTGTTGAATGCGCTGCTCAACTGCGCGTCCGGAGCCACCTGGGTCAGCTTCCACCACGGGGGCGGTGTGGGCATCGGCTTCAGTCAGCACGCCGGGTTGGTGATCTGCTGCGATGGCACTCCGGAGGCCACCAAGCGCATCGAGCGTGTGCTGTGGAACGATCCCGCGACCAGTGTGATGCGTCATGCCGATGCGGGTTACGACATCGCCCTTGACTATGCCCGTGAACAAGGTTTAAACCTTCCGGGCATTCTTGGCAACGAACCCTAAACCAAAGGAGGCACCAACTCATAAACCCAGACCCCTTAGATTTGAAGACTTGACTGCGCTAACAGCCAATTCTTTTCTTTATTTATCCTATTCAAAATTGGAGACGATCAATGAAACTCAAACAAACCCTTTCCTTCATCACAGCTTTGACTCTGACCGTCGGAGTTGCTTGGGCCGATACCGTAAAAATCGGCTTCAACGTACCCCTGACTGGCTTTGCCGCTGCCGATGGGGAATCCGCCCTGACCGGAGCAAAACTGGCCGTGAAGCAAGCCAACGCCGCAGGCGGCATCAATGGCAAGCAGATCGAACTAGTGGTTTATGACGACCAAGCCTCTCCCAAAGAGGCGCTCCCAATCGCTAACCGTCTCATCGAGAAGGACGGGGTGAAAGTCGCTGTTTCCGGCAGCTACTCCGGTTCCACTCGTGCAGCCGCAGGTGTGTTCCAAGCCGCAAACATCCCCTACATTTCGGCCTACGCCGTCCACCCGGACATCACTCGCAGTGGAAAGTACGTGTTCCGCACCTCCTTCATGGGAGAAGTTCAGGGACGCGCCGGAGCCTTGTTGATTGGGCAAACCATGCAACACAAGCGCGTGGTTATGATCACGCTCAAAAACGATTTTGGGAAGTCACTGGCGGCAGGTTTTAAGGCCGAGGCTGCAAATTACGGAATCGAGATCATCAACGAGTACGAGTACTCGATCCGTGATCGGCAGTTCGGTTCGATTGTTGCCAAGGTTCGCTCTGATCAACCGGACGCCATTTATGCTTCCGGTTACTTCTTCACCGCCGGCCCCTTGGTCAGACAGCTTCGCTCCGGAGGTGTGGCCGCCCCAGTGATTGGGCAGGAAGGCTATGATGGCGAGCAGTTCATCAAAATTGCCGGCCCTGCCGCCGAAGGGGTGCTGATCACCACCTCCCTTGATCGTGATTCCACCGATTCCGAAGCACGCGCCTTCATCACAGAGTACGAGAAATTCTCCGGAAACAAGGTGGACATGGTTTCGGCTTCCACCCACACCGCCATCAATGTCGTGGTTGCTGCACTGCGCATGGCCGGAACCAGCAACCCGGATGCAATCCGCGATGCTATCTCCAAGACCAGCCTCAAGGCCGCTACGGGGCATATTTCCTTCAATCAACTTGGAGAAGTTCGCAAGAACGTTCAGGTCCAGATTGTGCGAGGGGGCGACTGGCACTACCACTCTGAAATCAGGGATCGAGTCCTGTTGGCTCCCCCCGAGTCCTGATTCCTGAGCAATCGTAGGGGAGCAAGGCATTGGTTTGCGACGCTCCCCTTTCCCCATCCTCCTTTCTCTGAAAAATGCTTTACGTTGAACTGTTCCTTCAGGGGATTCTGCAAGGCAGCATCTACGCCCTGATCGCAGTAGGGCTGACGCTCGTTTACGGGCTGTTGCGAATCCTGCACGTTGCCCATGCTGGACTCTATACGCTGGGGGGCTACTTCAGTATTCTTGTCATCAACAACACAGGGAGTTTGGCACTTGGAGCCTTAGTTGCCATGCTCGGCGTGGGATTGTTGGGGGTCGTGCTGTATCGGTTCTGCTACGAACCGATTTTGGATCAGCCCCCCTTCGTGCCCTTGATCGCATCCATTGGCCTGTTCATCGCGATGGAGGAGTTGTATCGCATTCTGTTCGGTTCGTATGGGGTGACCTACACCGACCCACCTCTCCAACAAATGCTGCCCTTGGGCGGACTCTATTTGCGTCAAGCAGAGTGGGTGACCATGCTCGTCAGTGTCGCTCTGATCGGCGGACTCGCCTGGCTGTCGAGCAAAACCCGTCTGGGGCTTGCATGGCGAGCAACAGTGACCGACCCCCAAATGGCTGAATCCTTCGGAATCGATCCAATTCGGGTGCGACACCTCAACTTTTTCATCGGGTCGGCACTTGCGGGTGCGGCTGGCATGATCGTGGGGATTCTCAACAACCTCGTGGAGCCAACCATGGGGAGCGTCCCAAGTTACAAAGCCCTCGCGATTATCGTGCTGGGTGGTTTGGGCAGCGTCCGGGGAACCTTAGTTGCTGCATTAGCTCTTGGAGTGGTGGAGTCGTATGGAACGATCTACCTTGGCGATGTGCTGAACCGTGACGCGATCGCTTTTGTCTTTTTGATCCTTGTGCTGATGGTGCGTCCGCAAGGCATGTTTCGGGGAGTGTGAAATGGGTTACGAAATCAGTCTGCTCACCATCATGGGAATCAGCATCATCGGCAGTTTGAGCCTCAATCTGATCACAGGGTTCTGCGGACAGGTGAGCTTGGGGCACGTTGCCTTTGTTGGCATTGGCGCCTACACGGCAAGCCTCTTGACCAAAGCGGGAACCCCCTTTTTTGCCGCCTTAGTCGCTGGAATGCTCCTCGCAGGTGTTTTTGGAATTATTGTCGGATTGGCCAGTCTGCGGGTTCGACACGATTTTTTGGCCATCACCACCATGGGTGTGAACTTCGTCTTCCTGGGTGTGGTGCGGCAACAGGAATGGCTGGGTGGCGAATTGGGAGTGTCCTCAATCCCTGATCCGGGATTCGGAAAGCTGGGCTTTCTTGTGGTTGTGTTTGGAGGTGTGGTGCTTGTTGTCCTACTGAGTGTCCAAATCCGACGATCCTGGATGGGGTATGCCTTTGAAGCAATCGCCGGAGATGAGGACACGGCACGTATGCTGGGCTTGGACGTTTCCCGCTACAAGCTCATCGCCTTCGCCCTTGGCACCGCTTTGGCCGGACTCGCAGGCGGACTCTACGCACACCATGTTCGCTTCATCTATCCAGACAGCTTTGCCTTTGTTGAATCAATCACCTTGCTGGCGATGGTAGTGGTTGGCGGAAATGGCTCGATCTGGGGGGTGATGCTGGCCTCGGCCCTGCTCAGTGTCCTACCCCAATGGTTCCAGTTCATTGATGACTATAAACTGCTGCTCTATGGCAGTTTGTTGTTTGTGGTTATGCGTTTCAGTCCGGGCGGTTTGGCAGGACTCCTTCAACAATGCTTCCCCAAGGCTCAAAATTACTTGCCGCAAAGGAGGGAGGATGAGCCTACTTGACATCAGGGGAGTCTCAGTCCACTTCGGCGGAGTTCACGCGCTGGAGCAGGTTTCCCTCAACCTGAATGATGGCGAACTGCTTGGGTTAATTGGCCCAAACGGCGCGGGGAAAACCACAATGCTCCGAGTGATCACCGGAGTGGTGCGGGCAAGCAGGGGCACCGTCCAGCTGGAAGGCAAACTGCTTAACGTTCTGCCCACCCACCTCCGGGTTCGCAAGGGGTTGGGGTTTGCACAGCAGCTTGTGCGTCCTTTCCAAGAAATGACCCTTGTTGAAAACGTCGCGTTTGCCGTCGGCTCAGAGCATACACGGCACCCTTGGCGATCCCTGTTACGAGTTGAACGCAAAGCCGCACTGAGAGAGGGGCGGGAATGGCTGGCCAAGGTGGGAATCGACGGGGCAGCGGATTCCCTTCCGACAGCGGTTCCGTTGGGCTTCCTCAAGCGACTGGAAGTCGCCCGTGCTTTGGCAATACGACCCCGGATGCTGCTGCTGGATGAACCCCTTGCGGGGCTGAATCAGGCCGAAGCAACAGCCTTTGCTGATATCCTCGTGGAACTCAACCACCAAGGGCAGACGATTTTGCTCATCGAACACAATCTCGCTGAGGTGCGGCGGATTTGTTCCCGGTTGGTGGTGTTGGACAACGGGCGGAAACTGGACGAAGGATCCCCCGAAGTTGTTTTGACCAACCCCGCTGTTCAAGAAGCTTACATCGGCCAAGGGACTGTCTATGCTGACAATTGAGAAACTGTCCTGTGGCTATGGGCCACTCACGGTGGTGCATGAAATAGATATGATCGTAAAAGAGGGTACTATTCACGCCCTCATTGGAGCAAATGGAGCAGGAAAAACCACAGCCTTGATGACGATTGCGGGGCATGTGGAGGTCAAATCCGGGAGTATCCGGATGGGAGCCGAGCGGCTGGATCAGGTGCCCACGAAAGAGCGAGTGCAACGTGGGGTTGCGCTAGTACCGGAGGGCCGCCGCTTGTTCCCAGATTTGACGGTGCGGGAAAATCTGGAGGTTGGCGGTTACTCACGACCTAAAGCTCGAATACCACAAAACCTCGACCGTGTGTTATCCCTGTTTCCACGACTGGCGGAGCGACTGGGTCAGCAGTCCGGATCCCTGTCGGGGGGCGAACAGCAAATGTTGGCCATTGGTCGGGGGTTGATGGCCGAGCCCAAGCTATTGCTGCTCGATGAACTCTCGCTCGGACTCATGCCTCGGATGGTCGAAGATTGCTACGCTGCACTTCAGCAACTCCGTAGCGAAGGCATAACCCTGTTGCTGGTGGAACAAAACACCCGTCAGGCACTCGCCGTGGCCGATGAGGTTTGTGTGTTGGAATCTGGAAGTGTGGCGTGGCGGGGCACCGCCGAGCAGGCCCGTCAAGACACCGGAATTATCGAAGCCTATATCGGCTTGCGGCGTTGACCAAGATCTACTCAGGATGTCTTTTCAAAACTGGATTATTTCAGGAAGGATGATGGAATTTGAGTAGCCAGCAGTTCTCGGTCTTTCGAGTTCGACAACCTAAACTCGGACTTGCTGAAAAAGTTTCAGAATTCAAGAAAAGCTCCGGAAAACCTCCGTGAACTCACAGGTTGGTCTGCTGCTGGGCTCCGACTTCCAGCAGATTGAACGGTGCCAGTTCCAAGTAGGCTACTCGACCTGCCAAGGATTCCGAGGTCTGCTGTAGTAACGCATTTGTAGCGGAACCCAGCAACAGAAAATGTCCGGCACGCCGACCCTCACACCGATCACGACCAATCCATCTTGCAAATTTACTGGGGTATCGTAAATTTGCGAGGAAAAAAATCTAAAAGACCCTATCGGTAATAGAATCACCTGTGCTATACTGCAGGCACAACCAACATAGGAAGCCCCAATGA
>PANO01000089.1 GCA_002707655.1 Deltaproteobacteria bacterium
CGTCTTCGTGGCTAACTTTGTCATCGCAGGCCGGACAGGTTTCCGGAGGCAGGATTGGCAGCGCATTGGGGGGCCGTGCGGATCGAGCGACCGAGACGATTTTCGGAATGATCTCTCCGCCTTTCTCCAGCGTGACCAAGTCGCCAAGGTGCAGGTCGAGGTTGCGGACCTGCTCGAAATTGTGGAGGGTTGCTCGTCCGACCATCGTACCGTTGAGTTCGACAGGATCGACCAGCGCGATGGGCGTGATCACTCCGGTGCGTCCCACGCCAAGTTCGATACCCCGGATGCACGATTCTGCTTGTTCGGTGGAAAATTTGTAGGCCGCCGCCCAGCGCGGGGACTTGGCCGTGACCCCAAGTTGCTTTTGTGTGCTGTAGGCATCCACTTTCAAAACCACACCGTCAATGGCATAGGCCAGTTCGGAGTGGCGTGGTTCCCACCTGCGGCAATACTCTAGTGCCTCGGTGATGCTGGAGACGCAATGCCGCTCCGGATTGATAGGAAAACCGAGTTCTGTGAGTTGGTCGAGCGCGGCAGAGTGGTGCGCGGCTTCGATTCCGGACACGCAAGCATACACGAAAACTCCAAGTCTGCGGCGACTCACCTCACTCGTGTCTAGCGTGCGGAGCGTCCCGGCAGCGGCGTTGCGCGGATTCCGGAAAGGCGGATCGTTTCCAGCGGTGCGGCGTTGGTTGAGTTTTTCAAAGGCGTCCTTGCTCAGGAAAACCTCGCCGCGTACTTCAAGGTCAAGGGGTTCTGGCAACGCAACGGGCAGTTCCGGAATGGTCCGCAAGTTTGCCGTCACTTCGTCGCCTTCCATACCATCACCCCGCGTGACCGCCGTAGCCAAGCGTCCTTGTTCATAGATTAACGCAATGGCGAGGCCGTCAATCTTGAGTTCGCAGGTGTAGCTTAGGGTGGGCACCCCCAAGGGCTTGCGCAGACTCTCATCCCACTCCAGAATCGCTTGCTCGGAATAGAGATTTCCAAGACTGAGCATGGAGGTGGTGTGCCGCCGGGAGGGAAACGCCTGCTGCTGGTTTGTAGGAAATTGCAGCAGGGGCGAGGCCTCCATAAATGACTCCCCCGCCTGCGCTTCCAAGGCGTGGAGTTGGGACACCAAACCGTCGTACTCAATATCCGAAACCTTGGCCACGTCGCAGTAGTAAGCGTGGTTGAGGTCGTGGATGCGCTGGACGAGATCGGTGGTTTTTGACATGCGTTTATTGTTAGAAAAGTTCACGCCAATTTAGGCAAACCTCCAGAAAGTTGCCATCGGTTTTTGCGGAAAATCCACAGACGACTTGTCATTCTCCCCAAAAACCGGGAAAACTCCATGCTTTGAGTGCTTTGCTCCAAAACGATGAAAACCGCACCTCAGCGTCACTTTAACTCCCGGAAACGCCAGCAGGAGTTGGAATGGCTTTATGGCACCCATCCGGTGTTGGCGGCACTTCGGCACAAGCGCCGCAAGCTAGTCGGGTTGCACCTGAAGGATTCCGGGAAAGACCGTTTGCAAGCTGTGGCCGAGGCTGCAAAAAAATCCGGAGTGCCAATCCATTATGAAACTCCTCGCTGGTTCAGTGACAATTTGGGGGAGTCGATCCACCAAGGGGTTGCCTTGCAGTGTGGTCCGCTGCCCCTGCTTGACGAAGCGGAACTGCCCGCTCTCAATTCCGGCAAGCCGAATCTGGTGTTTGTGCTGGATGGCGTGGAAGACCCACACAATCTGGGAGCGATTGTGCGGACGCTCGGTTTTTTCGGAGTCGGTGCAGTGGTGATCCCCAAGGATCGTACAGCCGCCCTCTCGCCAGTTGCGGCCAAGGCTTCGGTGGGCGCACTCGAATGGTTCCCGGTGGTGAGCGTCACGAACTTGCATCGTTTTTTGGAGGGGCAGAAAAAGCGCGGCTACTGGGTGGTCGGACTGGACGGTGCATCCCGAAACCCCCTCCGGCAACTGGCATGGGATCGTCCGCTGATGGTGGTGTTGGGTGCCGAAGGCAGCGGATTGCGCCCCTTGACGAAACGTAGCTGCGACTGGCTGGTGAGCATTCCGGGAACACCGGAGGTGGAATCGCTCAACGTGAGCAACGCCGCTGCAGTCACCTGCTATCACTTGCGGAACACCGTGAGTGTCCCGGAATTTGCAACTCCCTTGCAAACAGCACCTGCTGGCCATTCCTCTGAGTTCGTGTCGTGAAGAAATTTCGGTTGCAGACCGCCTTGAAAGTGAGGGAACGCCTAGAGAAACTCTACCAAAAAGCACTTGCTCAAGAAGTGCAGATCTATCAAAAACTGCTGGACCAACGCCAAGTGCTGCACGAGAGCCGGGCCGAAAACGGCAGCGCGTTGGACAACTCGAAGCAGCACGGGTTCACGATGCCCCAACTGCAAGTCCGGGATCGCTTCGAGCAGCGACTGCAATACCTGATTGAAATCTCGGATGAGCAAATCCAGCAGCAAGCACAGATGGTGGAGGTCAAGCAACAGGAACTGATTGGAGCCACCCAGAAGAAGCGTGTTCTGGAAATCCTCCAAGAAAAACAGGAGCGCGAAGAGCGCGAAATAGAGGAACGCGAAGAGGGCATGGAAGCGGATGAAATTGCCCAGAATCTCTGGCGCAGACCTCCAGTCACCTAAGTCAGGTTTGCAAAACAGACCTGGAACGATGAAAATTTAACCTCACAGTTGAAGACCAAAACCAGCAAGTGTCATGAAAACCACAAACAAATTGATCGCCTTGGGAGTTTTCTTGGTGGTGACTTGTCAGGCAAGGCCCGCTTATAGCATAACCACAGATGAACTTTCAGAATCGGTCAAGGCACTCTGCCGGGATTACGGACTGGAGTTCTGCGCCGGGCCTCCCAAGGATGCGGCAGGAGACGCACCGAAAAAGCGCGAGTTCACGGAGACGGAAAAGCAAATCCTCTCTCGGCTCGTTGAGCAGTCGGAGCAGATCAAGCAACGGGAGACAGACCTCTCCCGGCGAGAGGCGCAGTTCAAGGCGTTGCAGGAGGACATCCAGCGGTAGATTAGCCAACTGGAGAAACTCCAAAAGAAGATTGCGGACGACATCTCTAAGAAGAAGTCGCAAGATCAAGTGAAACTGGACAAGGCCGTCTCGTTTTACGCTAAGATGGACGCCGCCACGGCGGCACAGTCCATTGCAAAGCTCGATCAGTCAACGGCAGTCCGCATCCTCATTCGGATGAAGGACAAGCAAGCCGCGGAGGTGCTGGCCAACATGGGGCCAGACAAATCTGCTGAGCTGATTGCCGAGATCACCAACAAATAAACGACCCTCAGCACGGTGGCGGAGGGTCTTCGGAAAGGACGCCAACGTGTTGATTCCCTCGATGACGGGGCAAACCCCGTCTACGCCCAACCCGGCAGCCGCTGGGGGTGAGGCCGCCGAGTCTTCCCAAACACATTCTGAATTTGAGGCTCTCTTGAATGGAGCCTCAGGCGAGCCAGACCTCGCCTGGGCATTGGAAGCTGCCCAAGCCCCGGAACTCTCCGAAACTCTGGAGGGCGAGTTTTCGGCGGAGGCGTTTGCCGACTTCCAAGCGGAAGAGAAATTTGGCGACGACGAGGATTTCCTGCTGGCCGCCTTGGCCCCGAACGCCCTTTCCGAAGATCTTCGTGCATCCGGAGCAGCACTCAACCCCCGCAAGGACTTTCCCGGATTCCAGTCATTGCCCAAGACTCCGGAAACACTCAAGTCCGAGTACTTCCAGAACACAACGGCCCTCAAGTCCGAGGTGTTGGAGGTGCCTGATCCCCGTATCGCCGATTTTGAGACGATGCGCCCTGCTCCCAGCCTTGAAGAACAAGTTTTTACCGAGGAGGTGGCCAAGGAAGACATGGACCTGCCGGAGTTTGAACGTTTTCTGCGGTCGCCGCAGGAAACACGTCACCTTCCGGAAGCCGAACCACTGAAGGCCAAGGACGTGCTGGCGCAGTCTAGGCTTGCAGAGGTTCCGGTCGAAGAGCTTGAGCCGTCACAGCTTCCAGCGGCACGTCAAGCGCTGTATGCCAAAACAGGAGAGGCAGAGCGGTTTGAATTTTCCATGCGCGACCTGAATCAGGTGCTGACCCGCACTCCGGAAGCGCAAGCCGTGCAGTCCAACACCAGTTCGGTGATTGCCCCGTTGGCTATAGACGCGGCTATGGTTCGCATGGAAGCCGGAGCCTCCGTGAAGGAAGTTCCGATCTTGCAAGCCTCGCAAGACCTTCCCTTTGACATCGAGCAGGTCGTCAGCCGAGTCCGTGTGATGAGCAACGGTGAAACGCAGGAAATCACCCTGCGGATGGAACCGGAGCACTTGGGGCGTGTGTTGCTGAAGGTTCGGCAGGCCGGCAACCAACTCACCGTTGAGATGCGGGTGGACAACCCCGCCGCCAAGCAAATGATCGAAGCCGGGTTTGACACCCTGCGCAGTCGGTTCCTTGATCAGGAATTCGCCTATCAGGAGATGCGAATGAACGTCAACGTGGATCAACGCGGATCACAACAGCAGGCGCAACAAGAAGCGTTTCATGAAGAACTGGTTGGCAACATCCGGCCCGGCGAAACGGAAGCAGATTCCGTACTCAACACCCCCCGGACACAGCGCCACGACGGCAGCTTGAGTGTCCTCGCCTAACACAATGAACAGTGCTAACTGCTAACTAATAACTGAACATGCAAGCAAGTCAAGTCCAGCAGGCCATCACCACTGCTAAATCCACCCAGCAGAACATGACCGCTCGGGGAACGGCGGACAACCGTGAGTTGGGTAAGCAGGATTTTTTGAACCTGCTGATGACCCAGTTGGCTAATCAGGATCCCACCGATCCAATGAAGCCAGAGCAGATGATGCAGCAGATGGCGTCTCTGGGAACCGTTGAACAGTTGCAGAACCTCAACGCCCAAACCCGGCAGGTGATTGGCTTGCAGAAGCAAATCGCTCGCGCCAGCGCCAGCAGCCTGCTCGGACGCGATGTGGAAGTGGGTTCGACCAGCCTGTCGGTGCAGAGTGGGGTGACGCAGCCTGTCAGCTTCAAACTACAAGGCGATGCCGAACGGGTCGCGGTGCATGTCTTCGGCACTGGAGGAGACCTCGTGCGCCGTGTGGACCTCAAGGCTCAAGGCATGGGCGAACACCAGTTTGTCTGGGATGGACTTGACGGCGACGGCGACACCATGCCGGATGGCAACTACCGCTTTGATGTTGTCGCCAAGACTGCCGAAAGCGGCGAGGTTCCCGTGGTGATCTCCAAGGCCGGGATGGTTGCCGGAGTGCGCTTCGATGGCGAGCAACCGCTGGTGAAGATCAACGGAGATTGGATTGTGGCCAGCAAGATTATGGGGATGAGCAACCTGAGCGAACGTCGCTTTGGGCAAGCCACCCCGCTGCCTCTCAAAGAAGATTTGCTGCCCGCAGCCACGCTGGTGGAACTCCAGCGTCGGCAACTGCAGGTAGAGGATTGATTTTCACAGACGATTTTAACTCCGGGGCAGCACGCCCCGTAACCTGAACAAGGAGCGCATCCATGGCCCTTCTGGGATCTCTTCAAACAGGCGCAAGTGGTGTCAAGACCTATGGCAAAGCCATGCAGGTCACGGGTAACAACATCTCGAACGTCAACACTTTCGGCTTCAAACGCAACATCATCGCCTTTGAAGACCTGCTCGGCAACGACTATCCGCAAGGCCGCTCGTTCACCAAAGTCAGCAACGGGGTGAAGATTGGTAGCGTTGAGATGGAAGTCTCTCAGGGTGCCTTGGAAAGCACTCAGCTCACAACGGACTTGGCCATCGCTGGAAGTGGCTATTTCACGGTGATTGACCCCAGCACGAGCAATGAGTACTTCACCAGAAATGGGCAGATGTCGTATGACAAGGACGGATTCTTGGCCACTCCACGGGGTTATCGGGTGCAAGCCTTAGAGGTGGACCGGATCACCAAGGAGAGCAAGGGGTTGCCGGGGTCGCTGAAGATTTTGGGACTGGTGGACCCGCCGCAACCGTCAGGAGATGGACGTAACAACACGGGTATGAAAATCGCGGCCAATTTGGACGCGAACGCCGTGGTGAAGGACGTGCCTTTCGATCCCACCAACGTTCGGGACACGATGTATAACTTTGCGACCTCGACGACGGTGTACGACCAGTATGGGAACACGCACACGGCCTCCGTGGTCTTCCGCAAGCGTCCGGACCTCCCGGAGCAGGTGGACGGGGCAACGGGCCTGCCCGTTCCGGGCAGTGGTGTCCGCAACCAGTGGGAGTACTACCTGCTGTTTGACGGAGCCTCGCTCGGACAGGTTCCCGGAACGCTGCTCGCGGTGGGGGGCGGGTTCATGCAGTTCACTGGAGATGGCAAGCTGATCGCTGCTACGAGCGGAAGCTTTGAGGCTCAACCTGGTGGAGTCGGTCCGGACGGACAGCCGTTGCCGGGAGGGCCACCCCGTTTGATTCCGCAGCCGGTTGATCCGGAAACCGGAGTCCCGCAGTTCGCGGTGCCGTTCAACGGCGAGGACCCGATCGTCTTGGGCCTGCACCTTGGTGACGGCTTCAATCCGGACGATCCCACGGATCCCCGGACAGGTTTGGATGGAATCACCCAGTTTGCCGGGAAGTACAACACTGTCGAAGCCAGTGCCGATGGCAACGGCTCTGGAAATTTGGAGAGCATCTTCGTCGAAGGGGACGGTACGGTGACTGGGGTTTTTGATTCCGGATACAACCGCCCGATTGGTCGCATGATCCTCACCAAGTTTGACAACCCAGGTAAGCTCGCCCAGCTTGGCGACAATCTTTTGGTCGAAACATTGAGTTCCGGCAAAAAGGTGAGTGGTGAACCCGGAACCGCCGGATTCGGCGAAATTCGCAGTCAGATGCTGGAGCAGTCCAACGTGGACCTCTCGCTGGAATTCGTGAAAATGATCGAATCGCAACGAGCCTTTCAGGCCAACGCTAAGACCGTGACCACCAGTGACGAGATGATTGTTGATCTTGTCAACATGAAGCGCTAATCGCCTTCCTCCTGAGCTGCGGGATGCTCCCGCAGCTCGTCTCTTTTCCCAGTAATTTCCAGACAAGTGCTCCTTCACGCAGTGCGTGGTTTTATCCTTAGACCAGTGTGAGCAGCACGGTCAGGGTGAGCAGGCTTAACATGGTGGAAACCAGCACCGTGGTGGTGGCAAAAGCAGGCTGAAGGTTGTGCTCCATTGCCACAATGGCAACTAGCACGGCAGCGGGCATGGCGAATTGCAGAACCCCGGCGGCGCGAGCGATGCCCTCCAAACCAAAGAGCGGCATCAGCAAGACAGCAATTCCAGGCCCCACCAAGAGTCGGAGGCCGGTGGCCACCCAGACCTCCCAAGTGATCTGAATCTCCTCGATTTCGGCAAGCTGCACTCCTAGAGTCACCAGCATGACTGGCACCATCGCCTGACCGAGCAACCCTGTCATGCGTTCGAGCAGGAGGGGCACCTCCACTCCAGAAATGTAAAACGCCAGCGCAGGCCAGAGTGCCAGCAAGGCTGGAGTTCGGAAAACCTGCAAAACCGCGGACAGTCCTCCGTGTCGAACTAAATTCGCGGCGGCCACGGAGATCGTGAACGAGGTCATCGAGACGGTCAGAAAATACACCGCCGCCAATAATACCGCCTCCGTACCCAAATGAAACTCCACAATGCCCAGCCCAAAATTTCCCACGTTAGGGAAAACGGCAACCATGATGAACGCCGCAACGGTTTCCTTGGGGCGGCGCAGCAGCACTCCGGTTAATCCTGCAATCGCGACCATGGAAAGCTGTAAAACCAGCGTGAAGCCGAGGATGAGTAGAAACAACGATCCCGGAACCGTCGCGTTGCTGATTGTGTTGAAAATGAAGGACGGAACAAAAACGAAGTAGGCGATCTTGGTGAGGCTGCGGGACTGCACTTCCAGACGCGGGCCCACAAAATAGCCGATAGCCACCAGCAGGAAAATCGGAGTGATGGTGTTGAGGAAAACTTGGATGAGCGGCGGCAGCCCCGGGTTGTCTTGCACAAACCATCCAACGAACCCTGAGCCAGCAATGAAGCTGCCCAGAAAGATGGCAAGCAGGAGCAGGGTTCTCAAATGAACTCAGGAGGTAGCGTTTTGAAGCGCTTGATCGAGGTCTTGGAGAATATCGTCCACCCACTCCAACCCCACAGAGATGCGCAGGACTTCTGGACCTGCTCCGCAAGCAACGCGCTGCTGGTCGGTGAGTTGGCGGTGGGTGGTGGAAGCCGGGTGCAGGATGAGGGTTTTCGTGTCTCCGATGTTAGCAACGTGGCTGATCAACTCGACTTGCTCCACGACCTTGATGCCCGCGTCGTATCCACCTCGCACTCCAAAGGTGAAGACCGACCCAAAGCCTCCGGAGAGGTATTTTTTTGCGAGACCATGACTGGGGCTTTTGGGAAGTCCGGCGTAGTACACCCACTCGACCGCCGGATGGTCGTCCAGAAATTTGGCCACCTGCTGGGCATTGGCACAGTGCCGTTCCATGCGCAGGGTGAGGGTTTCGCAGCCGTTTAACGTCAACCATGCGTTGAGCGGGGCAAGCGTGCAGCCCAAATCCCGGAGCGACACCGCGTGGCTGTACATCGTGTAGGCCAGATCGCCGAAGGTTTCCGCGAAGGTGATGCCCTGATACTCCGGCGCAGGCGTGCTCAAGCTGGGATATTTGGGGTTGCCAAACCACGGGAACTCCCCGGAATCAATCACGACTCCGCCCATCGCGTTGCCCTGTCCGGAGAGAAACTTGGTGGTGGAATGCACCACGAGGTCCGCTCCCCATTCCAGCGGACGGCAGAGCGCGGGTGTGGCCATCGTGTTGTCCACCACGAGCGGCACGGTGGCATCCTTGGCGACTTTGGCGATGGCCTCCAAATCCATCATCATTCCGGCGGGATTGGCGATGCTTTCGATGAAAATGGCGCGGGTGTTTTCGGTGAGCGCCCTTTTGAAGGCATCCGGATTTGTGGCATCCACAAACACCGCCTGCCAGCCGAATTTCTGAAAGCTCTTGCCCATCAGGTTGATGGTGCCGCCATAGAGTTGGTCTGCAACGATCACCTCCATGCCCGGAGCCATCAGCGGAAAAAGGGCCAGCGTTTCGGCCGCATGTCCGGAAGACGTTGCGGTTGCGCCACGTCCACCTTCCAAGGTCGCCAGCCGTTCTTCAAGGGCGGCAACCGTCGGGTTGGTGAGCCGGGAGTAAATGAATCCGGGAGTCTGGAGGTTGAACAGGGAGGCGGCGTGATCCGCGTCTTCAAAGACGTAGGCGGTGCTTTGGTAGATCGGAAAGGAGCGGGCGCCCGTTGTGGGGTCCGGCGGCGTCCCTGCATGGATTGCGAGGGTTTCGAGTCCGTAAGTCGATTTGGGTCGAGGCATCAGTAGCGCCGCCGCTTGCTAGTGAGGACTCCAGTGTTGACCCCGTGCCAGCCCAACTCTCCAAAGAGCCGGGAGTATTCGATCTTGGGGCAGCGGTCCATCACCACCTGCATTCCGGCGTTTTCCGCCAAACGAGCCGCTTCGTCATTACGAACACCAATCTGCATCCACAGCACCTTCGCGCCGATTTGTTCAGCCGCCTGTGCCAAGCCCGGTGCCTGCTCGGCTTTCCGAAACAGGTCCACCATGTCCACGGCTTCCGGAATCGATTCCAAGTTGGACTGCACGGTTTCGCCCAGCAGCAGTTCTCCTGCTGAAACCGGATTGACTGGAATCACGCGGAAGCCTTTGCGCTGGAGGTATTTCATGACGAAGAAACTGGGGCGCTTCCAGTTCGTGCTGGCCCCGACCATCGCAATGGTGCGGACGGAGCGCAGGATGTCCCGGAGGTAGGAGTCGGGGTAGTGGTCGTGGAGGTTCAATTACCGTAAACGCAGGTGAGTTTTTGGATAATCAACTTGCACTGACTTTTGCCCCGTCGACGATGAATGGTGTTGGGCAGTTTCGTGCGCCGCAGCACAAACTCCACGTTCGATTCCCCGTTTTCATCCACCGTGTGCCGGGGAACCAGCTCGTGATGTTCTTCAGGAATCGTCCGGGCCTGCGCTTGTTCCAGCTTTTCAACCACCCGATCCGTGGTGGTTGGAGTCTTTGACGCACAGCTTGTCAGAACGAAGCCCAACAACAGTGCAATCAACACCCCAGCATCCATCCCTCCTCTGATTTGCTGTGCACTGAACATGGCTTAGCTGGGTTCGTAGGCAACATGAACTGTAGAGGCACCAAAGCAAAAATCATGCACCTCCACTTGCTGGAACCCCAGCTCAAGCAGGTGCCGCTTGAGGGTCTCCTGATTAGGATACTGTACCGAAGAATGCGGAAGATAGGAAAACATTTCCTGTCCGGGCATGAGCCATTCCCCAATGCGGGGAACAATCCGGAACAAGAAAAATTGACTCAACCCTGCAAGCACCGGAACCCGAACCTTTCCGACATCGAGGCTGACCAACTCCCCTCCCGGCTTGAGAACTCGGCGAATTTCGCGCAGGCATCCCGTGAGGTCCGGGACGTTCCGGAGTCCGTAGCCGATTGTTACCGCATCAAAATGCCGATCTGGAAACGGCAGTGCCATCGCGTCGCCCCGGCAAAACTGCACAGGGTTCTCGCCCGCGGCTTTCCGTCGTGACGCGAACACCAGCATCTGCTCAGAGAAATCCATCCCGATCACCTCCACCTCCGGATGCATCCGTTTGACCGCTTGGGCGATGTCCCCGGTTCCGCAGCACAAATCCAAACAACGCTCGCCCGGACGCAAACCCGTCTGTCGTGCAACGAACTGCTTCCAGTAGCGGTGCAATCCAAAGGTGATGAGGTCGTTGAAACGGTCGTACTTTTCCGCGATCTCGTCAAACTTCTGCTCGACGTAAGCGGCTTTCGCTTCGGGCGTGGGGAGTTGGTAGTTCACGGATTCTCTAACGGATTTCAAACGCTTTCGGCTCATGTGTGGTTTGAGGTGAAGTAAGCAATTTTTCCATTGAGTTTATTGATGAAAATTCAGTATTCCACCTCAAACTACACATGAGTCAAAAGCTTACGTTCCCGGAGGCCACAGGGTTTCGCCGAGATCGAGGCGGTAGTAGCTGCCGAGGCAGCGCAACTTGCGGATGTCCTCGTACACTTGGTCGCGAGCGGATTCCAGAGTGGGGCCGCAGGCGTTGAGGTCAGCGATGCGGTGGCCCATGTCAAGGTTCTGGTGGTGCGTCATGTAAAGTTGCCCTGCTTTGGAATCCACCTCGTTCCACCACAGGTCGGAGGAAACTTCCCCGGAAACTTGCACCGGAAGCTTGGGCACGCTCGGCACGATGTAGGGATAACCGTAACCCGCCAATGTCAGTGAAACTCCGAGCTTCCGCTCCGGATGCCAAGCTGGGGCCGCCGATTCGTCACGCACCAGTTGCCCCAGCACTTCCAGCGGGTTCTGGAGCATCCGTAGCAGCAATGCTCCAGTGGTCACGCCAAGCCGCACGTTGTATTCGATGGCGTGCCAAACCCTCTCGTGCTGGATAGCGGTCACTTGCAGAATGCCTTGGAATCCGGACGCTTCCAGCCAAGGCTTGAGTGGATGGATAAGCTGGCGGGCGAGTCCGTAG